>NZ_JBEZUP010000024.1:0-114095 GCF_040636485.1 Streptomyces sp. NPDC038707
GTCAATCTCGACTTCAGGGACCCCCTCATCGCACTGCTGGAGACCGCAGTGCAGTACCTCAACGTCGGCGACACCCCAGCCCATCCGACCCACCTGGTCCGCGCCCTCGCCGTGGCCCGCGCCATCAACGCCCAGCCGTAGCCCGCCGCCCGCCCGGCACACCCGGGCGGGCCCACCACCAGGAGCAACACGTGAACGAGCAGCAGATCCGCGACATCCTCCGCCCCCACTTCGGCCACTTCGGCAGCCCCATCCACCGCCTCTACACCACCGGCGAGATCACCGAGCACACCATCCCCGCACTCGTGAGCTTGGTCGCCAAGCTCGCCCTGGCCGACAGGGACCTTGAGATCGGCAAGATCGGTGACGTCATCGACTACGTCACCCAGGTCGGATGCCGGCCGCCCGTCACCCGCTGGACGACCGCCGTGGCCAGGAGGCAGAAGTGACCGAGAGCCCCCACGGACGCGGCACCTGCCCCGTCTGTCGCCGCGAGATGAACCTCACGAAGAACGGCACCATCCGCCACCACGGCGGGCCCGCTGGCAGCGGATACCTCCGCCCCCGCGCCTACCGCTGCAAGGGAGCCGGACAGAAGCCGAGCATCAAGGAGCAGCCGTGACCGACCGCCGGACCGCGTCCACGATCACCGACACCGAACTCGACCAGCTGTACAACGCCCTCGACACGCTCCGCGCCGTGGCACGCGGCTACTGCGAGCACTGCGGGCGCGGCGACGCCACACCACCACCCGAGGCCTACGAGGAGCAGCGAGCCCGAGCCGCGCGCGCCGAAGCCGCACTCGCCGACGTCCGCATGATCGCCAGCGAGCTGTTCATGGCGGGGCAGACCCAGACCGAACGCGAGATCGGCCGCCGACTGAGCGCCGTCCTCGACCAGCGCGCGCCGGCGGCAGCGACCCGAGCAACCAACCACCAGGAGCAGTGATGGAACTTCTCTTCGTACGCACCGAACCCGTGCAAGAGATTGCTGCCGAACCCGCAACCCTCGACCTGCTCATCGACATCCTCCGCCCCAAGGAGGACGAGCCGCGAGCCACACCCGAACTCATGACCGCAGCACGCGCCATGGGCTGGCCGCTCGTCTACGACGCCACCATCCGCCCCGGCTACGTGCACTGCCGACCGAGCAACCCAGACGCCGTACCGCCGCCGAGCGTCGAGGAGATGACCGAGTACTTCCGTGCCTTCATGGACGCGGGAAGGGAGCAGCCCGATGCCTGACCTGCACGGCTGGATCACCCAGCAGATCGAAGAGGTCGAGCGTCTCGCGCGCAAGGCTGCTGAGCTGTGCGGCTGCCACCCCGCCGCACCGTCGTGGACCTTCGGCGACGAGACGACGGACGGCCGCATCCTCGTGGTCGACGATCCGCACCCGGACCTGAAGCGGAAGATCGGGAGACGGTGGAACCGCTCCTACGAAGGCATGTTCATGGCCGAGCACATCGTCCACCACGACCCCGAGGCGGTGCTCCGCCGCTGCGAAGCCGACCGGCGCGTCCTCGCCCGCCACCGGCTTGATCCCGACGTCCACTACGAACCCGCATGCAAGGGCTGCGGCACCTACGGGGACATGGAACTCCCCGAGACCGACAACCTCAACGAATGCCCCGAGTTGCTCGACCTGGCCTACGCGCACGGCCTCACCGACAAGATCCTTGCCAGCCTCGACCAGCCCGTACCCCCGCTGCGGCCCGAGCGCGCCGACGTGCCTCCGCCCGCCCACCTCAACGCAATCATGCGCCTGCTCACCGCGCAGCCGACGAGCAGCGTCCCGCCCGCACTCCGCGGACCCAACTGGCGGACCCCGTAACGGAACCAACCCACCCGACGCAGACGTATACAGCAACGCCACCCGAACCACCCGCAACGAGGTGAACATGAGTAGCCTGCACGACCACGTCGCCAGCAACAGCAAGTACGACGCCCAGAAGACCGCCGCCAAGGCCCTCCTCGACGCGATCACGGAACAAGTCGAGGCAGTGAAGAAAGAAGGCGGCCCCGTCGATCACCTGTCCACCCGCCTCAAGGTGCTGGCCGAGGTGTACGCCCTCGTCGTCCACGGCAAGAGCTGACCGGCCCCGGCTTGACGCCCGTGGCATCCTGAGCGTGGCAGTACGGCACCCAGGGTGGTGTCGACCGATCGGCTGCCAAGCACCGGAGTAGCTACCCGGCGCACCGCCTTCCGCCCCGTCTCCACGGTTGAGACGGGGCGGTCGTGCGTCAGTAGTCGTAGTACGCCGCCTTCAGCAGGATGTCCTGCCCCGGGAACATCACCTTGAGCCGACGCTCCAACCGCGTTTCCAATTCCCGAGCAGCATCCGCCGCCACAGCATCACCGAGGCCCAACAGGTGGGCGACGTAGTGCAGCGCACGCGCTTCCCCGAACGTCAGCAGCGGCATCAAATCCCCGCCCTCGTCCAGCAACTTCGACAGTTCCTCGTCTACCGGCTCCATGCCCTGCCAACGGCCGGCCGCCGCCGACGGCACGGGATTATCGCACCGTGTCACCCGCCCGGCAGACAGCCCCGGTCAGTGCTCCCACATGTCCGGCCCGCCGCCTCGCCACTCGATCCAGTCCGCGCGCACTACGTCCGTGTCCTCGACGTCCGCGCCGGCCCGCCGCAGGAACTCGACCACATCCTTCAGTCCGAGCGCGCGGCCCGAGATCTCCCCATCGACACGGACACGTCGGCCGCCCTGCTCGTCGGGCGGGTACACGATCACCACAGGCATACGGGTAAGCCTGCCAGCAGGCACTGACACCGGCATGCTTGGTCGACCGGATGGGTGGACCGACTCGTCGGTCTTAACGATTGGTGCAACGATTGGTCGTCCCGAAGCGTCCGGTACCGCGCTCGCGTAGTCGAGCGTGGCCTCTTTCACCTCCGCCTCGATGTGCTCCTCCGCCGTCTGGCATTCCGGGCAGACCAGGCCCACGAGAACGCTTCGGTTCATCGTGGCGTTCCAGCGGTGAAAGTCGTCGGCATCTTTCCAGCAAGCCCGAGTGCAGCGAGAGCAGTGCCCCAGAGGCCGGATCTTCTTACGTGCCATGACGGTCATCGTTCACCACCCAACGCGTTCAGCAGCCGGAAACTGGAAACTTGACACGGGGGTGATGCTGGAAGTGCTGCCGGGCGGACACGCTGCTCGCGCACCGGCGGCGGTTGCTCTCAGCCTGGGAAGGCTCGGGGCGGAGGACACCAGAGAGCCCCCGAGTCCAGGTCTCGGGGGCTCTCGCACGCTTGGGGCACGGCTACGGCCGCCACTCCTCGCGGTAGTCCGGGTGATCGGCGTACACAGAAGCGAGTGCACTCAGTGTGATCGTGAAGGCCAGCAATGCCACCCGTGCGGACACGTCACCTTGGTCGGCCTCGGCGGTAGCACGGGCGTCCTCCCACTCGCGGATCACCTGTCGCTTCGCGTCGGCCTCGCGCAGGACACGCGCCGGATCATGACGAGCGATGTGCATCCGCGCCTCATCCTCGTGCACGACACCGATATGGGGCGTGATCGCGTGTCCGCTGACGCCCCAACCGTTCTCCGGGTCGGCTTGCAACCCGGCGGCCACCCCCGCGATCTGCTCGTCCTCGTCCAGCCGGGCCCGCAGGAACTCCACCAGCTCATCCATCCGACGCCTCCCGCTGCTGCTTCTTCCGGGTCGCCCCGCTCAACCCGGCACCGATCTGCTGGGCGCGCGCAGCGCTGATCCCGCCGAGGAGTTCCCCGATCTGCGCCCACGTCTTGCCCTGCACCTTCAGCGCCTGGACACGCTGTTGCCGAAGCGCACGCAGCTTCGAGTGGTGGTCCGGCCACTGAGCCAGCGCCTCCGATACAGCCTTGGCGCACGCCTCGTCATCTTCGATGGCCTCGAACGCCTCGATGGCTTCCACCAGGCGTCTCACCTCCTCGCGGTTGTCTGTCACTCCCGCGCTCCTTCCTCTGCGCGAGCGCGACCAACACGAGGTTAAGCCCTAGGGTTGCGAGCCTTCAACCCTAGGGTTTACCTTGGTCGGGCGAGGCCGCGCTCGGTCTCGTGCACCAACAAGTACGCCCCGGTCGGAGCACCACCTCCGCCGGGGCCAGTCGCCCCTGATCAGACCAGGAGAGACCGTGCCCGATCGTACCCAGCCCCAACCGGCACAGCCCAGCCCCCGCACCGCGCCCCTCACGCCCGCCGCACAGCAGGCCCTCGCCCGGAGGTGAAGTGATGGGATCCGCAGACCGCTGGCCCGACCTCACCGGCAAAACCTGGGCTCACAAGATCACGCCCGAGATGACCGACGACGAGGTCAACGACGCCCGCGCCACCTTCGCGGCCGTCGGCCGCAACGACTACGAGGGCGAGTGGCTCCGCCGCCACGGCCTCCCCGAGAACTACGGCGACCCGGAGGCCACCCGATGACCTGCACCGGCTGCGGCGGCCAAGGCGGCTACCCCGAAACCACCCCCAAACCCGACGGCGGACACGTCACCGTCTGGCGACCCTGCACCGGCTGCAACGGACGCAGCACCCGCTAACCCATCAGACCGCCGGGCCGGCGACCACCAACCCCCTCGTCCCGCCGGCCCGGCACCAACCGCACCGTGAGGACCGTCATGACCGAGACGTTCGAGACCATCCGCTACACCGCCGATGTCGTCGTCACCACGACCGACGGGTACGTCCTGCTGATCGAGCGTGGCTGGGACCCCCACAAGGGCGCGTGGGCGCTGCCCGGCGGCCACGTCGACCCGGGCGAGACGAGCCGGGCCGCCGCCGCGCGTGAGCTGGCCGAAGAGGCGGGCGTGTACGCGGCGCCGGAGGAGCTGGTCCAGGTCGGCACGTTCGACGCCCCCGGCCGTGACCCGCGCGGCCGGTACGTCACCGTCGCCTACCGCCTCACCGTCCTGCCCGGCACGATCATCGAGGCCGGTGATGACGCGACCCGCGCCCAGTGGTGGCCCCTGAGCGACCTTCCGCCGCTCGCGTTCGACCACGCCGACATCCTCGCCACCATCACCGCTTGACCCACCAGAGAGGAACCCACCATGGGCTGGTTCAGCCGCAGCAGCTCCGAGCAGAGCGACTACGAGCAGAAGCACACCGCCTGGCGTCAGGCCCGGCGGGACCTGGACGCCGCCTACAGCCAGGAGCGCCGCAGCGTCTTCGCCTCCGTCAACCACGAGCGCGCCGCCGAGCAAGCCGCCGTCAAGGACGAGATCAAGCAGGCCGAGCAGAACGAGGCAGCCGCGCGCAAGGCCCTCAACTTCACGTGGGAGCAGTGATGGGCATCTTCAGCCGTAAAGCCGACGAACTCCTCAAGGACAGCACCAGCACCGGCTTCGCCGGCATCCAGGCCGACAAGGACGGTCAGCCCGTCACCGCCGGCGCCTACCGCGCCCAGTCCGACGCCAAGTTCCAGCAGTGGCTCGACCAAACCGAGGAGGAGTGGGAGCAGCGGAAGAAGAACCGCTAACGGCCAGCCGGTAGCCCTCGGCGTCCGTCTCGCACGGGCGCCCTGGAGATCCGACCAGCCACCCCACGAGAAGAAGCAGTCAGCCATGGTCCGTCGCAAGCCGTGCCCCCAATGCAGACGCCGCCGGCAACGCCTCCGCGCCCGCTCCCCCCTCGCCGACACCCTCTGCTCGCCCGTCGCCCGCTGGGGCTTCACCCTCTGCACCATCGCGGGCCTCTACGCCCAACTCACCGTCCCCACCCTGATTGCCGCCGGTCTCGCCGCCACCGCCTGGCGCTACCGCTAGCCCGTTCCACGGAGCCGTCACCGTGAAGAAGCTGACCACAGGACAGATCGCCGTCCTCGTCATCGCCACCATCCCGATGATCGCCGTCGGTATCGGCGGAGCCATCGGCACCTACGCAAACGCCGGCTCCGTCCTCCACCGCAAAGAGACCGCTCTCGGCGTCGTCGCCGCCGGCGAAGGCGCCACCCTCGTCGCCGCCCTCGTCATGATCGGCGTCACCATGCTCGGCCAGGCCGCGCCCCTCGCCATCCGCGCCGCACTGTGGCTCCTGCCGGCCGCCGCCTCCGTCATGGGCTTGACGATCGCCCCGACCGCAACCGAGGCCGTCGTGTTCGCCCTCACCCCGCTCGCGATGACCGCGTCCGCTGAGGGCATCAGCTTCCTCGCCCGCCGGATCGTCGTGCACCGCACCGGCGTAGACATCGAGGCGCAGCGCCGCAACGCCGCCGTGCTCCGGCGGATCGCCTACCACCGAGCGCGCGCCGAACGCCACCCCTGGCTGTGGGTACGGAAGGCGTCGGCGCTCGCGGCGTGGCGCCTCATGGGCCGACTCGGCGATAGCGACGCCACACTCGGTAGCGCCCTCACAGACGTACAGAACACCCGAATCGTTGACGGCGCCAACACCGCGCTCGCCGCCATGTTCAGTAGCGTCCCCGCTCTCCCGGCCGTAGCGCCGACCGCCACCCCGGCCGCCACTCACCGCTCGGTAGCGGCCACCCCTGCTACACCGAAGCCATCGCGCGCCACCACGCCAGAGAAGATCGCCACGCCACCCGCCGAGACCGCCACCATCGCGGACGCCACGGCAGAGCAGACAGTGCCGGCCTACGAACCGGGCACCCCGCAGTACGTCGTCCGCTCCCTGTGGCTGCAGCTCGGCCACCGGCCCACCGAGGGCGCGATTGTCACCGCGCTGGGCGAGGCCCAGCTGCCGAACTCCCGCGCGCAGGCGGGGAAGATCCGCCGCCAGGTCGAAGCCGAGAACCCCGCCCTACCCGGCCCCCGCGCCGCCTGACACCGAAGGACTCACATGCTGCTCGCCGCCGCAATCGCCTGGTTCCTGATCGTGGTCGTCTTCCTCGTCATGGCCCACGCCGACGACGCCGCCCGCCGTGACCGTGACTGCAGTCGCAGTCAGACTCGCCCCCCGACCGGCCCCTGACCAGCAACAACACCACCCGATCAGAGTCCGACTGCAGTCACAGTCACAGTGAACGGAGCACCCCCGTGGCCCGCACCAAGACCGCCCCCGAGAAGACGCCCACCACAAGCGACGCGCAACCCGATCCCCCCACACACGACAGTGCCCGGCCGTCCCCCGTCCTGGCCTGGCCGTCCGAGTGGCCCGTCCCCGAACTGCCCGAACAGCGGACCCGACAGCGCCGCACCCGCGGCCTGCCCATGGCCCCCGTCCTCGCAGGCGCCAGCAACGCCACAACCCTGACCGCGACCGCCGCGTACAGCGTCGGCGGGCCGGCCGCCGCGGCTGCTACCGGCGCGGTGATCGTGGCGGGCGCTACGGCTGCCGCACTCCGCCGGCGCGCCACGGTGCAGGCCGGTCGCGCCACGACGCAGAGGCTGCGTAGCGCCGGTGGTAGCGGCCTGCGTAGCGGATCCGGGACCAGTGGAAACCGTAGCGGTAGCGGGTCCGGTGGCGGGTCGCGTAGCGGCCGTAGCGGCGGCGTCAAGCGTCCGGGTAGCGCCAGTCGTGGCGGGCTGCCACGTAGCGGTGGCGCCTCATCCGGGCTGGGCTCGCGTGGCGGGTCGGGTAGCGGCACCGGTGGCGTCGGGCGGTCACGTGGCGGTCTCCTCCGCAACGCCGGTAGCGCGCTCCGCAAGAGCAGCGTCGGCCGCCACGACGGGCCGGGCCGCCACCGCCGCGGCGACAAGCACGACCGGCCGAGCAAGCGGCAGCAGCAGCGGGCCGCAGAGAAGGCAGCGCAGAAGGCACTGAAGCAGGCCGCCAAGCAGCGCGCCGCCAAAGGCACCACCACCGCGGCCGGTAGCAGCGGCAAGGGCCACGCCCTCAAGGCCGCCGCCGGCCGGGTCGCCCGCGCCGCCTACCGCGCCGGACGGCCCCTCGTCACCCGCGCCAGCAAGGCCGCCGCGAAGCAGGCCCGCCGCGCCCGCGGCGCACTGTGGGACGGCATCTGCGCGCTCGGCGCCAGCGCCTGGACGCTCCTCGGCCACGGGCGTGCCGCCGCCCTCGACCGGCTGAAGGCCGTATGGAAGCGACGCCGCAAGCAGCGCACCAAGGCCGAGCAGGACGCCACCACGGAACCGGCCATCGCCGCGACCGTGCGGCGCCCCACAACACCCACCCCGACCACAACCACTGGAGGAACCGTGTCCGGAGGACACCACTTCGTCGCCGCCGCCACCGAGATGGCCCGAGCCGCCGCCGCCTACCAGCCGCAAGGGATGCTCCAAGTCGGCCAGGACTTCGCCGGTCTGGAGGAGGCCCTGCGGATCCACGCCGAGGCGCTGAAGACCACCGTCGAGAACGCGGACGCGAACTGGCCGCTCCACCCGAACATTGTCGAGATCATGCGGCAGATCCACGGCCTGCAACTCAAGGCCGCCGAACTCGCCTCCGAACTCACGCCCGCGTTCCGCCAGCTCCACGACGTCGACATCGCCCGCCTGGAGAACCCCCGCCACGGCGAGCGCATGTGGGACGTCTCCGCCAACCTCTAACCCCGACCAGGAGCACTGTCGTGAAAGCCGACTGGGACGCCAAGCACGGCCCCGTCACCGGATCCATCAACACCGGCCTCGCCACCCTCGCCGTCGGCTACGCCGGCCACACCCTCGCCATGCCCTGGGAGTGGGCCGCCCTCACCGCTGGCGCCGGCGCCGTGGGCAGCCACATCGCCGGCCGCCGCCACAAGGTCACCAACGCCACGCTCGCCCTACGGGCCGCGGGCTGGCTCGGTGCGGGCGGCTGGTGCTCCTGGGCCATCGCCCAAGGACCCTGGTCGCAGTGGGGCATGGGCAGTCTCCTCGCCGGCGTCCTCGGTCTGGGTGCGGCGATGGCGGGCGCGCACCACGTTGAGGAGAAGGCCGAGGAGAAGCGCGTCGAGGCCGAGGCCGCCGCGCGGCGGGCCACTCTCGACGGGAAGCGCAAGCAGGTCGCGGACGAGTGGGAGGACCGCATCGTCCGCGTCTGCGCTGGGGCGGTCGTGCAGATCGTCGGGGTTGAGATGTGGGAGTCCGGCGGCGGGTTCAGCTTGGACGGCGAGTGCGGCGCGGGTGGTACCCGGTGGAAGGACATCGCGACCTACCGCGACCAGCTCGCCTCCGACGCCCGCCTGCCGGAAGGCTGCGGTGTTGAGGTCGGGCCCGGTGCGCACCGCGGCGCTGTCCTCATCCACGTCTCGACCGTGAACCGGCTCATCGAGGACGTGTACTACCCCGACGACTACTCGCCGCTCACCGTCAACGAGCCTGCCCCGCTGGGAGTCCTCCGCGACGGCGCGGCCGAAGGCCCCGTCAACAGGCAGGCGTCCATGCTGGTCGTCGGCCAGCGTGGCTCCGGGAAGACGAACCTGCTCAACGTGATGATCGCCAACCAGTGCCGCATGGTCGACTCGATCACCTGGGTCATCGACCTCAACGGTGGCGGCCTCGCCCTGAAGTGGATGCGCGCGTGGGCCGCCGCAGGCAAGCCGGGTCGGCCGCCGATCGACTGGGTGGCCGACACCCCGGAGAAGGCGCTCGCCATGGCTGCCGCGCTGGTGCGGATCGCGAAGGCCCGGAAGGTCGGCTACCAGGAGCGGGAGATCGCCGCGAACGACGACAAGTTGCCGGTGGACGCCGATGTGCCGGAGATCCGCGTCTTCAACGACGAAGGCGCAGAGGTCTTCTCCACCCGCTCACGGCGCAACGACACACTGCGCGCCATCGCCGACAACCTGATCCAGACCCTGGAGATCGCCCGCGCAGCCGCCGTCAACGAGACCACGTCCGGACTCCGCGCCACCCAGGACGTCCTCGCCGACCCGCAGATCCTCAAGCAGTCCACGTTCAAGGCCGGCATGAAGGTCGCCGACGACGCGGAGCTGAACTATTTTTTTGGCTACAACCACAACGCCAACGCAGAAGACGCCCCATACCCAGGGTGCGCGCTGGTTCGGGACGGCGACAACCAGGTCCACCCACTCAAGGTGTACCGGATGCGGCCCTCACAGATCCTCGACATCGTCAAGGCAACAGCCGACCGTCACCCGGAGCTGGACGAGCTGTCCCGCCGCGCGGCGGGCGAGGCCTACGAGCAGCGGTGGATCGGCACCGACCACCTCTTCGGCGGGACCACCCCAGCGCAGGCCACCGAACAGCCGGCTCCCGCTGCTCAGCCGCGCGGTCGCGGGGTCACCGCCGGCTGGGGCACCACCCCGACCGGAGGCGACGCACAGAAGACCATTGATGAGGCCGAGGCCGCACGACGCCGCCTGCACGAGGCGATGAATGAGACCGCCGCCCGTGACGGCGATCTCGACGCTCGGTTCCAGGAGATCCTCGCCGGTGGCGGCCTGACGTGGAAGCAGCCCACAGCCGACCCGCAGCCGCAGGCTGGCGAGGACGGCGATCCGCGCCGCGAGATGGTCGTCGCCATCGTTGAGAAGGCCGGACCGGGCGGCATCGGCCCAGAAGCGATCCGCGACGTGTTCGCTCGGCAACACCCCGACCTGGAGGTTCCGCACGCGGCGACGATCGGGCGCTGGCTGGGCTCCGACCCCCGCGTACACAAGCCCAAGTTCGGCCGCTATGCCATCCGCCCCACCGACAGCTGAGGAGTCCCCGCCATGTCTGCGCTACCTGAGCAGTACCAGCGCTACACACAGCCTGGACAGCCCCTGCGCCCAGCCGGCATCGAACTGCACGACGACCGCGACCCGGTCGCCTGGGTACCCAACGCCTACGGGGAGATGGTCCCGATGCGCCGCTCCCAACTACAGCCCGTCGCCCCAGCGGAACCGCGGGACATGACGCGGCAGCCGGTCCTCGATCCGCTCGCGCAGCGCATGCTGGCCGGCGGCTTGGGTGTTGGTGCGGCCGGGGCTGGCGTCGGCTTCGGGCTTGGCCAGCTGGCCGCCGGGGTGACGATGATGGGGACGAGCGGGCTCGCGATCCTGGTGGTTCTACTCCTCGCCGCGAGCAGTTTGCGCGGGCGGAGCGTGGTGAACGTCCGCAACACGACGCACGTCCACCAGCAGTGGTTTGGCCGGACCGACGTCAAGAACGGCAGTTGACTGCCACACTGGTATCGCGCCCCGCCGTCGCCCCGGTCGACGGCGGGGCCTACTGCTGTCCGGGCTCGGCCCCGCGGTCGGCCGGCGGGATGGGGCGGGCGCGGGCGAGCCAGCCGTTGCCGAACGTATCGGATGGCAGGGCCGATGGGCGGGCGCCGAGTCGCTCGCAGAGTTCCTGGAGCGCGGTCATGCATTCCTCGCGGGTGTCGGCCTGGACTCCGTACCTGATCGCCATGGCAGCAGTGTGCCTGGGGCGCGGGGGTGGGGCTACCGGTTCGCTCGAACGAGGGTCGGTCACAGAGTGGTGACGACGGCTTCACGTGGCCTGTACGGCAGCGGATGATGCGGCGGAACACCAGCCGCCATCCCGGGGGGATCGATGCCCAGTTACAGCGAAGTGCAGCGCGCGGTGCGCGTGGAGAAGATGCGGCTCTGGTTCGCGTGGCTGGCGGGTAACGTGATCATGCTGATCATCGCCAGCGCCACCCGGAACGTTGCGGTCGTCAGCGTTGTCACCCAGGTGCTCGTCGTCGCGGTCTTCGTGGCGCTCACAGTGGCCTTGGTCCGGATGACCGGCGCCCTGAACCGGCGCGCGGCTGCCGCCCGGCGTGAGGTGTTGGGCGACGACTACCCGGTCTGACCACAGGCGCACAGCGGCCCCGCGCCGGAGCGTCCCGGGCGGGGCCGTCGTCATGCTGTGGGCTCGTCGTCCCACATGCCATTTTCGGCTTTCCATTCGAGGTAGTCGGCGAGCCAGTCGCCGCGTTGCGGTTCGGGTGACCGCTCGGGGCCGTCGGCGTCACTGTTCATGTGGTGGGCTCCTCGTCCGGGCGCACCGGGCCCGCGCTGGCCGCGTGGTTCTCCTGCCACGCGTCGGTGAGTTCCGTCGGCAGGCCGTAGGCGGCAAGGATCTGCTGGCGCGTCGTCTCGCGCAGCTCGGCGAACTGCTCCTCGCTCATGCGGTCTTCTCCTCGCTGCTCGCCGGGCGCTTGGCTGCACGACGGGCGCGGAGCTGGGCCCGGATCTCCGGGTTGAGCGCCTGCCGGATCGTCTCGCGGCTGTACCCGGTGATGCGGACGAGGTCGGCTTGCTTCCAGCCGGCGTCTACGGCGGCGCGGAGCTTGGCGTCGCGTTCTTCGAGGAGGCGTTCGGCGGCTTCCTCGTAGTCGGTGGCGATGGCTTTGATCTCGGCTTCCTTCACCTCCCCAGAATGCCAGACCAGATTGGCCATGCCTAGTAGGCCAAACACGCTTGACATGCCAATCTGGCTTGGCCTAACGTAGTGGGTATAAGGAAGCGCGAGCAGGGGAGACGGAAATGACCAAGGGACAGCAGTTCGCGAAGACCATGCGGAGCAACCTCGGCATCGGCACCCGCACCCGCCGCATCCGCAAGGGCATCGACCTTCACGCCGACATCCTGGAATGCATCCAGCACGCGGTGTTCGACGCCGGTTGGTACAGCCCCGAACGCGAGGAACTGTTCCGCGCAGCCTTCGGAGCCTGGCAGTCCTACAACAAGCACATCGCTGGCTACCGGGCCAACGCCAACGTGACCTCTCACATCAACGCCCTGTCGCCCTGGCAGTTCTGCGCCCTGCTCGGCGAGATGGTCGACGCCGAGATCACCAACGTCGGCCAGGGTGAGCGCTTCTTCGCCGACATGGCCTGCCGCCTCTACGCCCAGGCCGCCTGACCCACCCACAGCCCGGCCGCCACCAGGCCGGGCCCCGCTCGGCCACTCGCACACTGCTCAGGGGGACCAGATGATCGCCGCCAACCGCACCCGCCGTGCCGCCCTCCGCGCCCGCCGCACCCAGCACCAGGCCGCCGCGAAGATCCGCCGCCAGGGCACCGGCACTCTCGCCACCCACTGCCTCGCCGCCGGCCTCCCCGTCCGCGAGGCTCGCTCGGTCGCCGGCTCCCTCCGCAGGAACGCCGCCAAGGCGAACGTCACCGGCACGCCCGGAACCAGCTACACCCACGGCCGCGCCCGCCAGTGCATGCGGTACAGCCCGGCCGAGGTCGCCCGGATCGCCACCGTGTACCGGCCCCGCCGCGCCGAGTACAAGGCCGCCCGCGCCCGCCTCACGTTGGCCGCCTGACGGGAGCCGGCAACAATCGCCGCGCCGCCCCGGAACGGAGAACGACATGCTCTACGCCGTCATCCACGACAACCGGCTCCTCAGCCTCCACCGCACCCGCGACGACGCGAAGGACGCCGCCCTCCAGGCCGCGACAGAGGGCATGCGGTACGTCGACTTCGCCTACTTCTACGAGCCCGACCACGAGCGTTGGGAGGTGCTGCACCGCGCCGACCGCCGTCGCCGCTGGACGCGATCCGGCTACTACATCGCCACCACGAACCTCGCCGAGTAGGACCGCACCGCCGCCGCCCGCCTCGCTCTCGCCGCCTAGGAGTCCGCCATGCAGATCGTCCCCGCCGTCGACCACGACGACTTCGACGAGCACGAGGAGCACGAGGAGCACGAGGAGTGCCTCGGTATCCACCGCAGCAGCGACGGCTACCACGACTGCGACGGCAACCCGATCTGACCCCGTCGCGCTTGACCCCCGCCATACGCTCAACCCACCGCCACGAAAGGACCCCACCATGGCCGAGACCGGACTGCTCGACGTCAAGGTCGGTGACCCGCTGATCCTCACGACCGGCAACCGCTACCGCAGCGACGAGCCTGTCACCGTGGCCCGGATCGGTCGCAAGTACCTGTACGTCGCGCGGCAGGACGGCCGCGAGTACAGCGGACGCTTCCACCGCGACGGTGTCGAGGACAGCCAGTACGGCGCCCGGGAGCGCCTGTACACGCCGGAGCAGTACGACGAGCTGAAGCAGCGCGCGAACCTGTTCATGGAGCTGCTGGCCGCTGGGATCAACATCGAGCACAGGATTCGCCCCGAGCTGACAACGGACCAGCTCCGCGCCCTGCTCGCCGTCATCAAGCCCACCGCCTGACCGCCCGACACGACAGGACGAACCCCATGACCGAACTCTCCCGCATCCTGGAGTCCGTCAGCCCCAAGGCCCCGATGACCCATCTGGCCCTGCGAATCGGCCTTTCCAGCAAGCTCGGCCGCCCCGCCACCGAGCAGGAGATCGACCAGGCCCCCAGCATCCCTGAGGGAGCCACCCGCGCCGAGTATGCCGACCTACTCCGCAACGCCTGACCCCGAATGAACTGAAGGCCCCGCACACGCCCGAGTGCGGGGCCTCCGTCCTGCGCCCACCCGTAGCCGCCACCCCGGTTGCACGCATCACCTACCATCAAACCACGCCAACCGTTATACGTATAACCACAAGAGAGGGGAACCGCCGTGACCGCCAACGACGACCCCCACTACGACTTCCGAGCCCGCCCACGCGACGGCAACGGCAAATTCCAACGCGGCATCGACACCGTCCGCCGCGACGCCGCAGCAGCCCAGTACATGGCCGACCACCCCGGCACGACGTTTCAGCAACTCGCTGACCTGTTCGGCTACTACGACCGCGGCGGTGCCTGGCGGGCCATCCAGAACGCCAAGGCGGACGTCATACGGCCCGCGGTCGAGCGGCTGATACAGACCGAGTCCGAACAGCTCGATGACCTGTACCTCCTCGCACGCGAGATCATCGACCGGAACCACGTCGTCGTCTCCCACGGCCGGATCGTCGTCGGTGAAGACGGCGCACCCCTCGAAGACGACGGCCCGCGCCTCCAAGCCATCCAGACCGCGCTCCGGATCCGC
Source organism: Streptomyces sp. NPDC038707 (assembly GCF_040636485.1). NCBI lineage: Bacteria > Bacillati > Actinomycetota > Actinomycetes > Kitasatosporales > Streptomycetaceae > Streptomyces > Streptomyces sp. NPDC038707. The sequence continues at coordinate 14,767 of NZ_JBEZUP010000024.1, forward strand.
GAGAGCTACCGCAAACTCCACGGCGTTGACCAGCCGGCCAAGACGGAAGTCTCCGGTGGCGTGACTTACCAGCTCGTGGGCGTCGACCCCGAGGATCTCGTGTGACCGCCACGGTCGTCCGATACGAACCCCGCGGCGGCGCCAAGACCCTCCTCTCCGCCAAGGACCAGGAGATCTGCATCGCCGGGCCAGCAGGCACCGGGAAGTCCCTGGCGATGCTCCAGAAGGCCTTCTACACATCGCTGATGGTGCCGGGCTGCCGGTCGCTGATCGTCCGGCAGACCCACGCCAGCCTCACCGGCAGCACGCTGGTGACGTTCGAGCAGCAGGTCGCGCCGGCCGCGCTTGCCGAGGGCGTCGTGAAGTGGTTCGGCGGCAGCCCGCGGAAGCCTGCCGCGTACCAGTTCGCGAACGGCGCCGAAATCCTCGTCGGCGGCCTCGACCGGCCCGAGAAGTTCCTCAGCACCGAGTTCTCACGGATCTACGTGGACGAGGCCACCCAGATCAGCCTCACCGCGCTGGAGACACTGGTAACCCGGCTCCGCGGGAACGCGCCGACGTACCGGCAGATCATCCTCGCGTGCAACCCGGACCACCCGAAGCACTGGATCAAACAGCGGTGCGACGAGGGCACCATGCGGATGCTGCACAGCCTGCACCGCGACAACCCCCTCTACGTCCGCGAAGACGGCACACTCACCGAACGCGGCGTCGACTACATGGCCAAGCTCGACGCGTTGACAGGCGTGCGCCGGCTCCGCTACCGAGACGGCATCTGGGCCGCCGCCGAGGGCCTGGTGTACGAGGGCTGGTCCGAGCCGGTGCACGTCATCGAACCGTTCGTCGTGCCCGCGGCCTGGACCCGCTACGTCACGGTGGACTTCGGGTTCACCAACCCGTTCGTCGCCCAGTTGTGGGCCGAGGACCCAGACGGCCGGCTCTACCTCATCCGCGAGTGGGTGCGTACCCGGATGCTGGTGGAGGACCACGCCGACGTCATCCGGGATCGGCTCCTCGCCGGGCAGCCGAGGCCGCGCGCGGTCATCACCGACCACGACGCTGAAGACCGGGCGACGCTGGAGCGGAAGCTCGGCATGTCGACGCAGGCCGCTCACAAGGGCGTGTCGGACGGCATTCAGGCGGTGCAGTCCCGACTGAAGGTCCAACCGGACGGCAAGGCGCGGTTGCACGTCTTCCGTGACGCCCTGCTGGAGCGCGACCCGGAGATGGACGCGCAGTCCCTCCCGATCGGCCTCGCCGAAGAAGTCTCCGGCTACGTCTGGGCCGTGAAACCCGGCAACCAGACCGGGCTGAAAGAGGAACCGGTGAAGGCCAACGACCACTCGATGGACAGCGCGCGCTACATGGTCGCGGCGCGGGATCTGCAAGGACGAACCAAGGTGAGGTGGCTGTGATGCTGAGCAACGTTCCGATGGTGCGCGCTGGCGACACGCTGATTCTGTGCTTCGAGAAGCCGCAGCGCAACGACGACCTGAAGCGGATCGCTGACGAGGTAACGGCCGTACTGCCCGGCGTGAAGGTTGCCGTCATGGAAGGGGTGACTGGGCTCGCGGTGTTCAGGCCGAGCGAGGAACCCGCACCCACCGTCATGTGAACCTCCTACAACTGCACCCCAACGAGAGCGAGCCGCCGTGACCATTCCATACGAGCAATTCCGCAGGTGGGCGCAGGCATTTCGGAAGTTGGCGCCGCCCTTGCTTGACACGGCTGGGATCATCCTATTGTCGGGTTCCGCCATGGTGTGGCTGGGCCTGGCAGCAGGCATGGCAGCAGCAGGCATCGGGTGCTTCGTCCTCAACTTCCGGATCCACGAGGGCAGACGCAGCCAGTAGCGAACTGGAGGGGCGTTGGCACGGACCCTCCTCGGCGCGCTCCTCAACAAGACCAGCAGCGTCGCAGCTCAGACCCCGGTCCCCTTCGCCTCCCGCTCCCAGTCCTACGGCCCCGTGTTCGGCTCCAGCCGCTCCACCGAAGGCCAGATGCGCGCCATGAGCGCCGTCGGCACCCTCTTCGCCATCGTGGACCGCACCTCAAATGCGACCGCGCTGGTCGACTGGAAGCTGTACCGCAAGGCGAAAAGCGGCCGGAAGGAAGACCGCACTGAGGTCACCAGCCACGCGGCCCTCGAACTGTGGCAGGCCCCCAACAAGTTCATGCCGCGGCAGGAGTTCGTAGAGACCTTCCAGCAGCACTTCGACCTCACCGGCGAAGCCTGGTGGGTGATCGCGCGCAGGCCCGGCGTCACACTGCCGCTGGAGATGTGGCCCGTCCGCCCCGACCGCATGACCCCCGTACCGTCCCGCGAGAACTTCCTTGCCGGCTACGTCTACACCAGCCCGGACGGCGAGCAGATCCCCCTCGGCCTGGACGAGGTTATCCAGCTGCGCCGGCCGAACCCGCTCGACCCGTACCGCGGGCTGTCGCCGGTGCTGTCGATCCTCCCGGACCTGGACACCAGCCGGTACGCCTCCGAGTGGAGCCGCGCCTTCTTCGTGAACAGCGCGCAGCCGGGCGGCATCATCGAGGTCCCGTCCGCGCTCAGCGACGATCAGTTCGGCGAGTTGCGGGACCGGTGGAACGAACAGCACCGTGGCGTCGGCAACGCCCACCGAGTGGCGATCCTGGAGCACGGCAAGTGGGTCGACCGGACGATCTCGCAGCGCGACATGCAGTTCGTGGAGCTGCGGGGCGCCACCGCTGACCGCATCCGTGAGGCATACGGCATCTCGAAGACGGCGATCGGCGACTTCGAGGACATCAACCGCGCCAGCGCGCTCGCCGCGAAGGCGTGGTTCGCCGAGCAGCAGACGATCCCGAGGCTGGAGCGAATCAAGGCCGCGCTGAACTTCGAGCTGCTGCCCATGTACGGCGCCACCGCGCAGGGCCTGGAGTTCGACTACGAACCGCCGACCCCGCCGGACCCGGAGATCGAGGCGCAGCAGCTCACCGCCCGCGCCAACGCCGCCGCCGCGCTCGTCGCAGCCGGGTTCGACGCGGCAGGCACCTGCTCCGCCGTCGGCCTCCCCGAGATCCCGTTCTCCGGCCGACCCAGCCCTGTCGCGCCGGCCCCGACCGATCCGACGGCCGCGTGGGACGACGCCGTGGCCGGCCTGCTGGGTGAGGACATCGAGAACGCGCAGCGGTGGGTCGTGGTTACGAAGGACGACGACGACCGGTGCGAGCCGTGCGCGGAGCAGGACGGCCAGACGTACCGCAACCGGGCCGCCGCGTACCGGGACTACCCGGGCGGCTCGGGCTACGTGCACTGCGAGGGCGCGAAGTACGGCAACGAGTGCCGCTGCAAGGTCGTGAAGCGACGGAAGACGAGGGACGACGAATGAGCAAGTACGGCGTCCGTCCCGGCCGCCTCCGTATCGGCGGCACTGGCCTGCCCGGCGGCACACAGGTCGAACTCGACGGCGAGGACATCGCCAGTTCCGTGACGCACCTGTCACTGCACATCGGGGTCGACAACAAGCCGACCGCCGTCATCGACGTGGTGCTGCACGAACTGGACGCCGACCTGGAGAACCCGCGCGTCACCGTCCCGCAGAAGACGCGCGACCTGCTGGTCCGGCTCGGCTGGACCCCGCCCGCCGAGGAGGCGCAGTCATGAACATCCAGCTGCCCGGTAAGGCGGCCACCTTCCAGGCCAGCCAGCGCGAGCAGGCCGCCAAGCAGCGCGCCCAGCTCGGCATCGAGGTCCGATCCTGGTACCGCATCACCAACGCCGCGTCTCCGGACGAGGCCGAGGTGATGCTGTACGACGAGGTGGGCGGGTGGTACGGCGCGACCGCGGACCAGTTCATCGCGGACCTGCGCGGCGTGACGGCGCCGAATCTGCGGGTCCGGGTCAACTCGCCGGGCGGGTCGGTGTTCGAGGGCATCGCCATCGCCAACGCGCTCCGCTCCCACCCCGCTCAGGTCACGGTGCAGGTCGACGGGATCGCCGCCTCCATCGCCAGTGTGATCGCGATGGCCGGGGACCGGATCGAGATGGCCCCGAACACCATGCTCATGATCCACGACGCATCCGGGGTCTGCATGGGCAACGCCTCCGACATGGAGGAGATGGCCGAACTCCTCGACCTCATCAGCGACAACATCGCCGACGCCTACGCACAGCGCGCCGGCGGCACCCGCGACGAGTGGCGGGCCCGGATGCGCGCCGAAACCTGGTACCTCCCCGAGGACGCCGTCGCCGCCGGCCTCGCCGACGAGGCCGTGCAGGCGCCGAAGCAGGGCACCACCCCGGCGGAGCCCGACGAGCCGGAGCCGGACATGCACCGCGCCTACGACCTCGCCGCCTACGGCTACACCGGACCGCGCGCGACGGAGCAGCCGAGGGCTGAGGCTGGGCTGACCGAGGACATCCGCTCCCTCATCGGCGAGGAGATCGCCGCGCAGCTCCGCGCCGCGGTCACCCCGCCCGCCGAGGACTCGGCCGCGGTCGAGCCGGTCGCCGAGACCACGCCCGTCGAACCCGCCCCCGCACCGGAGGCGCCTGCCGCCGAACCCGTAGACGAGTGGGCGACCGACGTGGCCGCGCTGCTCTCCACCGACGACGCAGACGACTGGTCGGCGCTCGTCTCCCACCTGACCGACCCCACGGCGTCGTCCAGCGCGGCGACGGAAGCAGCCTGAAGGAGGCACCTGTGGCACCCATCGCGACCACGCCGCGCAACGGCAACGAGCTCCGCGAGATGCTCGCCGACAACGCGGCCCGCAAAGAGATCCTCGCCAGCGAGGACACACTGACCGAGTTCATCGAGAGCTACGCCAACCGGGCGCAGGGCGACGGTACCGACCTGAAGCGGCTCGTGGACGAGCAGGTGCAGGCCGGCTTCGCGAATTTCCTCCGCGAGCAGGGCGCCGATGACATCAAGCGGCCCGACCTGCGCGCCCACACCCCCGACCCCTACGCGCAGGCGAGCAAGCTGGAGAAGTCGAAGGGCCTCTACAACAAGGCCGCGCTCGGCGCCAAGGTCGACAACCTCTTCGCCAGCTCGGGCGAGTACTTCCACGCCATCTGGCGCGGCAGCTCCAGCCGGGACACCGCCGAGGCGCAGGCCAAGCTCGCCCAGCTGAAGAACTTCAGCAGCGACGTGCCGGCCGACGGCGGCTTCCTCATCCCCGAAAGCCTCCGCTCCGAGATGCTGCGGGTCGCCCTGGAACAGTCCGTGGTCCGCCCGCGTGCCCGCGTCATCCCGATGGAAACGCTGCGGGTGCCGTTCCCGGCGATCGACTCCACAAGCAACGTCAACAGCGTGTACGGCGGCATCACCACGTACTGGACCGAGGAAGGCGGCAAGCTCACCGGGAGCAAGCCGCGCTTCGGGCGGATCGTCCTGGACGCGAAGAAGCTCACAGCGTACACGGAGATCCCGAACGAGCTGCTGACCGACTCCCTGATCAGCCTCACCGCGTTTGTGGACGAGGCGTTCCCCGAGGCCCTCGCGTTCGCCGAGGACCAGGCGTTCCTGACCGGCGACGGCGTCGGCAAGCCGCTCGGCATCCTCAACGGCAACGCCGCGATCAGCGTGACCCGCACCACCACATCGAAGATTGACTTCCTCGACGTCATCAACATGTACTCGCGGATGCTGCCCCAGTCGATCGCGCGCTCCGTCTGGCTCGCGGCACCCGACACGTTCCCGCAGCTCGCACAGATGGCCATGACCCGCGGCACCGACGGCATCGCCTCCCCGGCCATGTGGATGACCGGCGGCCAGGCCATCGACGCCCCGCCTCTCACCCTCATGGGGCGCCCCGTCATCTTCACCGAGAAGGTCCCAGCCCTCGGCAACGCGGGCGACCTCAGCCTGGTGGACTTCGGGTTCTACCTGGTCGGTGACCGGCAAGCCATGCAGGCCAAGCAGTCCGACGACTTCAAGTTCGACACCGACGAGGTCGCCTTCAGAGTGATCGAACGTGTCGACGGCCGACCGTGGCTCCAGTCCGCGATCACCCCCGCCAACGGCAGCACCAGCACGCTGTCCCCGATCGTCAAGCTCGCCGCCTGACCCGGCGCACCAGAAAGGACACCCATCATGGCCATGGAAGCCCTGGGGCGCCTCATCGACGTCTGCGTCGGCGCGGCCCCCGTCGACCTCTCCAGCGCGGCCGTCACCGGCAAGCGCGTCTCCCTGAAGGGATGCGGTGGTCTCACCATCGTGGTCTTCAAGGGCGCCGGCACCGCCGGTGACGACCCTACGCTCACGCTGAAGCAGCACACCGCGAACACCGGCGGCACCACCTCGAACCTGGCGGTGATCGACCACTACTACCTTAAGGACGCCGCGACCCTCGCGGGCACCGAGCAGTGGACCAAGGTCACCCAGGCCGCGGCGGCCACGATCGCCGACCCGGGCGGCGCCGGCACCAGCGCGGAGCACCAGCAGATCATCGTGATCGAGGTCGACGCGGCGCAGCTCGCGGACGGCTATACCCACGTGTCCCTGGACGTCGCGGACGTCGGTACGAACGCGCAGCTCGGCGCGATCCTCTACCTCCGTCGCGATCTGCTGGTCGAGCGGGCCCCGGCCGCGCTGGCGGCGTCGCTGTGAGTTTGAGGGTCTGCCTGGACTGCACTGCGGCTTTCGCGGTGGGGGTGCCCCGGTGCCCCCACTGCGGGTCGGAGCGTCACGCCGAGCAGGGTTCGGCAGCGGCGCTCGGCATCCAGGCCAGTGTGCCCGTCGAAGTGGAGGACAGCATGCCGAAGATCACCCGCCACGGCGGGGCCACCATCGCGGGCGTCGAGTCCGCGCTGGCCGAGGACGGTGAGCAGCGATCAGCTGGGAGCAGTTCCGAGACATCGTCCGAGAAGCCGTCGACCTCGTCCGAGACGAGCGAGACCGGGACCCGGAAGCGTGCCCGCAAGACGGCGAGCCCCTCCGGACGGGCCCGGACGGAATCCTCTACTGCCCGTTCGACGGGTGGCGGCCCGGCGGCCGGTACGTCGGCGACCGACTCCGCTGACGCCTGACACACCCAACCTGCGCACCTGAGAGGAGGTGAGAGATGATCCAGCAGCCGGTGTACGCGACCCGTGAGGACGTGCAACGCGCCATGGACAGCAAGCCCACCGCGCGGAACACAGCCCAGATCGACCGCGCCCTCCAGTCCGCGTCCCGGGACGTCGAGCACCTGTGCCACAGGCGCTTCTACCCGGAGCAGGCCACCAGGTTCTTCGACTGGCCGGACTCGCAGTACCGGCCGTCGTGGCGTCTGTGGCTGGACGACTCGGAGCTGATCTCTCTCACCTCCGTCTCGTCCGGTGGCGTGGCCATCCCTCTGGATGACGTGCTGCTGGAGCCGAACCGCAGCGGCCCGCCGTACAACCGCATCGAGATCAGCCTCGGCACCAGTGCCGCGTGGGGCGGCGGCAGCACCCACCAGCGGGACGTCACCATCACCGGCCTCTGGGGCTACCGCAACGACGAAACCACCGCGGGCACGCTGACCGGCGCCGTCTCCTCCACCACTGCAACGACGGTGACGGTCGACGGCCTGGCCGCAGCCACCATCGGCGTCGGCTCCGTGATCCGGGTCGACTCGGAGCGAATGCTTGTCACCGGCCGGACGATGACCGACACCGGGCAGACGCTAGGCGGCAGCGGGCTGACCGCGCAGCAGAACAACGTGGCCATCACCGTGACGGACGGCAGCGGCTACGCGGTGGACGAGGTACTGCTGATCGAGTCAGAGCGCATGCTCATCGTGGACATCGCCGGCACCACCCTGACCGTGAAGCGCGGCTGGGACGGATCCGTCCTCGCCGCGCACCCGGCCGGCGCCAGCATCTACGCCTCCCGCTCCCTGACCATGGCCCGAGGCGCGCTCGGCACCACCGCGGGTACCCACACCGGGGGCGCGGCCGTCGTCCGCTGGGAGCCGCCGGGCTTGGTCCGGGATCTCGTCATCGCGGAGGCGATCAGCCGGCTCACCTCCGAGACGTCCGGGTACACGCGGGCGCTCCGCGCAGGCGAGGGGTCCGGGGAGCGGAACCGGGACAACGGCGCCCTCGCGTTGCTGAGGCAGGCCGTGTACGACGCGGTCGGCCGGAAGGGGCGGGTGAGGTCCGTATGAGCATCGACATCACCTTCCGCGGGCCCCTCTTCGACGGTCGCGCCGAGCGGGCCATCGAGGACGCCTGCGACGACGCCCGCGACGACATCGCAGCGTACGCCGAGGAGCGCGTCCTCATGGGCACCGCGGCGAACTTCAAGACGCGCACCCCTTACTACGAGACCCGCGTGACCACAACGCGCGTCTCCTCCGAGGTGTCCCTCGTCCACGACCAGGGCGTCATCTACGGCCCGTGGCTGGAGGGCGTGGGCAGCCGCAACGCACCTGTCACCCGGTTCGCCGGCTACCACTTCTGGCGGGCGGCAAAGCAAGCCGTCGCAGTCCGCGGCCCGCAGATCGCAGAGATCGCCGTCCGCCGGCACCTGCCTGAGATGGGGGGCTGACCGTGGCTCTCGACATCACCGGCATCCTCGACGCGGCGATCTCCCACGCCTCCGCCAGCGGTTACTTCGACGCGGTCAATGGCCACGAGCCGATCCACCCCTCGCCGTCCGGCGGCCTCACCGCGGGCGTGTGGGTGGACCGGGTCACCCCCGTCCGCTCGTCGGGCCTGGACTCGGTGACCGCGCTCGTCGTCCTCAACGTCCGCCTCTACACCAGCGCGCAGCAGCTGCCCCTCGACGCGATCGACCCGGCGATGGTCGCCGCCGTCGACGCCCTCTGCACCGCCTACGCGGGCGACTTCACCCTCGGCGGCCTGGTCCGCCAGGTCGACATCTTCGGCACCTACGGCCAGTCCCTGGACGTCCGCGCCGGCTACCTGCCCCAGGACGGGGCGTTGCAGCGGGTCATGACGATCTGGCTGCCCTGCATCGTCAACGACCTATGGGAGGAGGCCGCGTAGTGGCCAAGACAGGCGGGTTGGGCGACAACCTGTACATCGCGGGCTACGACGCCTCAGGCGACATCCAGGCCCTCGGCAACATCGGCGGCGGCCCTGCGCTGCTGAATCGGACTCCGATCAACAAGGCTGCATACCAGCGGGAAGGAGGTTTGCTCAGCGGGCAGATCGAGTACACGGCGTTCTTCAGCTCGGACCCGATCAACGGCGCCACCCACGAGAAGCTGTCCGCGCTGCCCCGCACGGACGTCATCATGACGTACTGCCGGGGCACGTCCCTCGGCGATCCGGCCGCCTCCCTCGTCGCCAAGCAGACGAACTACGACCCAACCCGTGGCGACGACGGCATGCTCACCTTCTCCGTGTCCGCCCAGTCCAACGGGTACGGCATCGAGTGGGGCCGACAGCTCACCGCGGGACTGCGGACGGACACGGCGGCGACGACCGGGACGAGCATCGACACTGCGGCGGCGGCCAGCTTCGGCGGCCAGGCGTACCTGCATGTGACCGCGTTCACCGGTACGGACGTCACGATCAAGATCCAGGACAGCGCCGACAACTCCACCTTCGCCGACGTCGCCTCGTTCGCCTTCACCCAGGTGACCGCCGCGCCGACGTCGGAGCGGATCGCCCTCGGGAACACAGCGACGCTACGTCGCTACCTCCGCGTCTCGACCGCCACGACCGGCGGTTTCACGTCGGTGACCTTCTCCGTCAACGTGATCAAGAACGAGGTGGCCGGTGTCAGCTTCTAACGTCCACCACCTCAACCGGGCGGCACCCCTCATGGACGCCGCCGCGTACAAGACGTACTCGGTCGTGGCGCCGGTCGGCACGCACTTCCGGCGCGGCACCTGCGCCGAAACACAGTGCCCCCACTACCTCAACGGCTGGCGGACCCGCATCGAGAACCTCACCCCCGACCTCCTCCACACGGCCACCCACTCGGGCCGGCAGTACACCGTGCAGCAGGTCGCCGAGGGCGAGAGCTACCTCGTCTTCCCCGCCGGCCAGCCGTGCTTCGCCGCGTCGGAGCACCGAGTGCGGCTGGACCGGCCGCCGCTGTACGTGGTCCGGGACGGGGACTGGCGCGGCAACCCGCGAGGCACGAAGGCCCGGGTCCACGTGAGCCCGGACAACTGGCTGGACGACTTCGCCACGCACCAGCAGACCATCGCCGACGAGATCGCGAAGGGGTGACAGCATGGCCAATGCGGCTGACGCGCGCGTGATCGTGGACGGCACCGACCACACCGACGAGGTCGGCCCTGTCGAGTTCCACACCCCGTTCGCAGTCCACGAGATCCCCGATGACGAGCCGTGGACGAACCGCGTGCTCGGACCGTCGAGCTTCACCATCCTCATCTCCGCTCCGAGCGACCGCCTGTATGCGCTGGTCGATGGTGGAGAGACAACGCACGAGGTCAAGCTCATCGCCGCCGACTACTCGATCACCCGGCCCACGCACTTCCACAAGGGCTGGGTGGGCGCTGACGGCGTCCGCAAGATGTTCGGCTCCCTCGCGGTCGACCGTGAGCGCGAGGCGAAGTGGGTCCAGGAGCTGCCCGCCGGGGCCAGCACCGCAACAGAAGGGAACTGAGCCATGGCCAAGGCTTCCGGTCTCGGGCAGACGACGCTGTCGGTGGACGACGCGTCCGGCACCGCCCGCGCGATCAAGAACGACATCACCAACTGGCAGATGTCCACCCCAAGGGGCGTGCAGGACATCACCGGCGTCGACAAGAGCGCCAATGAGCGGCTGCTCCTGCTGGCGGACGGGTCGGTGACGCTGAACGGCGTCTTCAACGCCGCCGCGAACCAGTCGCACGACGTGTTCAAGACCGTCCCCTCCACCAGCGTGCAGCGCACGGTCACGCAGACCGTCAACGGGGTCACGTTGGCCATGGAGATGCTGCCGACCGACTACCAGCTCACCCGCTCCGACAGCGGCGAGCTGACGTTCTCCGTCCCCCTGTCCCTCGCGGACGGCACCGTCCCTACCTGGTCCTGAGAGGCAGACGCATGGGCTACCGCAAGACTGTCCGTCGTATCGAGGTTTCCCTCAAGGGCCACAAGACGTACGGCGATCCCACCGAGTACCCGCTCGCCTACGCGCGCGGCAAGAGCCTCGGGGAGTACCTTGACCTGCTCGGCTACGTCGAGACGGACGAGGATGGCGAGGGCGCCAGCAGCGGCCTTGTCCGCCAGATGGAGGCGTTCGGCGACGCCCTCGTCTCCTGGAATCTGGAACGCGAGGACGGCAGCGCGATCCCGTGCACGCGGGAGGCGCTGTTCACCGAGGTCGACAACGACCTCGCCTTCGCGCTGGCCACGGAGTGGATGGAGCGGCTCGGCGGCAAGGTGGACGACGCCGACCCTTTGCCCACGAGCTCGCCCTCTGGCGAGCCGTCCCAGGTGGCATCCATCCCGATGGAAGCACTGTCGGCCCCCCAGCCGAGTACCAGCGTGCCCGCCTGATCCTCGGCCTCTGCCGGCAGTTCCACTGCCTACCCAGTGCCCTGCTGGCAGAGGACTCCGAACTCTTGCACCTGATCGAAATAGAGCGCCTCGGCACGCCCGAGCACGAGCTGGAGGGAGGGGACTGCCTTGGGTAACGACATCGAGATCCGCGTCAGGGTCGCGAACAACACCGCGGCCGGTCTCGCGGCCGTCAACCGCTCTCTCGACCGCCTACGGGACCAAGCCCGGGACGCCGGCCGGGGCCTGGACGGGCTGACCGAACGGGCAACCGCAGCGTCCCTCGCTCTCCGCGCCTTGAAGGACTCCGCGCAGGATGCCGCCCGTGCACTTCGGTCGCTGAACAGCGCAGCGCGGTCCGCCGACACCCGCATGACCACGATGTCCGACCGGTCCCGCACGCTCCGCCGGGACACGGACGAACTCGACGGCAGCATGCGCCGCCTCACTGGCACGATGGGCCAGCTCCGCGGCAATAACGGCCGCCTGACCGCCACTTTCAGCGGCAGCAGCCAGGGACTGGACCAGCTCAAGACCGCGGCGCTCATGCTCACCCCAGCGCTGCTCCCGATCGCCGCCGCCACGGTGCCGATCATCGCGAACGTGGGCGCGGCCGGCGCCGCTGTCGGCGCGTTCGGGCTCGCGATCGCGGGCCAGCTGGTCGCTGTAAAGGACGCGGCGGACGCGCAGAAGAAGTACGACGAAGCGGTCAAGAAGCACGGCCCCGCATCGAAGCAGGCCACACAGGCCGAGGCCGCCTACCTCGACCAGCTCAAGAGCATGGACCCCGCCTCGCGCAAGGCCGCCGCGAGCCTGACTGTGCTGACGGACCAGTACAAGCAGTGGTCAAAGGGGCTGGCCGGCGACACGATGCCCGTCTTCACGAAGGGTCTCGCGGTCGCTGGCGCGCTGCTGCCGAAGCTCACCCCCGCGGTGAAGGGCGCCTCCACCGAGTTGGACCGGTTCATGACCATCCTCGGCGGCGGCGTGCAGTCCGGCGCTTTCTCCAAGTTCATGGACAGCTTCAGCCAGTTCGCGACGGGTGCCCTGTCCAAGGCGAACGACGCGCTCGTGCACTTCATGCGGACCATGTCCGGCGGCGCCGGTAGCAGCCAGTTCACCGAGTTCATGGACTACGTCCGCAAAGCCGGTCCACAGGTGGGGGACACGCTGCTCCACCTGTCCGAGGCGCTGGTGCATGTGGTGGCCGCAGCGTCGGATACCGGTCTGTCGATGCTCGGGTTCGTGAACGCGGTCGCGAAGCTCGTCAACGCGGTCCCGTCCGGGGTGCTGTCGACGTTCCTCCAGTTCGCCGTCGCACTGAAGGCGGTCAAGCTCGCGGCTGCCGGTATGGCGGCGCTGGGTGGCCTGTCGAGCGTGGCCACTGCGATCGGGGCGATGCGGACGGCGGCGGCCGGCGCGACTGGTCCGCTCGCGTCTCTGTCGGCGGCGTTCGGGGCCCTGTCCCGCAGCGCGAAGGTGGCGCTGATCGGGTCGGGGATCGGTCTGCTGGTCGTCGCCCTGTCGAGTCTGTCGGAGGCGGGGAAGGCGGCGCCGCCGGACATCGACAAGCTGACCACGTCGCTGGGGAAGCTGGCAGACACGGGCAAGGTGTCTGGTGAGGCGGCGCGTGCCTTCGGCAAGGACTTGTCGGGGCTCGGCGAGAGCCTGCGGACGCTGGCTCGGCCGTCGAACATGGAGGGTGTCCAGCAGTTCTTGACCAGCTTGATCGGCATGGACTCCACGCCGGTGAAGAAGGCCAAGGAGGATCTCGACGCGGTCGACAAGGCCCTGTCGAACATGGTCAAGGGTGGCAAGGCGGACCTTGCGGCGGCGGCGGTCACCGACATCGCGAAGGCGATGGAGAAGCAGGGCCTCAGCTCGAAGGAGCTGAAGTCCAAGCTGGACGACTACCGGTCTGCCCTCGCGGATCAGGCGCTGGAGGCGAAGCTCACCGCAGAGTCGCAGGGTCTGTTTGGCGCGCAGGCGCAGGCGACGGCAGCGAAGCTTGACGCGCAGAAGGCGTCGGCGGATGGATTGCGTGGCGCTCTCCAGGCCCTGAACGACGTCCAGCGCGCCGGGCTCGGCGGGATGATCGGCTTCGAGGCCGCGATCGATGCCGCGGCGCAGGCCGCGAAGGACAACGCGGGCGCTCTGTCGATGACGCACGGCGTGTTGGACCTGAACTCGGAGAAGGCCCGCGCGGCTGCGACAGCGCTCCAAGACCTCGCGGACAAGACTGACGGCGCAGCAGCGAGCGCGCGCGAGTCGGGGTCGAGTTGGGAGACGGTCAACGGGATCTACAGCCGGGGCCGGTCGGAGCTGATCAAGTCGGCCGAGGCGATGGGCCTCAACAAGGAGCAGGCCCGGCAACTCGCGGACCAGATCCTGAAGATCCCGGACAAGCGCGCCAAGGTCCGGATGGACACCGAGGACGCGAAGGCCGGACTGGAGGCCTTCAACGCCGCGGTGAAGCGGACGCCTGGCACGCGAAAGGTCACCCTTCAGACGCTGTCCGCCAGCGCCGAGAAGGTACTGGAGTCGTTCGGGTACAAGGTGAAGCGCCTCCCGAACGGCAAGGTGCAGGTCACGGCGGCGACCGGTGGGGCACTTGCGGGCATCCGTAGCGTTGCCGGTGCCGTGAACGCGCTGCACGACAAGACGATCAACATCGTCACCAACTACAAGGTCAACAAGTTCACCTCCAACCAGGGCGGCATCGAGGTCCGGAAGCGTGACTACGCCTCAGGCGGCCTGGTGAAGGGCTACGCCGACGGCGGGGACGTGCAGGCGTTCCCGGACGGCGGCTACGTCCAGGGCCCCGGGAGCGGCACGAGCGACAGCATCCTCGCGTTCATGGGCTCGGGCGCGGTCGCCGCGGTCTCGAACACCGAGTACGTCGTCAAAGCGGCGTCGGTCAGGAAGTACGGCGTCAAGATGCTCGACGCCATCAACGACGGCCGGTTCAAGGTCGACGGCTACGCGAAGGGCGGCCACCTCTCCAAGGCGCAGCAACGTGCCCGGCAGCGAGCTGCGGAACAGGCGAAGGCAGAGGCCGAGGCCCGCCGCGACGCGATGGGCGAACTCACCATCAGCCACTTCGGGCAGATGGCCGGGTACCGGCGATCGGAGATCGGCACCGCACTCGGCAAGCCGAGCGACCTGACGTCGCTGGTCAACGCCCTGAGCCAGTGGCGTTCGATCATCATGAAGGCGACGCACGGCAACACGGAGACCCGGCTGCTCAAGCAGCTCGACTCGGCTGGCCGGTCGCTGCTGAAGTGGGAGAAGCAGCTCACGAGCGTGACCAAGAGCTTGGAGGGCGCGAAGTCCAAGCTGTCGGACCTGAAGAACGCGGCGGCGCAGCTGCGGGACTCGGTGAAGGGCAACCTGCTCTCCAGCGCGAACATCACCCGGGGCGCATCAGGCGAGGGCACGGTGACGCTGTCCACGATCCGCGCCGGGATGCGCACCAGCAAGGACAAGGTCACCGCGTTCGCGACCGCGCTCAAGCAGCTCCGCGCGAAGGGCTTCTCAAAGTCGATCATCCAGCAGGTTGCCGAGGCTGGCATCGACGGTGGTGGTCTGGAGACCGCGGGCGCCCTGCTCCAGGCCAGTGCGTCCGAGGTCAAGACGATCAACAAGACGCAGGCGGACATCGAGAAGGCTGCGGCCAGCGCGGGGAAGACGACTGCGGACGCGGTGTATGACAAGGCGATCAAGGCGCAGGAGCGGTACGTCAAGTCCTTGGAGGCCCAGCAGAAGAAGCTCAAGGACTCGATGGACACGCTCGCCCAGAAGATCGAGAAGGCGATCGAGGCCGCGTTCGGCAAGAGCGGAAAGGGCGGGAAGAAAGCGAGCGGCGGGATTGTCGGCGCCGCAGCCTCCGGCGGCCTCCGCTCCAGCCTGACCTGGGTGGGCGAGCAAGGGCCTGAGCTGCTGGACCTACCGGCCGGATCGAGGGTGTGGAGCAACCCGGACTCCCGGCGGAAGCTCGCCGCCGCGAGCGCGCCGTGGGCGTCAATGCTCACCGCACCCCGCACGCCGGCCGCTGCCGCTGCTGCGGCGCCGACGGCTGGGGATGGTCAGCCGATCGTCATCCAGGTCCGCATCGGCGAGCGCGAGTTCGGCGAGCTGTGGGTGGACACCGGGCGCCGGGCGGTCAAGGCCCGCGGCTCGATCGAAGCGACGCTCCGGCCCCCGCGCGGCCGGTAAGAGAGGGAGACGCGAGTGCACCGCTACAAGTGCTGGAACGGGCCGATGCCGACGACGGCGGCCCAGCAGAAGGTCACCACCGGTACGAGCATCAAGACGATGCTCCAGATCGCCACGCCGAGCACGCGGCAGATCCAGCTCATCGCGTGGGGGTTCACCCTCGACGGGGTGCCCTCGGCGGCCGGGCAGGTGGAGCTGATCCAGACGGACGTGGCCGCGACTGTCACCGCGCATGTGGCGTCCGGGGTGCAGCCGCTGGACCCGAACGCGCCCGCGTCCCTGATGACGCTGGGCACGACCGGCACCGGCTACACCGCCACAGCTGAGGGAACGGTCACCGCAACCCGCACGTTCGACGCGAACCTCGTGCCGGGCACCGCGGGCGCGACGGACATCAACTACCTGTACCAGTGGATGCCCGACGAGCGCCCCATCGTGGCGGTGAGCCGGTTCCTCCGCGTCCGCGCCACGTTCGGCGGCGCCGTCAACATGAGCTGCTTCGTCGTCTGGGACGAGTAGCCGATGGCAGCAGGGATAGCCGCACGGGTGATGGCCTGGCAGCGCCGCATGGGCGGCGCCCAGGGCCCCCTCGGCGCGTCCGGTGAAGCGTCGAACGACGCCCCGGTCCAGGTGGAGATGCTGGTAGCTGGGGCGTGGGTGGACATCACCGGCTACACGCTGGTCCGCGACGACAGCGGCACCATCCAGATCACCAGCGGCATCCGAGACGAGGGCTCCCAGACCGAGGCCGGCACGTGTGCGCTGGAACTGGATAACCGCGACGGCAGGTTCTCCCCGCGGAACCCCAGCGGCCCCTACTACGGTGCGATCGGGCGCAACACCCCGGTCCGGATCAGTGTGCCGGACGGCATGGGCGCCAAGTCGTACCGCATCTGGGGTGAGGCGTCGGAGTGGGCGCCGAACTGGGACCGGTCCGGGTCGGACGTGTGGACGGACCTGTCCGCGAACGGCATTCTCCGCCGCCTCGCGCAGGGCCCGGCGCCCGAGCACTCCGTCATCTACCAGGCCATCACCAGCCCGCTGCCGTCGTCGCTGGTGGCGTACTGGCCGTGCGAGGATCCGGCCGGTTCCACCACCGCAGCGTCGGCGCTGGCGTCTGGCTCGCCGATGACCTGGTCCGGTGTTCCTGCGCCCGCGAGCTACGGCGATTACGTCGCCTCGGATCCGCTGCCGATCCTTACCAACGGGAGCCTGGCTGGCGGGATCCCAAAGTACGACGACCCCGCCGCGACCCAGGTCAGATTCCTCGCCTACGTTCCGGCGGCCGGCCTGTCGCTGGGCAAGGTGCTGTGCGCGATTGACCAAGCGGACTATAGCGCCGGGGCCTCCCAGTTCTGGGAGGTGTACTACGACACCTCCACCACCAGCCTCACGATCCGAACGTGCGCGTCCGACGGCACCGTCCTCGGCGCCGAACTCCAGCACACCCTCGACGTCCGTGGCCGTCTGCTGTACGTCAGCGTGGAGCTTCAGGAGTCGGGCGCCGACGTCGCCCGCACGCTCCGGCTGAAGGACGTGGTCACCGGCCGCGTGTACAGCGTCTCCGACACGGTGTTCGTGACCGCGTTGACCAGGGTGACGAGGGTCCAGTTCGGGCCCGCCTCCCGCGCGGTCTCCGGCCCGGCCGGGACCGCGTTCCTGCCCGGGGTCGCGGTCGGCCACTGCACGGTGGAGATGACGATCACCCCGCTCGACGCGCTCGGCGTCCGCCTCAACCCCACCGGGGAGACCGCGGGCAGGAGGATGCAGCGGCTGTGCGGTGAGGTCGGAATCGCGTTCGAGTGGGTCGGTGACCTGGACGACACCGTGCCGATGGGCGCGCAGCCCCGGCAGACCCTGCTGGCCCACCTCCAGGAGTGCACGCTGGCCGACGGCGGGCTGCTGTACGAGACCCGGTCCGGACTCGGCATCGGCTACCGCACCCGCGCCTCCTTGTACAACCAAGACCCGACGTTGGTCCTCGACTACCCGTCCGGGCAGCTCGCACAGATCCCGGTGCCAGTCGAGGACGACCGCTACGTACAGAACAAGGTCACAATCACCGTCAACGGGGTGAGCGGCACCTACGAGGAGACCAGCGGCACGCTAGGCACCGCGCTCCCGCCAGCCGGGGTGGGGACGTATGGGCAGGAGTACACACTCAACCTCGCCTCCTCCGACGCGGGGACGCTGCGAGACCAGGCGGCATGGCGCGTCCACCTCGGTACCGTGGACGAGGCCCGGTTCCCGCAGATCAGCGTCAACCTCGCCCATCCGTCGATCACCCCGGCGATGCGGCGGGCGATCCTCGGTATGCGGCTCGGAGACCGCATCCAGATCACCAACCCGCCCGCCTGGCTGCCGCCCGACACCATCGACCAGCTCGTCCTCGGGATCAGTGAGACGATCACCCACTTCGAGCACCGGGTGACCTTCTCCTGTGCGCCGGCCAGCCCGTACAGCAGCGTCGGTGTCCTGGACGCGACCGAGGCGCGGGTCGACACGGACGGGTCGGAGCTGGTCGCGGGCATCAGCAGCTCGGCGACTGCTATCGCGGTGCAGCCGTCGGCCGGAGCGGACACGCTGTGGACGAAGGACGCCACCGATCTGCCGCTGGACATCCGGGTGGACGGCGAGATCATGCGCGTGACCAGCATCAGCGACCTGGTCACTGACACGTTCACGCGGTCTGTGGCCAGCGGTTGGGGCGCAAGCGACTCCGGGTTCACATGGACGCTGAGCGGCGGTACGACAGCGGACTACAGCGTGTCCGGCGGGGTCGGCGCGCACCTGCTGCCCTCGGCGGCATCGTCCCGCCGCAGCATCCTGCCGACGATCGCCGCCGACTTCGACGTCTACGTCAACGTCAGCGCCACCCAGCTCGCTACCGGCGCGTCACTGACCGGCGCCCTTGTGGCCCGGTACACGGACGACAACAACCTGTACTCGGCGCAGGCGCAGTTCAGCGCTTCGAACGCGGTCACGCTGCTGCTGTTCAAGCGGGTCAACAGCGTCGAGACGATCCTGGGGAGCTACACGCTGCCCGGCGTCACGTTCGCAGCCGGCGTCTTCTACAGGATCCGGTTCAGGATCCGAGGGACGCTGCTGCGCGCGAAGGTGTGGGCGGCGGACACGGTGGAGCCGCCGGAGTGGCACGTCACCGCGGTGGACGCGGACCTGCCCTCGGGCCAGTGGATCGGTGTCCGCTCCCTCGCCGTGGCCGGGACCACCAATGTCAACCCGAGCATTCAGTACGACGCCTTCCAGATTGTCAGCCCGCAGCAGTTCGCGGTGACCCGCAGCATCAACGGCGTCACCAAGTCCCATTCCGCCGGCGAGGGCGTCTCGCTCGCCTATCCGACCATTCTCGCCCTGTAGGAGGCACCCATGCCGACTGAGGCATACCCGACGCCCCTTGCGGGGCAGCGGATCACCGCGAGCCTGCTGCGCGCGATGCAACCGCAGGTCGCCCGCAAAACCGCGGACACGAGCCGCGCGGCGACCACCCTCACCACGCCCGACCCGCACCTCCAGTTCGATGTGATCGCGGGCGCGGTGTACATCATGGACGGCTGGATCAAATACGACGGGCCGGCCGCCGCCGACTTCAACCTCGACTGGTCAGCGCCTACCGGCTCGTTGGGCGAGTGGTTCGGGTGGGGCACCGGCCACTCCCCGGTGATCACCTTCAGCAACACGGGCACCGTCCAGCTCGATACGACATCCGGGCGGGGCTACACGATCCGCACCGAGACGAATGACATCACCGCGGCCCGCAGCTTCGGCTGCCTGGGGACGGGTGGCGCACCGCTGACGGTGGCCGTGTACGGGACGCTCCGGGTCGGGGCGACGTCGGGCACGTACTCGTGCGACTGGGCGCAGCTCACCTCGGACGCGACCGCGGTGACGGTCTACACGGACAGCTGGTTGCGGTTGCAGCGAATCGCCTGAAAGGGGCACAGATCATGGCGAGTTACACGATCACGGGCCGGGACGTCGAGATGTTGCCGGTGGTGGCGGTGTCCATCGGGGCCATCGACCAGGAGCAGCAGATCGTGCCCGAGATCACCATCGTCAACGCGGTCCGGGACTGCCTGGCCGCTGTGCCGGGAGTACGGACGGTCGTGGCCAAGCGGTACGAGCAGGTCATCACCGTCATCTGACGGCCGACAGAGAGAAGACACAGCATGGCCACTCCGATGACGGCGGCACAGGTCGTCGCCCAGCTGAAGAAGTGGAAGCTCCGCTACGTGGAGATCCCTGGCTGGTCCTCCCACAACCGCAACCAGAAGGGTGCGTGGGGGCCGGTCAACGGCTTCGTGTGGCACCACACCGGCGCCGACGTACGCGACGGTCAGGCGTACGCCTCCACCACCCTGTACGACGGCATCAGCGGACTGCCGGGCCCGCTCTGCCAGTTCTCCATCGGCGCCGACGGCACCGTGTTCCTGGTCGGCTGGGGCCGCGCGAACCATGCCGGCGGCGGCGACCCGGCGGTCCTCGCTCATGTGCAGGCGGAGGACTACACCGGGCAACTGCACCCGACCCGCGGCAACACGAGCGGCGTCGACGGCAACGCCCACTTCTACGGCGTCGAGATCCAGTACAGCGGCGCCCACGAGATGAGCCCGGCGCAGTACACGGCCGCGCGCCGGCTGTCCGCGGCCATCATCGACTTCCACGGCTGGACGGAGAAGTCCGTCATCGGGCACGGCGAGTGGTCGTCGGACAAGTGGGACCCCGGCTACGCCCCCAACAAGATTATGGCCATGCATGCGGTGCGCGCTGACGTGGCCTCCACCCTCAGCGCAGGACCGAACGAGCAGGAGGACGACATGCCCACCCCCCAGGACGTGGCGAAGGCGGTGCTGACGCTGGACGGCGTCATCGCGGTGCCGGGTGCGCCGGCGACGAACCCGACGTGGACGCTGAGCTCGGTTCAGACGGAGATCCTGAAGCGACTGGACAGGGTGGCTGCGTCGGAGGCCGCGCAGACGGCGGCGATCACGAAGCTCGCGAGCCTGGTGGGCTCGGGCGTGGATACCGCCGCGGTGGTGGCGGCGGTGCAGGAGGCCATCGCGGATGCGGTGGTGAAGGTGTCGGTCGACGTGTCCGGCGCGCAGAGCTGAGAGGACAGATCATGGCCAACCAGGTACCGCCGATCCTGAGGTACTTCACGTTCGACCACCTCCCCGATCATCTGAAGGCGGTCTCGGCGCCGTTCGCTGAGCTCGCTAACCACCTCGTGGAGACCATCCAGTCGGGGCCGGAGCTGTCGGTGGCGCTCCGCAAGCTGCTGGAGTCCAAGGATGCCGCCGTGCGTGCGGCGCTCGACATGCCTGCGAAGGAGAACTGATCATGGCGAAGGAGTCCACGAAGGTCACGGCGCGGACCGTGCTCCAAACGCTGGTGGGCGTCGCTGTGGCGCTGCCGGGGATCGTGACGGCGTCGGGGGTGCCGGAGTCGCTGCCGTGGGTGGCGGGTGCGCTGGCGGTGGCGGGCGGGTTCGCGCGGGTGATGGCGCTGCCGAGCGTGCAGGGGCTGCTGCCGGGGTGGCTGCGGACGGGCGGCGGGGCGGGGGCGAGAGAGTGAGCGTGCCGGACTCGGGCGTGTACATCGCGCCTGCCCAGATGTATCAGGAGCTGCGGTCGTTGAGCGATGGCCTAACCCGGGTCGAGACGAAGCTGGATGGGATCGGCCAGGGCCTCACGGAGCTGGGTAAGGACGTCGCGGACCACGAGACGCGGTTGCGGACGTTGGAGCGGTCCCGGTGGCCTCTGCCGTCGATCGCGGCGGTGTGTGGTGTGGCCGGACTAGGGATAGCGCTGTGGCAGGCGGCGGGCCGGTGAGTACCGGGGACGTCGTCTGGGGCGGGCTCATCCTCGCGGGCGCCGGGTTCGAGGCGTACGCGCTGCGCAACGCCAGGCAGGGCGACACGCTGTCGGAGTCGACGCGCCGCTGGTTCCGGGTCCACACGAAGGCGGGCGCGGTCTGCTTCGCCGTGAGCTGGGTCGGCTTCGGCGTCTGGTACCTCGACCACATCCTCCGCTGACCGCACCGGTGAGGCCCCGACCGCAGCACGCGGGCGGGGCCTTCTGCCTGCTCAACGCTTGCCGAGCCACCTTCGGACGGCCATTCGGTCGATGCCCGCCTGCTGGGCAAATCCGGCCTCGGTGGCGTCTCCGTTGCCGATACGGGTGACGGCGACCTGCCGCAGAGCAACGAGCGCCTTGCGCTCGGCGATACGGGCGGCGGTGCGCGCAGCGGCGAGTTCAGCGACGAGGTCCTCCGGCGCCTCGACCATGAGGCGGTAGGCGGCGGTCAGGGCCGCCTCGCGGTCGTCGCGGTCGTCCTCGTCGGGGTACTGCTCCTCGATCTCGTCGGCGGTGCGGAGGAGTTCGTCCATCTGGTCGTCGGTGAGTCCGTGGTCGTCGCCGAGCCAGGCGGCGAGTTCGAAGCGCTGCATGGTGGTCCCCTCCTGAAGCGGCCTTCGCTCCACCTGTAGACCACTCTACAGGTTGCCTGTAGTCCTGTCTACAGGTTCATGCCGTGGTCGTAACGCCCTCACGTCGCACCCGGGCCAGTTCGGCGCACAGCCGCTCGTACTCCGCCCGCTGCCCATCCGTGAGCGGCACCTGCGGATGCGACCACAGTGCACGGATCGCCGCGTTCAACTCCGCAGCAGACCGCACCGCACCAAGGCTGGTCACAAGATCGAGGGACATGACCCCAGCCTACGCCGCCCCCACCCCACAACATCGCGGCACAAAAACGGCCCCGCCCCCTACCCTGACAGTGCGACCCGAACAGAGCAGGAGGGCGAGACCATGCACAACGATGCTACCCCCGACCCCTACGCCAACCCCCTCGCATTCGGACAACGGATGCAAATCCTCCGCCAACGCCGCGGCATGAGCCGACCCGTCCTCGCCGGCCTCCTCGGCAAGAGCCCGTCATGGGTGAAGCAGGTGGAGACCGGCGTACTCCAGACGCCGAAGCTGCCGACCATCCTCCGGATCGCCGAGCTGCTCCGCGTCAGGGACCTCGCCGACCTCACAGGAGACCAGTCCATGCCGGCCACGCTGTTCATTGGCCCCGGCCACCCGAAGCTCGCCGCGGTGAAGGCCGCGGTGGACGCGTTCCCGCTGACCGGGGACCGGCAGGCGCCGCCGACGCTGCACCTGCGACATCGGCTGGACGCAGCGTGGGCGGCCCGGCATGAGGCACCGAACCATCGCGAGGTGGTGGGCGGCTTGCTGCCGGACCTGATCCGGGACGCGCAGCTCGCCGTCCGGCAGGCAGACACCGCGGCGGACCGGCGCGCGGCGCAGGCCGTCCTTTCCGAGGTGTACAGCCTCAGCCAGTTCTTCGTCGCCTACCAGCCCGACAGCGCCCTGCTCTGGCGGGTCGCCGAACGCGGCATGGTCGCAGCCCAAGAGTCCGAGGACCCCCACGCCATCGGCGTCGCCGCGTGGCTCGCCGCCCAAGCCCACCGCGACTCCGGGCCAGCGCACTTCGACGCGGCCGACGCCGTGACCTTGGAGGCGCTCCGCTACCTCGCCCCTTACCTCCCCGACGCCGACGACCGAGTCCTCGCCATCGCCGGCGCGTTGCAGTTCGAGGCCGGGTACACGGCCGCGCGGCGGGGCGAGACGGGGGAGGCGTGGGGGTGGTGGGACAAGGCGGAGAAGACCGCGAAGAAGCTGCCAGCGAGCTACTACCACCCCGTCACCTCGTTTTCCCGGGCCATCATGGGCGCTCACGCCGTGACCGTCGCAGTCGAACTGCACCAGGGCCACGAGTCCGTGAAGCAGGCCGCGCGCGCGGACAAGCACACCATCAAGTCCCGCCCGCGCAGGGCCCGGCACCGCATTGAGGAGGCCCGCGCCTACCAACTCGACGGCCAACCGGACACCGCGCTGGCGACACTGGACAAGGCATGGGAGTCGGCCCCGGAGACCATCCAGTACAACGGGTACGCCAGGAGGATCGTGCTGGAGGAGACAGAGGCCAAGCAGCCCGAGCGCCGACAGCGGGCGTCCGAGCTGGCCGTCAAGCTCGGCCTGTTGGCCGCGTAAGCATGGGGCAGAAACTCTGCCCCTACCTCAGCTACAAGGCTTCTACGGTCAGTTGCACGAACACCGCGCTGATCGTGGAGGCCTGATTCATGTCCAGCGATACCGCGGGCACGCAGCCCGCGCTCGCCGCCCTACCACTCCCGGAGTACGACTCCCTCACCCAGGACCAGACGCGCGGAGCCACCTGCGTCTGGGACGGGATCCAACTCACCGGCGAGACCGCGGTCGACCTCGGCCCCCGCCGCGACACCGAGGGTGTGTGGTTTCCCAGGGCCTGCCGACTGTGCGCACAGCGGCAGGCGATGGACGCGCTGATCCAGCACAGTGGCGCGTGCGAGCAGTGCGTGGACGACCACACCCGCTGCCCCGAGGGCTCCACGCTGGTGCGCGCGGTCCGAGAGGCCCGGCGATGATCTGCGCCCGCTGCGACCAGCCGATCCGCGAGGACGAAGACCGCGAGACGGTCATCAACCACGGCGCGAGCGGGGCCGGATCGACCCTGTACGTCCACACGCGGCCCTGCAAGGCTCCTCCACGGCAGAGCTACCTCTCGCGTCGCCTACGCCGGTAGCGGGCCACGAACTCCGACGTCATCCAGACGCCGGTGGCAAGAGCGGATCGAGTGACAAGGAGACGGCACATGGCACTGGAGCAAGCCCTCCGAAGCACCACCTCGGCGGATCCGGAAGAGGACGACGGCCAGGGCGGCAACCCGCCCACGGGTGACTCCGACGACGGTCGCGACTACCAGCACTGAACCGCCGGCCCCGCCGTACAGTGGCGGGGCCGACACCACCCACCAGAGAGGAACAGCGCGATGGCGAAGGACATGATGGGGGCTGGCCGGGTCACGATCTTCCCCTTCGTACACGACTGGGAGACCGCATCCCGCTGCGTCCTCGCCTACACCACCACCGACGGCGGACTCACCGCAGTCCTCGGCGTCATCCCCGTCGAGGGCAACGTCCACGAGCCCGGCGACCTGTTCGCCATGGCTGGCCGGCACGGGTTCATCGGCGAGTGGAAGGGGTCGCACGAGCAGCGCTGCGGCTGCTGGCTCGCCTGCACCGGCTCGGGTTCCCGCACGGTCAGGAAGCCGGGCACGATCGACGTGCCCGAGACGAAGTGGACGCTTGACATGGCGAGGGCTGTCGACCTGGACAGCCCCTACTACGGGCACTCCCGTGTCGTAGCCGGACGGCTCACGCTCGCCGACACCGAGCTGGCGGAACAGGCCCGCAGGCTCCTCGCGGACTCGCTGACCGCGGTCTGACAACAGGTTCCGGCGCCAGAGGTGGGCGTCGGCGGCCACCCGAAACAGGGCCTGCCCGGGTGGCCAGGGCCCGCCGCAGGCTCCCCTGGCTGGAGGCGGGCCTACCTCACCAGCTCGGAGAGCGGTACCCCGAGGGCGTCGGCGACGAGCAGCAAGTCGGTGAGGGTCATGTTCGTGGCCCCGGATTCCCACCGGTGGATGGTCTTGTGGTCGCGTCCGACACGGTCCCCGAGGGCCATCTGGGAGAGGCGGGCT
Organism: Streptomyces sp. NPDC038707; assembly: GCF_040636485.1. NCBI lineage: Bacteria > Bacillati > Actinomycetota > Actinomycetes > Kitasatosporales > Streptomycetaceae > Streptomyces > Streptomyces sp. NPDC038707. The sequence goes on from NZ_JBEZUP010000024.1 coordinate 40,016, forward strand.
GCGCGGCGGGCTGCGCGAATCTGTGAGCCGATCTGCTGCCGGCGGCGGGGCACCCAGTCGGGGATGGGGTCGAGCACCCGCCCACGCTGTAATGATCTTGACCGGATGTCTTTACCAGCCGCTGGTAAATTTCCATCCGGTGGGGGTACTCGACAGATATATGCATGTCAGGTACCAATAAATGCAGCACGGTGTGTAGCGGATCGGCACTCACTGTGCTGAGATGGCATATGCCGGAATCGCAAAGCTGTTCGATCCGGCTGATCCTTGACGCCTGAATCTGCCACCCCCCAGCAGACCCGGCACGGTCGGCCGTGCCGGACGGGCCGCCCGCCCGCCCGCCGTGAGCACCCCCTCGACGGCGGGCGGGCGGAGCCCTTCGCGCCCCGCCGGAACCGCTCGTTCGAGCGAATGACACGTGCATAGTGCACGCGTTACATAGACGGGGCCAGGGCGGGGGTGATGTCTGCCTCCGCGGGTGGTCAACCCCCGCCCTGGTCCTACAAGGATGGCCCTCGACGCCTCGCGCACCGAGGGCCATCCGTCTCTCCTCATGGGGGACGGATGGGGAACAGATCTTGTGAGTCTGGGTCAACTCAAACCAACCACGACCAACTCAGGTCAACTCATTCCGGCGTAGCTCACCAGGTAAGCGCCCCACCTGCGGAAACGCCGCTCACGTATGTCATCGACACGATGATGAACCTCGATCTGCTGGCGTTCGCGAGCCGGCAGACCGGCGACGACACGTACCTGGACATCGCGGTGGCGCACGCGCGGACCGCGCAGCGCGTCTTCCCCCGCCCGGACGGCTCGACCCCGCACGTCTTCGACTTCGACCCGGACACCGGCGCGCCCCTCGGACCCGCCACGGTGCAGGGGTACGACGCCTCCTCCTGCTGGTCGCGCGGTCAGGCGTGGGGCATCTACGGGTTCACCACCATGTACCGCAGGACCGGTGACACCGGGTTCCGCGACACCGCGCGAAAACTCGCCGACTTCGCCGTCGAGGCGCTGACCCCGGACCACATACCGGTCTGGGACTACCGCGCGCCGCAGCAGCCGTACGACGTCAAGGACGCCTCGGCGGGGGCGATCATGGCGTGCGGCCTGCTGGACCTGCACGCGGCGACCGGCCGGCGTGCCTACCGGGACGTGGCGCTGCGCATCCTCACCGCGCTCTCGGAGACGTGTCTGACCAGGAACTCCGCCCGCGCGGAGGCGGTGGTGGCCCGCTGCACCCGCAACCGTCCGGCCGAGGACGGCATCGAGATCTCGCTGCCGTACGCCGACTACTACCTGCTCGAAGGCATGCTGCGGGTGCTCCGTCCCGCGGACGTGGACCGGGCGATCGACCTGTCCCAGCCGTCCTAGCCGCCTCGGTCGTGTGCCGGGGCCGCTCAGCGGCGTACGGGGGCCTCGTCGGCGCGTTCGCCGGCGCTCTCCTCGCGGCCGGCGCGGGCGGCGGCGGACCGGGACCGCGCCGCCGGTCCGCCGCGGCGGTTGATCAGGACGACGCCGGCCACGACGACGGCACCGCCGAGCAGTTCCACCGGGTGCGGGATCTCGCCGAGCCACACGAAGGACACCAGCAGGGCGACGGGCGGGACCAGGTACAGCGCGGCGGTGGACACGGCGAGCGGCAGGCGGGCGACGGCGTAGCCCCAGATGACGAACCCCAGGGCGGACGGCAGCAGCCCGAGGAAGGCGACGGCCAGCAGCGCGTCCAGGGGGGCGTGGGTCAGGGCGCGGGCCGTGGCGGGCGCGAGCGGGAGCGCGAACACCGTGCCGGCGATCATGGCGTACGTGGCCACCTCCAGCCCGGTGTAGTGCCGCAGCAGCGGTTTGCTGGCGAAGTGGTAGACGCCCTGGACGACGGCCGCGGCCAGCACCACCAGGGAGGCGGCGGTGAACCCGGACACCCCCTCGCTCAGGGTGACCACGGCGGTGCCCGCGAGGGCGATGACGCTGCCGACGGCGACGTTGCGGCTGATGTGCTCGGACAGGAAGGCGCTGCCCAGCAGGACGCTGAAGACGGGGGCGACGGCGATCAGCAGGCTGGCGGTGCCGGCCTCGACATGGATCTCGCCCCAGTTCAGCAGGACCTGGTAGGCGGTCATGCCGGTCAGCCCGCACAGGGCGATCTGTGGCAGGTCCCCGCGCTTCGGCACGCGGACCCCGGCGAACGGCGCGATGGCGGCCAGGACGACGGCGGCGATGGCCAGCCGCAGCAGCGAGAGCGCCGCCAGGCCGAGCCCGCTCACCCCCACGCGGATCGCCGGGAACGCGGACGCCCACAGCACCACGGTGCCGGCCAGGGCGAGAAAGCGGGGGGAGGCGAACCGTGTGCGCATTCCTCTACGATGCCGAGACCGAAACAAAAAGGTCCAGTTAGCTTTCTTTATGTGAAGCGTAAGAAGTGATGATGCTTGATGTTCGTCGGCTCAGGATCCTGCACCACCTGGCCATTCACGGCACCGTCGCGGCGGCGGCCCAGGCCCTGCACCTGACCGCGCCCGCGGTCTCCCAGCAACTGGCCGTCCTCGAACGGGAGGCCGGCCTGCCCGTCGTGGAGAAGCACGGACGCACGCTCCGGCTGACCACCGCCGGCGAGCTGCTGGTCGCGCACGCGGAGGTGGTCCTCGGTGATCTCGCCGCCGCGGAGTCCGACCTCGCGGCGCTGCGCGGCGGCGCACGCGGCCAGGTCCGGGTGGCCGCGTTCGCCTCGGCCGCCCGCACCCTGTTCCCGGCCGTGTACCGGGCGCTCGCCGAAGAGGACGACGCGTGGTCGCGCCGCCTCGTCGTCCACCTCACCGTCATGGAACCCGGTGACGCACTCCAGGCCCTGCACAAGCGGGAGACCGACGTGGCCGTCGTCCACGGCTACACCGTGCTGCCCCGGGACTTCCCCTCGGGCAGCGAGCAGGAGGCCCTCATGGAGGACCCCGTGATGGCCGTGCTGCGCCTCGATCACGCGGACCGGCTGGGGCTGGCCCCCGGCGAGCCGGTGGACCTGGCCGCGCTCGCCCAGGCGCCCTGGCTGACGCCCGCGCCGGACACCTCCTGCTACGAGATGATCCAGCGCACCTGCGGCGCCGCCGGGTTCGTTCCCGACATCCGGGTCCGCAGCAGCGACTTCGCCGTCCTGACCGCCCTGGTCGCCGCCGGCGCGGGCGTCGCGCTGGCCCCCCGGCTCGCCGTCCCGGACGACGCCACCGGTGTCGGCCTGCACCCGCTGACCAGGCCGGTCAGCCGGACGGTCTTCACCGTGAGCCGCTCGGGCACCGCCCGCAGACCCGACATACATCTGCTGAACTCCCTGCTGAAGCGGGCGGCGACCGCCCACCCCGGCGCCTCCTGACCGCACCGCCCCCGGCCCTTCCGCGCCGCCGGTCCCCGGCGCCCTCCGCCGTCCTGCTCCCGCCCGTGTGTCAGCGCAGCCCGGGCAGCCGTCCCAGCTCCGGGACCCGGAACAGCCGGGCCGCCGCCAGATAGCCCGCGGCCAGGGTCACCGTGCCCGCGGCCAGGGAGAGCGCCGTGGCTGCGGTGCCGGTGCCGAGACCGGCGGCGCAGACCCGCGCGACGGCCCAGCCCAGGGCGGCGGCGAGGCCCGCGGCGGCCAGCAGCTTGACGTAGGTGCGGCGCAGCGCCCCGTCGTCGAGGCGTCCGCCGATCCGCCTGCGCAGCAGCCGGGCGGTCACCAGGAGTCCGACCGCGTACGACAGCGTGTACGTCCCGGCCATCGCCGTCACCGCCCAGCGCGCGGACAGCAGCACATGGCACGCGGTGGCGAGGGCGATGTTGACCACGGCGACCCACGCGGCCATGAAGAACGGCGTACGGGTGTCCTCGAAGGCGTAGAAGCCGCGCAGCAGCAGATACTGGGCGGAGAACGGGATCAGCCCGGGGCCGAACGCCTGGAGCATGTGGCCGAGCGGCCGGGCCGAGGCCGCGTCGGCGGCTCCGTGGGCGAACAGCAGCACCGCCAGCAGCGGCCCGAGGGCCAGGAAGAAGAAGGCGGCGGGCACGATGACCGCACCACTGACCCGCAGCGCGCGGGACAGGTCCGCCCGCAGGTCGGCCACCCGCCCTTCCGCGGCGGCCCGGCTCATGCGCGGCAGCAGCGCGGTCACCAGCGACACGGTCACGATGGACTGCGGCAGCATCCAGATGGTCTGCGCGTAGGTGTACGACGAGTAGCCCACGCCCGCCTCGGGCAGCGCCTTGTCGGCGGCGTTCGCGAAGTTGGTGACCACCGCCAGGGCCACCTGGTTCGCCAGGACGAACAGCAGGGTCCACTTGGCCGCGTGGACACTGGAGCCCAGCCCCGTACCGCGCCAGTCGAAGCGCGGCCGGAAGCGGAAGCCGGCGGCGCGGGCGAACGGGATCAGGGCGAGGGCCTGTACGGCGATGCCCGCGGTCGTGCCGATGCCCAGCAGCCGGACGTGGCCGGCCGTGATGTCCTCCACCCGGTCGGGGACCGTCATCAGCCCCAGGTAGGCGGCGAACATGGCGACCAGGACGACGTTGTTCAGCACCGGCGTCCACATCGCCGCCCCGAACTTCTCACGGGCGTTGAGGACCTGGCCGTAGATGCCGGTCAGGCCGTAGAAGAAGATCTGCGGCAGCAGGAAGCGGGCGAAGGTGACGGTCAGCGCGTAGGCCTCGTGGTTGCCGGGGGTGTCCCGCATGTAGACGCCGACGATCTGCGGCGCCGCCCACACCGCCAGCGCGGTCCCGATGCCGAGGACGCACACCACGAGGGTCACCAGCCGCTGCTCGTAGGCCCGGCCCTGGTCGGGGTGCGTGGCGCGGGCGCGTACCAGTTGCGGCACGAGGACGGCGTTGAGGGCGCCGCCGATGAGGAGCGTGTACAGACTGGTCGGCACCGTGTTGGCCGTGTTGTAGGTGCTCGCCAGCAGGCCGGTGCCGAGCGCGGCCGCCTGGAGCACCGTGCGTATGAGTCCCGTGGCCCGGGACACCACGGTGCCCGCCGCCATCAGTACCGAGGCCCGGGCCGGTCCGGGCGGCGCCGGTCTCTTCCGGCGCCGGCCCCGCGTACGGCGGTCCCCCCGGCCCACGGGGGCGGCGGCGTGCCGGCCTCGCTGCCGGCGCTGTGCCGGCACACCCCGTGGCCTCGTCTTCGCGTCCTCGATCATGCGCACAACCTATGCGAGAGGCCGTGGGTGCCGGGGTGGGTGCCGGGGGCCGGACACCGTGAGCGAAAATAGTTGCCTTGAGAAACTAGGAAGTGTGATGAAAGGTCCCGCATGCCGCACCTCACCATCGACTGCTCCTCCCGTCTGGCCGGAGTCCTCGACCTGGGCGTCCTCGTGAAGGAGCTGCATCCGCTGGTCCTGGAGGAATCCCGCTCGGCGGGCGTGTGCAAGACGCTGGTCCGGCCCGTGGACACCTACGTGGGCGACATGTCGAGCGGGGAGACCGGGTTCGTGCACATCGAGGTGGGTCTCCTGGCCGGCCGGCCCGAACACCAGCGGGCCCGCCTGTCCGAAAGTGTGCTCGCCCTGCTCACCGGACACCTGCGGGCGGCCGGTGTGCCCGAGGCGGTGGTCTCCGTGGAGGTCAGGGAACTGGCCGGCAGCTACCGGCTGGCGTCCGTGTCCACGGCCGGCGGGTGACCGTGCGGCGGCCCCGCGCCGCCGGCGCCGCCTGGCGATGCCTCAACCGTGGTCCGGTGGATCCGCGTCCCACCCCGCGGCGAAAGCCCATTTCTGCGCCTGCGGCGAGGTGACTTTTATGGACGCCCGGTCATCTCTCCGGGAGATCAGGATCTCATTCAAGTCCGGGACGACCGCCTTTTCGCAGACGGTCGTGAACGATATGTGCGCCGGTTCGACCGAGACCGTCAGTTTGCCCGAGCCCTGACAGTGGACCGCTATTGCGAAGGTCTTCCCCTTGATGATTCCACCAGGAATGGGGTATTCCGATCTCCCGGCCGCCGACGTGCCGCTGACGACCGGCCGGATGCCCAGCGCACGCAGATCAGGCGCCTCGGAGGCGGTGGCGGCACGCGGGTCGTGACGGGCGCTCACCACCGGATCGGGTGCCTCGGTGACGTGTCCCGCGGGCGCGGTGGACGAGGGCCGAGGAGCGGGCTCTCCCGGGCCGGCGCAGCTGACCGACGTCACGGCGAGTGCGGCCAGTGTCATGCCGCCGACCAGGACGCGATGCCGGCGCGGACCCACCGGACGCTCGTGTTCCGTCCGGCTCGGTGCCGTCCGCCCCGCGGACGATGCGTCCCCGCGGCCGGCGCGCGGAGCCGTGGCGGGAATGACACATGCGGAATTTCTGCGATTCACGTATATCCATTCTCCGCCACCCTTTGGGCCGGTGCGTACCGGATATTCGCAGCAACGGTGCCGCCGGTCAAGATCCCCGAGAGTTCCTTGAGCGCGATCTGAGGCCGGCGCGAAAAGATCGCCGTCCTCCCGCCCCGCGGTCCCCTCGTCGATCTCGCCGGAGTGCGCCCGGTCCCTCGCGCTCGACGGCGTCGGCCTCTGCACGAACCTGGCCCGGCGAGGGGGAGAAACCTCTACCTCGAACGGGGCGGACAATGCCAATGTGCCGCGGGCGCGGCGTTCCTAACGTGGTCCCCAGACATCGCGTGAGAGGCGCGTCATCCCCCAGGGAGCCCCAGTGCACACTTCCCACGACCTCCGCCGGGCGGAGGCGGTACGGCTGGACGCCGTGTCGAAGACCTACGGCCGTGGAGACGGCCGGGTGGCCGCGCTCCGCGGGCTGACCATGAGCTTCGCCGACGGCACCTTCACCGCCGTGATGGGCCCCTCCGGATCCGGCAAGTCCACCTTCCTGCACTGCGCCGCGGGACTGGTCCGGCCCAGCTCCGGCAAGGTCACCGTCGGCGGCACCGACCTCGCCGGACTGGACGACAGCCGGCTGACGAGGCTGCGCCGCGACCGGATCGGCTTCGTCTTCCAGTCCTTCAACCTGCTGCCCGCGCTGACGGTGCTGCAGAACATCACCCTGCCGCTGCACCTGGCCGGGCGGCGGCCCGACAGGGACCTGCTCCGCACCGTCGTCCAGCGCGTCGGCCTGGCCGAGCGGCTCGGCCGGCTGCCGGGCCAGCTGTCCGGCGGCCAGCAGCAGCGCGTCGCCATCGCCCGGGCCCTGGTGACCCGCCCCGCCGTCGTCTTCGCCGACGAGCCCACCGGCGCCCTGGACACCCGTACCGCCGCCGGCGTGCTCGGCCTGCTGCGCGAATCCGTCGACACCGGCCGCCAGACCCTCGTCATGGTCACCCACGACCCGGTCGCCGCCTCCTACGCCGACCGCGTGGTCTTCCTCGCCGACGGCGCCTTCGCCGGCGAACTGCACCGGCCCACGGCCGACGCGGTCGCCGCCCGGATGACCAGGCTCGGCGCCCGGGAGGACGGCGCCCGGGAGCCCGTCGCCCCGCAGCCCTCGGAGGGACGGTCCTGATGTGGCGCCTGGCCCTGCGCACTGTGAAGTTCCGCCGGACGAGCCTCGCCGCGACCTTCCTCGCCATGTTCCTCGGCGCCGCGATCGTCGTCGGCTGCGGCGGCCTGATGGAGACCGGCGTCCGGATGGCCGCCGCACCCCAGCGCCTGGGCGGCGCCCCGGTCGTCGTCACCGGTGGACAGACCTACCGCTCCGGCACGCTGACCGAGCGGCACCGCATCGACCCCGCACTGGCCGGTGAGGTGGCCCGGACCGACGGGGTGCGCGCCGCCGTACCCGACGTGTCCGTCCCGGCCACCGTCATCCAGGGCGGCAAGCCGGTGACCGGCGAGTCCGCGTCGTACGGCCACGGCTGGGCGAGCGCCCGGCTCACCCCCTATGCCCTCACCGCCGGGAAACCCCCCGTCACCGCAGGCGAGGCCGTTCTCGACGCCGGACTCGCCCGGCGGGCCGGTGTCCGCCCCGGTGCCACGGTCGACATCGTCGTCCGGGGCACCGCCCGCCGGTTCGAGGTCAGCGGCATCGCCGAGCAGCGCGGCGACCACAACCCCCACGCGGCCGTGTTCTTCACGGACGGCCGGGCCCGCGCCCTCGCGGGCGGCCGGATCGACTCCGTCGCCGTGCTGCCCGCGCCCGGCACGAGCGCCGCCGCCGTCGCGGACGCGGTGCGCGCCGCGATCGGCGACCGGGCCGAGGTGCTCACCGGCGAGCGCCGGGGCCTGGCCGAACTGCCCGGCACCCTCGCCGGCCGGCGCACCATCGTCGTCCTCGCGGCGGTCTTCGGCTCCTCGGTCGTCCTGATCGTCATGTTCGGCGTCGCCTCCACCCTCGGCCTCTCCCTCCAGCAGCGCGCCCGCGAGATGGCCCTGCTGCGCGCCGTGGGCGCCACCCCGAGGCAACTGCACCGCATGATCCGCACCGAGACGGCCGCGCTGTCGGTGGCCTCCGTCCTGCTCGCCCTGGCGCCCGGACACGCCATCGGACGGCTGCTGTTCGAGGTGCTGACCTCCAGCGGCGTGACGGAACCGGCCGTCGTCTACCACGCCGGTTGGCTGCCGATGGCCGTCGGCGCGGCCGTCACCGTGCTCGCGGCGGCCGGCGCCACCTGGTTCGCCGGCCGGCGCGCCGCCCGCACCGAACCGGTCGCCGCCCTCGCCGAAGCCACCGTCGCCACCCGCTGGTTCGGCCCGGCCCGGCTGCTGTCCGCGCTGTCGTTCCTCGCGGGCGGCCTCGCCCTGGCCGTCGTCACCGCCACCGTGCGGGAGGACGGCCCCACCCTCGCCGCCACCGCCGGACCCGCCTCCGTGCTGTTCGGCATCGGCCTCGCCCTGCTCGCGCCCGGACTCACCAAGGCCATGGTGGCGCTGCTGGGCCCGCCCGTACGGGCCCTGTCCGGATCCTCCGGGTGGCTGGCGCTGCGCAACGCCACCATCGCCCATGTCCGCACGGCGGGCGCCGTCGCACCGATCGTCCTGCTCATCGGCATCGCCACGGGCACCCTGTACATGCAGTCCACCGAGAACCACGTCTCCCGGGCCTCCTACGACGAGAACATCCTCGCCGACTACGTCCTGGACTCCACCACGGGCGGTTTCGCCCCCGGCGTCGTCGCTCAGGCGCGGGCCATCCCCGGAGTGGCCGCGGCCTCCGAGTTCGTCACCGGCCGCGGCTTCGTGGACCGCCCGGACGGCCCGGCCGGCACCGACCTGCGCGGTGTCTCCGCCGAAGGGGTGCGCCAGAGCCTGGACCTGCCCGTGGTCGCCGGCTCCCTCGGCGCACTGCGCGGCGACACCGTGGCCCTGTCCGAGAAGCAGGCCCGCGCGTACGGCGTCCGGGTCGGCGACCGGCTGCCGCTGCACCTCGGCGACGGCACCGCCCTACGGCCCACCGTCGTCGCCCTCTACGCCGACAACCCCGAGCAGCGTTACCTCACCCTGCCCGCCGCGACCCTCGCCCCCCACACCGGCGACGGGCTGCCGCGGCAGATTCTGGTCCGCGCCGCGTCCGGCGCCGGCCCCGAGGTCCACGACCGGCTGGCCGCGCTGGCCGCCCGGGTGCCCGGCACCGAACTGGACGACAGTTCCTCCCTGGCCGGCCGGAACGACCAGATCCAGCAGATCCTGGTGTCCGCCAACTACACCATCGTCGCCATGATCGTCGGCTACGCGGCCATCACCGTCGTCAACACCCTGGTGTCCGTCACCCGGAACCGGAGCGCGGAGTTCGGCCTCCAGCGGCTCACCGGCGCCACCCGCGCCCAGGTGATCGGCATGCTGGCCGTGGAGGGCGTACTCATCGGGGCCGTCGCCACCGTCCTCGGCACCCTCGCCGCCGCGACGACCGTCGTCCCCTACACCCTCGTCAAGTCCGGCTCCTGGCTGCCCGCCGGATCCCCGGGCATCTACCTCGCCATCGTCGGCGGGTCCCTGCTGCTGGTGTTCGGCGCCACGCTGCTGCCCTCCTGGCGCGGTATGCGCGACCTGGCCGTCGACACGGTGAAGACCGCGTGACCACGCCCCGGCCGTCCCCGTCCCCGTCACCCGGGACGGGGACGGCCCGGCCGGGGTACACGGGATGGGAACATGAGCGCATGAAGACTGTGCCGGTCGCGTGGCGCGGCCGACCGCGCCGGGCCGCCCTGGACACCCTGACCGGCGTCGCCGTCGCCGGCGGAGCCCTGCTGTCGGTCGTCCTCTTCGTCACCACCACCTACTTCGTCATCCTCTGCCTGATCGGCATCGGCTTCCTCGCGCTGCCCTACCTCACCCGGGCCGTGCGGTGGCTGTGCGACCTCAACCGGCGCGCCGCGGCCCGCTCCGGCGTCCCGGTGGAGCGGCCCTACCGGCCCGAACCCGAGGAGGTCGAGCCGGACATCGTCGGCTGGGCCCGCCGCTGCAAATGGATCCTCGCCGACCCCGCGACCTGGCGGGACCTGCTGTGGCTGCTGCTGAACACCGTCGTCGGGCTCGCCGGTTTCGTGCCGGCCGCCCTGCTCTACTACGCGGGGGAGGGGCTGTTCCTCGCCTGCGGGCTGTGGCGGCCGGTCGCGGACGGGGGAGCGGGCCGCTGGTACGCCTTCGTCACCGTCGGCAGCTGGCCCGCCGCGCTCGCCGCCGGTCTGCTCGCGCTCGTCGTGCTCACCGGCTGGCTGTTCCTCTCGCCGCTGCTGCTCAAGGCGTACGCCTACTTCGTCCGCTTCCTGCTCGGTCCGACTCGCGGCTCCCGACTGGCGTCACGGGTCCGGCACTTGTCCGAGACCCGGTCCGGCGCGCTCGACATCCAGGCCGCCGAACTGCGGCGCATCGAACGCGACCTGCACGACGGTGCCCAGGCCCGGCTCGTCAGCCTCGGTCTCCAACTCGGCGCCGTCGACCGCAAGCTGAGCCAGGATCCGGAGGAGGCCCGCCGGCTGCTGCGGCAGGCCCGCGGCTCCTCCGTACAGGCCCTGCGCGAACTGCGCGACCTGGTGCACGGCATCCACCCGCCGGTGCTCGCCGAACGCGGTCTGGCCGACGCCCTGCGCGCCCTGGGCCTGGCCAGCCCGCTGGAGGTGACCGTGGTGGCGGACCTGCCCGGCCGGCTGCCCGACCCGGTCGAGTCCGCCGTCTACTTCGCCGTGTCCGAACTGCTCGCCAACGCCCTCAAACACGCCGACGCCCAGCGCGTGGAGGTCGTCGCCTGGCGCGCGGACGACATCCTGCACGCCCGTGTCACCGACGACGGCCACGGCGGCGCCGACGCCTCCGCCGGGAGCGGCCTGGAGGGCATCCGCAGGCGGCTGGCATCCTTTGACGGCGTCCTGGAGATCAACAGCCCTCCGGGCGGACCGACCGTGATGAAGCTGGAGCTGCCGTGCGCGTTGTCCTCGCCGAAGACCTCTTCCTCCTGAGACAGGGGATCACCCAACTGCTGGAGGCGTACGGGTTCGAGGTCGCCGCCGCCGTCGACAACGGCACGGACCTCGCCGCGGCGATCGCCGACCACCGGCCCGACGTGGCCATCGTGGACGTACGGCTGCCGCCCACCTTCACCACCGAGGGGCTCCAGGCCGCCCTGCGGGCCCGGCGCGAGCGCCCCGGCCTGCCGATCCTGGTGCTGTCCCAGCACGTGGAACAGCTGTACGCCCGCGAACTGCTGGCCGACGGCACCGGCGGCATCGGCTATCTGCTCAAGGACAGCGTCCTGGACGACGAGCAGTTCATCGACGCCGTGCGCCGGGTCGCGGCCGGGGGCACGGCCCTGGACCCCGCCGTCGTCGCCCAGCTGATGACCAGTCACTCCCGGGACGAACCGCTGGCCGCGCTCACCGCCCGCGAGCGCGAGGTGCTGGGGCTCATGGCCGAGGGCTGCTCCAACACCGCGATCGCCCAGCGGCTCACCATCACCGAGGGCGCGGCGGCGAAACACATCTCCAGCATCTTCACCAAGCTGACGCTGCCGCCGTCCGGTGACAGCAACCGCCGGGTCCTCGCGGTGCTCGCCTACCTCAACGCCTGAGCCCGGTCACCGCTCCGCCGCGGCGGGTCCGGGCCGCGCGTGCGGGGTGTGCCGGGGGCGCCGGGCCCACCGGACGGCGGGTGGTGCCGCCAGTCCGGTCAGCGCGAACACGGCTCCGACGACATACCAGCCGGGGCGGCCCCAGGTGATGCGGAGCGCGATGAGCAGTCCTGGTCCGAGGGCCTCGGCGAGTCCGGCACCCAGGCCGAACACGCCCAGGTACTGGCCGGTGGCATGCCGGGGGCGAGCGCGAAGGACGCCTCGAAGCGGGCGGCGCGGTGCCACTGCGGCGATGAGCGTGGCCGCGGCGGCCCGAGCCGGCAGGCCCGCGGCCAGTGAGATCAGCGAACAGGCGACGAGGAACGCCACGCCCGCCCGGCGGTAGGCGTGTGCGCCGGCCGCGGGGGAGGTGACACCGCGCCCGGCCCGCACCCGGACCAGCGGCTGAGCGTCTGCACCGCCGAGGCGGGCTCCAGCTCCGAAGAGGCGCTCCGGCTGCTGGCCGCGTGGACACGGCAGCCCGATCCCGCGCACGGGCAGCGCGCGGACCACCGGTGCTTCGACCATGAACGTTCGCCGGGCGGTCGAGCGACATTGTGGTAGGTGACCGCGCTCGGGATCATGGAGGGATGAGCGAGATCATCTTGATGTCGGATCCACGGGTAGCAGCCGTCCCCGTGCACGAGTGCGGTGAGCCGCTGGTCGATGTCCGGAAGGACCCACTCCTTGTGGACTTACGGAAACAGGACGACTCGAACGCCTTCTTCTACCTGCGGGAAGGCGTGCTGAAGCGTCTGCTGCAGGCACAAGCGCACTTGCCGGCCGGCCTGCGGCTCCTGGTGGTCGAGGGCTATCGTCCATTGGCATTGCAGCGGCGCTACTTCGAGAGATACGCGGCCGGATTGCGCGCGGAGCAGCCTGGATGGACCGACGAGCAGATTCGGTCGGCGGCGAGCCGTTTCGTGTCGCCACCGGAGATCGCGCCGCACAGCGCGGGCGCGGCGGTGGATCTTACGCTCGTGGATGCGGACGGCCGTGAGCTGGATCTGGGTACGCCTGTGAACGCGACTCCGGAGGAGAGCGCCGGCGCCTGCTACACCGACGCTGCCGGGATCAGCGCGCAGGCGCGCGTTCACCGGGAGATCCTGGGGCGCGCGCTGACGGCCGTGGGCCTGGTGAACTACCCGACGGAATGGTGGCACTGGTCGTTCGGCGACCGCTACTGGGCGTTCGCCACTGGAGCGGCAAGCGCCTGCTACGGACCGAGCCGCACGACGTCCACGGATGGCGCGCTCGGCTGAACCGCGGTAGCCCGTCACCCTGTAGCGGTGAGGGTCGTGCGCCCCAGCGGATATCCTTCTCGCTGCGACTACGGGCACGGTGCCCCGGCGGCCGGTCAGGGGAGGATCGAGTCGATGTACCCGCCGTCGACCCGCAGCGCGCCGCCGGTCGTCGCCGACGCCTGCTCGGAGCTGAGGTAGACGACCATGTGGGCGATCTCCTCGGGCTCGATCAGCCGCTGGAGCAGGGACTGCGGGCGGTGCCGGCGCATGAACTCGCGCTGTGCCTCGTCCCAGGGCAGCTCCCGGTCCACCAGCTCGTACACGAAGTCCTCGACCCCGCCGGTGTGGGTGGGCCCCGCGATGACCGAGTTCACCGTCACGCCCGTGCCCGCGGCCTTCTTGGCGAAGCCCCGGCTCACCGCCAGCAGGGCGGTCTTCGACATCCCGTAGTGGATCATCTCCGCGGGGATCACCACCGCCGAGTCGCTCGCCACGTACTGGATCCGGCCCCAGCCCCGCTCGGTCATGCCCGGCAGGTACTGCCGGGTCAGCCGTACGGCGGCGAGGACGTTCACCTCGAAGTACCGCCGCCACTCCGCGTCGGTGATCTCCAGGGGGTCGGCGGCACCGAAGACACCGAGGTTGTTGACCAGGATGTCCACCCGCGGCAGCAGCCCGGCCACCCGGGCCGCGCCCTCGTCGGTGGTGACATCGGCGGCCACCGGCACCGGCTCGGCACCGGGCACCTCCCGCACCAGCGCCTCCACGCTCTCGGTCACCCGCCGCTCGTCGCGGCCGTTGACGCCCACCCGGGCTCCGGCCCGGGCCAGCGCGACGGCGATGGCGGCACCGATGCCCTGCGTCGAGCCGGTGACCAGTGCGGTACGTCCACTCAGATCGATACGCATGAGGACACGGGTTCCCCTCGGCCCGTCGGCCTACCGTGCCGCAGCGACGAGCCTGCCGCCGCCGGAACGACCGGGAGCCGTAAGAGAACCGTCAAAGACCTGGGTGAAGCCGTAAGGGAAGCGTCAACGAGCGGTCGGATCCGGCCAGAGAGGCGCTTTCCTCGTACTCGTCCGTTTCCACCGCACCTCACTCCAGGAGTTCGCGATGGCCGATCCGGCCTTCGTCGTCACCGTGCTCGCCGCCTTCACGCTGGTGGCTCTCGTCGCCAAGGGGGTGACCAAGCTGTGACCGCCGAGAACGTCGTCGGCCTGGTCGTGGCCGTCGCCCTGCTGGGCTACCTCGTCCTCGCCCTGATCTTCCCGGAGAGGTTCTGAGCGCGCACATGGGTCCCGTACTGGCCGGCGTGCTCCAGCTGCTCGCCCTGATCGGCGCGCTGGCGCTCGTCCACATCCCCTTCGGCACCTACATGGCCCGGGTCTACTCCTCGAGGAAGCACCTGCGGGTGGAGAGGTGGATCTACCGGGGCATCGGCGCCGACCCCGACGCCGAGATGGCCTGGCCCGCGTATCTGCGCGGTGTGCTGGCCTTCTCGCTCGCCGGGGTCCTCTTCCTCTATCTGCTCCAGCGGCTCCAGGGCGTCCTGCCCGGCTCGCTCGGCTTCTCCTCGGTGAGTCCGGCGCAGTCGTTCAACACGGCCGTCTCCTTCGTGACGAACACCAACTGGCAGTCGTACGCCGGCGAGCAGACCATGGGCCATGTCGTGCAGACCGCCGGGCTGGCCGTGCAGAACTTCGTGTCGGCCGCCGTGGGCATGGCGGTGGCGGTCGCGCTGGTGCGCGGCTTCGCCCGGTCGCGCTCCGGTGGACTGGGCAACTTCTGGGCCGACCTGGTCCGCGGCACCCTGCGGATCCTGGTGCCCGTCGCGGCGCTCGCCGCCGTGGTGCTGGTGGCGTGCGGCGCGCTGCAGAACTTCTCCGGCATCCACGAGGTCGGGCAGTTCACGGGCGGCGGGCAGCAGTGGGGCGGCGGCGCCTACGCCTCCCAGGAGGCCATCAAGGAGCTGGGCACCAACGGCGGCGGCGTCGCCAACGCCAACAGCGCACATCCGTTCGAGAACCCGACCCCGTTCACCAACCTGCTGGAGATCTTCCTCATCCTGGTGATCCCCTTCTCGCTGACCCGCACCTTCGGCGTGCTGGTCGGCAGCGTGCGGCAGGGGTACGCGATCCTCGGCACGATGGCCGGCATCTGGCTGACCTTCACCGCGCTGATGTCGGGGGCCGAGTTCGCCCACCACGGCCCGGCGCTCCAGGCCGCGGGCGCGGCGATGGAGGGCAAGGAGGTCCGCTTCGGCGTCGGCGGCTCGTCGGTCTTCGCGGTGGCGACCACCCTCACGTCGACCGGTGCGGTGGACTCCTTCCACTCCTCCTTCACGGGCCTGGGCGGCGGCATCACGATGCTCGGCATGATGCTGGGCGAGATCGCGCCCGGCGGTGTCGGCTCCGGCCTGTACGGCATGCTGATCATGGCGGTGATCGCGGTGTTCATCGCCGGCCTGATGGTCGGCCGTACCCCCGAGTACCTGGGCAAGAAGATCGGCGCCCGGGAGATGAAACTCGCCGCCTGCTACCTCCTCGTCACCCCGGCCCTGGTCCTGGTGTTCACCGCGGCCTCCCTCGTCCTGCCGACCCCGCCGCACTCGATGCTCAACCCGGGCGCGCACGGCTTCTCCGAGGTCCTGTACGCCTTCACCTCGGCGGCGAACAACAACGGCTCGGCCTTCGCCGGCCTGAACGCGAACACCGACTGGTTCAACACCACGACCGGACTCGCCATGCTGCTCGGCCGTTTCCTGCCGATGGTGTTCGTGCTGGCCCTCGCCGGCTCGCTCGCCGGGCAGCGGCCCGTCCCGGTGACGGCGGGCACCCTGCGCACCGGGAAACCGCTGTTCACCGGCCTGCTGGCGGGCGCGATCCTGATCATCACCGGTCTCACCTACTTCCCGGCCCTGGCACTGGGACCGCTCGCGGAGGGCCTCGCGTGACGAGCACCGACGCACCCAGGCGAACCCACGTGCCCGAGCGAACCGACGTACCCAAGCAAGAGGACCCGATGTCCACTCCCACGCTCGCGCCCCACCAGGACGCGCCGCCGGAACACCGGACGGCCGAGGGCCGCGTCGGGGCCGGCTTCTTCGACCCCGGACAACTCCTCGGATCGCTGCCGGACGCCTTCCGCAAACTCGACCCGCGGGTGATGGTCAAGTCCCCCGTGATGTTCGTGGTGTGGATCGGCTCGGTGCTGACCGCGGTCTTCTCGTTCCGGGACCCCGGCGACTGGTTCGGCTGGACCATCAGCGGCTGGCTGTGGCTGACCGTGATCTTCGCCAACCTGGCGGAGGCGGTCGCCGAGGGCCGGGGCAAGGCCCAGGCCGACACCCTGCGCAGGGCCAGGACCGGCACCGTGGCGCGCCGGCTGCTCGCGGACGGCTCCGAGGAGCGGGTTCCGGGCACCGGGCTGACCGTCGGTGACCTCGTGGTCTGCGAGGCCGGCGACGTCATCCCCGGCGACGGGGACGTGGTGGAGGGCGTCGCGTCCGTGGACGAGTCGGCCGTCACCGGCGAGTCCGCGCCGGTCATCCGCGAGTCCGGCGGCGACCGCAGCGCGGTCACGGGCGGTACGAAGGTGCTGTCGGACCGGATCGTCGTCCGGATCACGACCCGGCCCGGGGAGACCTTCATCGACCGGATGATCAGCCTCGTGGAGGGCGCGGCCCGGCAGAGGACGCCGAACGAGATCGCCCTGAACATCCTGCTGGCCTCGCTGACCGTCGTGTTCCTGCTGGCCTGCGCCACCCTGCCGGCGTTCGCCGGCCACGCCGGCGCCCACCTGACCCTGGTGGTGCTGGTGGCCCTGCTGGTCTGCCTGATCCCGACCACCATCGGCGCCCTGCTCTCCGCGATCGGCATCGCGGGCATGGACCGCCTGGTGCAGCGCAATGTGCTGGCCATGTCGGGGCGTGCGGTCGAGGCCGCCGGCGACGTCTCCACGCTCCTGCTCGACAAGACCGGCACCATCACCCTCGGCGACCGGCGGGCCGCCGAGTTCGTGCCGGTGCGCGGTACGACCCAGGCCGAGGTCGCCGACGCCGCCCAGCTGTCGTCGCTGGCCGACGAGACGCCCGAGGGCCGCTCCGTCGTCGTCCTGGCGAAGGAGAGGTACGGGCTGCGCGAACGGCACCAGGGCGACATCACCGGCGCCGAGTGGGTCGCCTTCACCGCCCAGACCCGCATGTCCGGCGTGGACGTCGACGGCCGCCGGATCCGCAAGGGCGCCGCCGCCTCGGTCATCGCCTGGGTGCGGGAGCGGGGCGGCACGGTCGCCGAGGACGCGGACCGGATCGCCGGCCGGATCTCCGCGGCCGGCGGCACCCCGCTGCTGGTCGCGGTGGAGGACGCCGACGGCGCCCGCGTGCTCGGCGTCGTCCACCTCAAGGACGTCGTCAAGGAGGGCATGCGGGAGCGGTTCGGGGAACTGCGCCGCATGGGCATCAGAACGGTCATGATCACGGGCGACAACCCGCTGACCGCCAGGGCCATCGCCGAGGAGGCGGGCGTGGACGACTTCCTCGCCGAGGCCACCCCCGAGGACAAGATGGCCCTCATCAAGAGGGAGCAGGCCGGCGGCAGGCTGGTCGCGATGACCGGCGACGGCACCAACGACGCGCCGGCCCTCGCCCAGGCGGACGTCGGCGTGGCCATGAACACCGGCACGTCGGCCGCCAAGGAGGCCGGCAACATGGTCGACCTCGACTCGGACCCGACCAAGCTGATCGAGATCGTGGGGATCGGCAAGCAACTCCTCATCACCCGGGGCGCGTTGACGACGTTCTCCATCGCCAACGACGTGGCGAAGTACTTCGCGATCATCCCGGCGCTGTTCGCGGCGGTCCACCCGGGCCTGGACAGGCTGAACATCATGCACCTGTCCTCGCCCGACTCCGCCATCCTGTCGGCGGTCGTCTTCAACGCGCTGATCATCGTGGCGCTGGTGCCGCTGTCCCTGAAAGGGGTGCGGTACCGGCCGATGAGCGCGGACCGGATGCTGCGCCGCAACCTCGGGATCTACGGCGTCGGCGGCCTGATCGCGCCGTTCGCCGGCATCAAGCTCATCGACCTGCTCGTCTCGCTGATCCCCGGGATCGGGTGAAGGACATGAAGAACTCCTCTTGTGTGAACACCGGTCGGCTGCTGGTCGCGGGCCTGCGCGCGTTGCTGGTGCTGACCGTGCTCACAGGCGTCCTGTATCCGCTGGCCGTCACAGGTGTGGCCCAGGCGCTCTTTCCCGGCGCGGCGAACGGCTCCCGGACCGAGGCGGACGGCAAGGTCGTCGGCTCGTCCCTGATCGGACAACAGGGCTACAGCCTCCGGTACTTCCAGCCACGCCCCGCCCGCGGACTGGCCGAGAACTCGGTCAACACCCGGTACCGGCTGCTCGTGTCCGGGGCGACCAACCTCGCCGCCGACAACGAGGAACTGCTCCGGCAGGTGGAGGACGCCAAGGCCAGGGTCGTCCGGGACAACTCGGTGCCCGGCCATTCGGTCAGCCCCGCGGACGTCCCCGCCGACGCCGTCACCTCCTCCGGCTCCGGCCTGGACCCGGACATCTCCCCGGCCTACGCCGCGCTCCAGGTGCGCCGGGTCGCCGCGGAGAACCACCTGCCCCTCGCCGGGGTACGCAAGCTGGTCGAGGACCACACCGAGGGCCGCACCCTGGGATTCATCGGCGAACCCCGGGTGAACGTCCTGGAGTTGAACATCGCGCTCAAGGACCTCGCGGCCGGGCGGTGACGGCCTCGCGCGCCCCGCACGTCAGCGTCGTGACGGCCTCCGGATCCGCCGCTACGGCGTCGCCGGAGCCGCTCGTCAGCCGCCCGTCCCCCCGTCACGCTCGCGTGCCCGGCGGCGCGCGGGCCGTGGCCGGACACGGTCCAGGACGGCACCGGCACCCGTCACCACGGCGACGGTCAGCATGACGGCCGACCAGATCCTCGGCGCGCCGGAACCGCGGACCGTCTGACGGCCGAACCAGGCGAGGGCGGCGCACGTGACGAGTCCGCTGCCGAGGGTGCGCAGCCGCGGGTTCATCCGGTTCCCGACGAGGCGTGCGGGGTGTGACCGGGGGCGCACCCAGTCCACGGGCGGGACACCGGGGCCGTGCCGTCCGAGGCCGCCGGGGCGCGGGCTACCGGCTCCGCGCCCACCAGGCCGGTGAGACGCTCAACGACCAGAGGTCACCGCGCTGGTGGAGCTCCGGGTCGTGGACGTCGTGATCACCGTCGCCGTAGGGGTCGGGATCGTCGATGACGAAGACCCGGACCCCCGACTCGGGGACGCGGTAGCGGTGGACGTGGTCCGAGAGGTCGTCGGGTTCGAGCGTGCACCCGAGGGCCAGCATCCTGGCCCGTACGTCCGCGAACCGGGCACGGGGCGTGAACGCGCCGTAGGCCTCCGCCAGGGCCGGCGGCACCCCCCGTCCGAGGATCAGCCGGTGCGCCTGCACGCTGATCCCGAAACACGACAGGGGTCCGCCGTCCGCCGAGAAGGAGACCTCCACCAGCCCGTAGTCCCGGCGCAGCAGCCCATGGCCGGGATCGTCCAGACAGTCCGCCCCCAACGCCGCCCGCCAGTCATCGGGACCGGATCCGATCCCCACCCCGAGAACCTCGCCGCGCGCGGCCACCTGAGCGTAGAAGTCCAGACCGGACAGCGGCCGGCCGCCACGGCCGGGGAGCCGGAGGCCCGTCGTCACGGGGCCAGTTCCGTCCGGGGATCCATGGCCCAGTGACGGGCCCGGATCACCCGGCCCGCGAAGTCCACGTCGGTCTCCCCCCGGAAGCTGAAGCCGACGGACCGGCAGATGCCGTTCGACGCCGCGTTGCCGACCGCCGGGAACGCGTGCACCACTCCCCAGCGGTCCTGGTCCCGGGCCTCCTCCAGGAGCGCCCGGACGGCACGCTTGCCCAGTCCGCGCCCCTGGAACTCCGGCAGCACCATCCACCCGATCTCGGAGAGCGGCCCGTCACCGGTGTCGTGGGACCAGAGGGTCACCGTGCCCGCCACCTCGCCGGGACGGCCCGGGTCGGGAACGATCATCCTGATCCACGCCAGTCCGGCCGCCGCCTCCCGGACGTCCCGCCCGACCTTGTCCGCCATCCCCTCGCGGGGCAGCGGCCCGCCCAGGCCGGCCATCATCACCGGATCGCACCGCATCCGGACATAGGCATCGACATCGTCCGGTGACACATCGCGCAACTCCACGGGCCCCTCCTCCGCCGTACCGGCATCGTCCCATGTGCCGTCGGTGCCGCCGCACGCGGTCACGGACCGGTGAGCACGGCGAGCCGGCCGGTGGCCCGGGTCATGGCGACGTAGCGGTCCACCGCGCCCTGGACACCGGTGCCGAAGCGGTCCGGGTCGACGAGGACGACCAGGTCGAACTCGAGCCCCTTCGTCAGTTCCGGGGGCAGCGAACGGACGCGGGACGTCCCCGGGAACGTGGGGTCGCCGATGACGCAGGCGATCCCCTCGGTGTGCGTGGCGAGCCAGGTGTCCACGAGCGAGCGCAGGTCCGCGACGGACCCGTGGACGACGGGAACCCCGCTGCGGCGCACGGACACCGGCACATTGGCGTCGGGCAGGGCGGCCCGGATCACCGGCTCGGCCTCCGCCATGACCTCCTGCGGAGTCCGGTAGTTCACGCTCAGGGAGGCCAGCCGGATCCGGTCGAACCCGACCCGTTCGAGCCGCTCCCGCCACGACTCCGTGAACCCGTGCCTGGCCTGCGCCCGGTCCCCGACGACGGTGAAGCTCCGGGACGGGCACCGCAGGAGCAGCATCTGCCACTCCGCGTCGGTCAGTTCCTGTGCCTCGTCCACGACGATGTGCGCGAACGGCCCGGCGAGCAGATCGGGGTCGGGGGCGGGTACTTCGGCCTCGTCCACCAGGCTGACCTGCGCGTCCTCGCCGCGCAACATCCTCACCAGGCCCTCGCCCTCGTCGCCGTCGGCCCCGGAGTCCGCCACCGCCGCGATCAGGTTGTCGACGACCCGCGTCATGCGCTCCCGCTGTGCCGCGAGCACCGCCACGCGCCGACGCTCGCGCCGCGCCGCCTCCGGGTCGCCGAGCCGCTGCCGGGCCGCGTCCAGCAGCGGCAGGTCCGACACCGTCCACGCCCGGGGGTCCGCGCGCTGCAACCGCCGGACCTCGTCCCGGTCCAGCCAGGGCGCGCACAGCCGCAGATAGGCGGGTACCGTCCACAGGTCCCCGACCAGGTCGGCCGCCTCCAGCAGCGGCCACGCCCGGTCGAGGGCCGCGAGCAGCTCCCGGTTCGCCCGCAGCGCCCTGCGCAGCAACTCGGGCGGGGCATCGCCCTCGTGCTTGTCCTGAAGGATCGTCAGCAGCTCCTCCAGGACCTGCTCGCGGGCCTCGTTGTGCGGCGTACCCGGCTCCGCGGCGTCGAACGCCGCCGCCCAGTCGTCGGCGCCCAGGTGGATGTCCGACCACGGGGTGGAGACCGTCATCCCCTCGGCGGGCGGCTCCTCGTAGAACCTGACGGCCGCCTCGATGGCCCGCACCATCCGCGCGGACGACTTGAGCCGGGCCACCTCGGGGTCGGCCTCGGCCACCGCGTCCGCCCCCTCGGCGACCAGGTCCCGCAGCGTGCAGGTCTGCACACCCTCCTCGCCGAGGCTGGGCAGCACGTCGGAGACGTAGGACAGGTACGGCCGGTGCGGGCCGACGAAGAGCACCCCGCCGCGGCGGTGGCCGAGCCGCGGGTCGGCGTACAGGAGGTAGGCGGAGCGGTGCAGCGCGACGACCGTCTTGCCGGTGCCCGGGCCGCCGTCCACGACGAGCGCGCCCCGGGAGCCCGCCCGGATGACGGCGTCCTGGTCGGCCTGGATGGTGCCGAGCACATCCCGCATCCGCGCCGAACGGCTCCCGCCCAGACCGGCGATGAACGCGGACTGGTCGTCCAGCGCGGCGTGCCCGGCCAGCCCCTCGGCGGTGAACACCTCGTCCCAGTAGTCGCCGATCCGGCCGTTCGTCCAGCGGTACCTGCGGCGGCTCGCCAGCCCCATCGGGTGGGCGTGGGTGGCGCCGAAGAACGGTTCGGCGGCGGGGGAGCGCCAGTCGACCAGCAGCCGCCGGCCCGTGCGGTCGGTGAGGCCGAGCCGTCCGACGTACACGGGCTCGGGATCGCCGGCGGCGACCATGCGACCCAGGCACAGGTCCAGACCGAAGCGGCGCAGCGCGCGCAGCCGGGCGGTCAGCCGGTGGATCTCCGCGTCCCGGTCCATGGCCTGCCGGCCGGTGCCGCCGGGCGCCCGTCGTTCGGCGTCGAGACGGCCGGACAGTTCGGCGATCGACTCCTCGAGACACTCCGCTATCGCCGCGAAGTGCCGTTCGTCGTCGGCGATCAGTGCCGGGTCGGCCTTGGCGGACAGCCGGTCGGGGAGGTCGAAGGCGCTGGTGGTCAGGTGGGGTGTCATGTCGTTGTCTCCGATGGGGCCGCGGGTGCGGCCGGGTAGGGGGCCGGGTCGCAAGGTGCTGTCAGCCGGGGGTGCGGGTGCCGAGCAGCAGCCGTGCCGCCACCGACGCCCCGTCGGTCCGGATCCGGCCGGCCACGGCGGTCGCCCGAGACCGGGCCCCGGGGGCGAGCGCCGTACGGAGCGCGGCCGACAGCGACGCGACCGTGGGGGCGGGGCCGTCGTGGGCCGCGCCGATGCCCAGGCCGGCGACCCGGCCCGCCCAGTACGGCTGGTCCGCCGCCTGGGCCACCACCACCTGGGCCGCTCCGGCCCGGGCGGCCGTCGTCGTGGTACCGGCGCCGCCGTGGTGCACGACGGCGGCCACCCGGGGGAACAGCGCCTGCTGGTTGACCTCGCCGGCCTCGAAGCAGTCGTCGCGGCCGGCGCCGCAGGACAGCTCCGCCCAGCCGCGCGCCAGGATCACACGGCGGCCCTGCGCGCGGACCGCCTCGACGGCGACCTGCGCCATGTCCGCCGCCGCGTGCAGGGGCATGCTGCCGAAGCCCACGTACACCGGCGGCGGGCCGGCGTCGAGGAACGCCACCAGATCGGCGGGGAGCGGGCGCGTGTCGGGCAGGATCCACGCGCCGGTCTGTACGACGTCGAAGTCCGCCGTCCCGTGCCACGGGTCCAGGTACGGATCGCTCGCCAGCCAGGGCCGGTCGCCGATGACGTAGCCGCGGACGTCGTCCACCGGTGGCAGGCCGAGGGACGCCCGGTGGGTGTTGAGCGCCTCGCGGAACAGGGCATTGACGTTCTGGGCGTCCAGCTCCCACAGCGCCTTGGGGTCGGTCACCTCCGGCGGGAGGGGCCGGCCGGGGTACGCCAGCGGGCGGCGGTGCGGCGCGGGCAGGGTGAGCTGCTGGAAGGTGACGGACACCGCGGGGACGCCCAGCTTCTCGGCCACCGACAGCGCGCCCGCGGCGGCGGGCAGCGCGCCGGTCGCCACCATCACGTCGCAGCCCTCGGCCGCCTCGGTGAGCGGCCCGAGCTGTCCGGCGATCAGCCGGGCCGCGCGCTCCGGCAGGGACGAGGGCGCGGGCGCCGCCCGCGTCAGCGCGCGGGCCGACGGGCCGACCGGCACCAGCGGTACGCCGGCCTCCGCCAGCCGCCGCTGGAAATCCTCGTCGGGCGGCGCGCACACCCGCACCTGAGCGCCCTGTTCACGCAACCGGAGCGCGAGCCCCGCCAGCGGTTCCACGTCTCCCCGCGACCCATAGGTCGACAACACCACACGCACTTCGCAGAACTCCCGTTTCGGCGGCTTCCCGGCTCAGGCCGACGATTCTGCGGTACGACGGGGGCCTTGCCGCAAGGCCCCCTGTGCGCTATAAGTTGAGAGTGGCAAGGAGTGGCTGACCTCCTTGCCTTTGTCTTTCTCTCCCTCAGCGGCTCTGCCCTTCGGCCGCGCGGTCCCGTCCCGTCCTGGCCCAGGCGACATGGCCGTCCGGGCGGATCAGCGCGGCACGCACCCCGGCCCAGGCTGACGGCGGCCGGAGGAGGACGCCGGTGTGCCGGACGGTGCCCGGTGCCGAGGATCCGGCGGGCGTGTCCCCGGCGAGGTCGAGCAGGAGCGGGCGGCCCGGGCGCAGCAGGGAGAACAGCCCCTCGGAGCCCTCGACGGCCAGGTCCGGGGCGCGGGTGCCGGTGAGCGGATGGGCGGCCGGGTCCGCGGGCGGGTAGCCGACGGCGAGCCCGGAGACCCGCTCGGCCAGTGTCGCGTTGAGGGCCGGCTGGGCGGCCAGCAGCGCGCTCAACTCCGCGCGCAGCGCGAGCCCTTCCGGTGAGAAGGCCGTCATCAGGGCGGTCTGGGCGCGGCTGCTCTCCAGCAGGCGGGCGCCCACCGGGTGGCGCTCGTCGTGGTAGGAGTCAAGCAGCGTCCCGCCGGCCCGGCCGGCGAGGACGGCCGCGAGCTTCCAGCCGAGGTTGTGCGCGTCCTGGATGCCCACGTTCATGCCCACCCCGCCGGTGGGGAAGTGCTGGTGGGCGGCGTCCCCGGCGAGCAGCACCCGCCCGTCGCGATAGCGGTCGGCCTGCCGGGTGGCGTTGCCGAAGCGGGAGAGCCAGACGGGGTCGCGCAGCCCGAAGTCCCGCCCGGTGATCGCCCGTACCTTGGTCCGCAGTTCGTCCAGGGTGAGGTCGCCCGGCCAGGTGGCGGTCAGGTCGTCCGGGGTGATGCCGACCAGCCGGGTCGGCCCGCCGGGCAGCTGGACGGCCATCAGCCCGCCGGACGGGCCGCAGACGCTGAACCCGGGCGGCGGGGGGCCGTCCAGCCGTACGTCCGCGAGGAAGCCCAGGACGGTGGCGGGTGTGCCGGGGAAGCCGATGCCGGCCGCCGCGCGGACGGTGCTGCGCACTCCGTCGCAGCCGACGGCGTACGCGGCCCGCAGCGCGTACGGCCCCTCGGGGCCCCGTATGTGCACGGTCACCGCGTCCGGGGCCCGTGTCAGGCCGGTGACGCGGTGTCCGCGCAGGAGGCGCGCGCCGAGCGCGAGCGCACGCGCCTCGAGGAACTCCTCCGTCCTGGCCTGCGGGAGCGCCAGCGTGTACGGGAACGGGGTGTCCAGCACCCGGAAGTCCAGCCGGGTGCCGAGCCCGCCGAAATGGCCGCCCGGGAGGGGGGTCCCCGCCTCCAGGAAGGGACCGTGGGCGCCCCGCGACGCCAGGATCTCCAGGGTGCGCGGATGCAGGGTGAGCGCCTTGGAGCGCTGGTCGCGCTCCCGGCGTTCCTCCACGACGGTGACCGTGACCCCGCCCAGCCGCAGTTCGGCGGCGAGCCAGAGCCCGACGGGTCCTCCTCCGGCGATGACGACCTGCTGTTCCACGCCTGCCTCCCTCTTGGTCAGTGACCAATAGTCGTGGGTGCAGTAAACTAGGTCAGTGACCAAGGAGCAAGCGGACGCGGAACGCGGCACCCGGCTGGACGCCGGCGCGGTGGTGCGCACGGCCCTGGAACTGCTGGACGAGAACGGGCTCGACGCCCTGTCCACCCGAGCGGTCGCCGACCGGCTCGGGGTCCGGATGAACACCGTGCTGTGGCATGTGAAGACCAAGGCCCGGCTGCTGGAGCTGATGGCGGACGCCGTCGTCGGGGAGGCCCCGCTCGACCGTCTGCCCGACGCCTGGGACGAGCGGGCACGCGCACTCGTCCGCCGCTACCGCCGCGCCCTGCTCGCCCACCGCGACGGCGCCGCCCTGGTGACCGGCACCTACCCCGCCGAGCCGCACACCCTGCGCTTCGCCGAGGCGCTCGTCGGCGCCCTGCTCGACGGCGGCATGGCCGAACGCGAGGCGGCCTGGACCATGTGGGCCCTGGTCTACTTCACGCTCGGCCTGGCCCAGGAGGAGCAGTCGGCCGCCGCCCGGCCCCGGGACGGAAGCCTGGACCGGGCGGTCTCCGCGGACACCCACCCCGCCCTGTACCGCACCCTGGCCCACCTGGGCGCCGCCTCGTTCGACGCCCGCTTCGAGTTCGGCCTCGACACGATCCTCGCCGGGCCCTGAGGTCAGGCGGGTGTCCGCGGCACCGGCAGGGCACCGGCACCCGGACTCCGCAGCGGGGACAGCAGGTGGGGCAGCGCGCTCAGGGTCATGCCCGCGGCCCCGGCCCACAGGGTCGCGGTGACCCCGAACACGGAACCCGACGCCCCGCCCAGGACACCGCCCAGCGGAAGGCCGGCCCAGGACACGAACCGCGCCGTCGCGCTCATCCGGCCCAGCAACCGGTCCGGCGTCAGCGCCTGTTGCAGGCTCGACTGGGCCACGACCCGGACGACCCCGCCCAGCGACAGCGCCGCGAGCCCGGCCGCCGCCACGTACAGGCTCCAGCCCGGCCGGGCCCACGGCATCAGCGCGGTGAGCGGGCACGTCACCAGCGACGCCAGCCAGATGACCCGGCCCTGCCCCACGCGCGCCGAGACCCTGGTGGCCAGCAGCGCGCCCAGCAGGGCACCGCAGCCCATCCCGGACAGCACCAGGCCGATACCCGACGGCGTCAGCCCCGCCTCCCGCGCCAGGAAGACCAGCAGCATGCTCTGGTACAGCGCCAGGAACAGGTTGAACACCGCGTCGCCCAGCACGACCGCACGCAGGACGGGGTGCCTGAACACGAACCGCACCCCTTCCCCGATCTCCCGGCCCAGCCGGGGACCCGGGCCCGGCTCCGGCCGCGGCTCGCGGGTCCGGACGGTCAGCGCGAGCAGCCCCGACACGGCCATCCCGGCCGCGCTCGCCCCCAGCGCAGCCGGGGCTCCCACCAGGGCGGCCAGCGGCCCGGCCACCGTCGGCCCGCCGATACTCGTCACCGAACGGACCGCCGACAGCTTCGCGTTGCCCTCCAGGAGCCGGTCGCGTCCCACCACGTGCGGGAGGTAACCGGCGTAGGCGACATCGAAGAAGACGGTCAGCACGCCATGGACCAGCGCGACCGCGTAGAGCCACCCGATGGTGAGCGCCCCCGCCCACCACGCCACCGGAACCGTCGACAGGACCAGCGCGCGCAGCAGATCGGCGCCCACCAGCACCCGCCGCTTGCGCGCCCTGTCCACCCACGCGCCGGCCGGCAGCCCGACCAGCAGCGAACCCGCCGTGGTCGCCGCGGCCAGCAGCCCGAGCCGGAACGCGCCGGCGCGCGTCGCCTCCAGCGCGGCCAGCGGCAGCGCCAGGAACACGATGCGGTCGCCCAGTTGACCGAGCGCGGTGGCGGCGAACAGCCGCCCGAAGTCCGGCTCGCGCAGCAGCCCGCGCCGGGACGCCTTGGACATACGAGTCTCCCGTCACCCTCCGTGAGAAATTCCGTCGCCGTGTCCGCGCGGGCTACGGCCGCTCGACGCCGAACTCGTAGACCACTTCCCGGCGCGCGTCCGGGATGACGATGTCGGCGGTCTCCACCGGGCGTCCGTCCGTGTCGAGGATGGTCCGCTCGATCAGCAGCACCAGGTCACCGAGGCTGATCCCCAGCAGATGCGCCTGCTCCCGGGTGGCGCGGGCCGGACGCGGCACCTCGACCACCGTCTCGACGACCACGCCGATGGACCGCATGCGTTCGACCACACCCTTGCCCGCCAGCGGGCCCGTCTCGGGCAGGACGACCGGTGTGCCGCCCGTCAGGGCCATCGGTTCCCAGGACCGGGAGAGCTGTACGGGCTGTCCTCCGGCCAGGAACTCGTAGTGGGTGGTGACGCAGGGGTCGCCCGCACCGATGGCCAGCCGCTCGGCGATCTCCTCGGGGGCGGGCACCCGTACCTGGCTGTGCGCGTCCCAGGCGTCGGCCCGGCCCCGCTCCTTGGTGCCGGCGGGGGAGACACCCCGCCGTTCCCGGTGCCGCGAGCGCACCAGCCGCAGGCGTTCGCGGGGGACCCGCACATAGGTGCCCGAGCCGGCCCGTCCTTCGAGGAGACCCTCGACGATCAGACGGTCCACCGCCCGCTGTACGACGTTGCGCCCCACCCCGATCTCCTGCGCGAACCGCGCCCGGGACGGCAGCCGTTCCCCGACACCCCACTCTCCCGCGAGGATGCGCGCGCGCAGCACGTCGGCCACCGCGAGATACGGTGCCTGTCGGGGCATGAGTCGACCTCCGGTCCGTCCACCGCCCGGCGACCGGCGGTGCCGGCGGGCGTCGTCGGAAAACTAGTGCACCGGATCAAAGCTGCTGGAGCAGCACTACACAGCGCACCCGGCCGCCCGGGGTCAGAGGGCGATCAGACCCGCGGCCGTCTCCCGGAACCCGCAGGCGTCCAGGCAGAACGGGCGCAGGTGTTCCTCGGAATCGACGTGCAGCCACGCGCACCCGGCGGCACGGGCCCCGTCGGCCGCGCGGGCGACCAGCGAGGCACCCACGCCCCGGGACCGGCACGCCGGGGCGACGACCGTGTCCAGGAGGAAGGCGTGGGCGCCGCCGTCCCGGGCGACGTTCACGAAGCCGGCCAGCGTGCCGTCCCGGCGGGCGCAGATTCAGCCCAGACTGCGGCGTTCGACCCGGGCCCGCCAGTCGGCCGTGGCGGCCGGAGGCCCGAAACCGCCGGCACGCAGCGCGTCGAGAGCCGCGTTGTCGAAGTCGCCCCGCCACTCGTAGGTGATCTTCACGCCACCGGATCGTACGCCCCGGCCGGTCGCGGCGCGGACCGGAATGCCGGTCACAGGCCCATGACGTCGAACAGGACGGACGGATCCGGTTCCACCACCCGGCCCAGAGTCTGCTCGGCCCAGATGACCTTGCCCCGGGCCGCGTAGCGGGTCCCCCACAGGTCCGCGAACTGGGAGACGAGGAACAGGCCCCGGCCCCCTTCGTCCGTGCCGGCCGCGCGCCGCAGCCGCGGCGAGGTGTTGCTGCCGTCCGACACCTCGCAGACCAGGGTGCGGCCCAGCAGCAGCCTGACCCGTACGGGCGGGGCGCCGTAGCGGATCGCGTTGGTGAGCAGTTCGCTCAGGATCAGTTCGGTGGCGAACGCCGTCTCCTCCAGCCCCCAGTCGGTCAGCCGCCGGCTCACCTCGCCCCGGACCCGGGGCACGGCCGTCACGTCGAACGGCACGTCCCAGGTCGCCACGCAGGACGGCTTGAGACGCCGGGTACGGGCGACCAGCAGGGCCACGTCGTCGGCGGGACGCTCGGGCAGCATCCGTTCCACCAGCGCACGGCAGGTCTCCTCCGGTGTCCGGTCCGCGTCCGCGACGGTCGAGGCGAGCACCGCCAGGCCCTCGTCGACGTCCCGGCCCCGGCCCTCGATCAGACCGTCGGTGAACAGGACGAGACGGCTGCCCTCGGGCAGCTCCAGCTCACCGGTCTCGAAGGGGTGCCCGCCCACCCCCAGGGGCGGCGACAGGGGCAGGTCCGGGAAGGTCACCCGGCCCTCCGGGTCCACCACGGCGGGCGCCAGATGCCCGGCGCGGGAGACGGTGCAGCGCCCGCAGACCGGGTCGTAGACGGCGTAGAGGCAGGTGGCGCCGGTGAGCGGCACATGATCGTCGTCGGCGGTCGCGGTCTGCGAGTCCAGCCGGGTCACCATCTCGTCCAGGTGCCCGAGCAGCTCGTCCGGGGCGAGGTCCAGCGACGAGAAGTTCAGCACGGCCGTGCGCAGCCGTCCCATGGTCACCGCCGCCTGCATCCCGTGCCCCACGATGTCCCCGACGACGAGCGCCACCCGGAACCCGGGCAGCGGGATGACGTCGAACCAGTCGCCGCCCACGCCCGACCGGGCCGGCAGATAGCGCGAGGCGATCTCCAGCACGTCCTGCTCCGGCAGGCCCACCGGCAGCAGACTGCGCTGCAGCGTGACCGCCATCGTGTGCTCACGGGTGTACCGGCGGGCGTTGTCGATGGCCACGGCCGCCCGGGCGACCAGTTCCTCGGCCACCGCGACGTCCTCCTCCTCGAACCGGGGCGAGCCCGCGCCCCGCCAGAAGTCGGCCATGCCGAGGACCACCCCGCGGGCCCGCAGCGGCACCGTGATCAGCGAGTGGATGCCGTAGTCCAGCACCCGCTCGGCCCCGCCGGAGTCCCGCGCCCGCCAGTCCTGGGCGGTGCGCAAGTCCGGCACCAGGACGGCCTTGCCCCGCCGCAGCGCCGCCGCCATCGGGGTGTCGGCCATCACGAACCGGATCACCTCGCCCACCGGCTGCAAGGGGTGCCCGGTGTGCGCGGTGCGCAGCGCGGTACGGCGCATCTCGCGCACCGCGCTCGTCGGTTCCTCGCCGCGCAGCACCGCGTCCAGCAGCTCCACGGTGACGAAGTCGGCCATGCGCGGCACCGCCACCTCCGACAGCTCCTCGGCCGTGCGCCGCACATCGAGCGTGGTGCCGATCCGCATGCCCGCCTCGTACAGGAACGACAGCCGGCCCCGGGCCAGCTCGGCCTGCCCGGACAGGGCGAGCAGTTCCGTGGTGTCCCGGAACGTGGCCACCAGCCCCGGTGCGTCGCCGTACGGCGCGGTGGGCCGGATGTTCACCGCCAGCAGCCGGTCCCCGGCCCGGATGACCTCGTCGGACGCGGTTTCGCCCGCCTCCAGCAGCCGGGTGAGCCGCGGCCCCAGCCCCAGTTCCGCAACCTGCCGCCGGTCCGCGTCACGGGGCAGGTCCAGCAGCCGGCGCGCCTCGTCGTTGGCGAGCAGCACCCGCCCGTCGCCGCCGAGGATCAGCACCCCCTCGCGCACGGCGTGCAGGACGGCGTCGTGGTGCTCGTACATCCGGGTCATCTCGGCCGGGCCGAGCCCATGGGTCTGCCGCAGCAGCCGGCGGCTGACCAGGGCGGCGCCGCCGGTCGCCAGGACCAGGGCCCCGGCCGCCGTGCCGAGCAGCACCGGCAGCTGCCGGACGAGGACCTCGCCCACGTTCGCGTACTCGATCCCGGCGGTGACGACGCCGACCACGCGTCTGCTCGGGTCCGTCACGGGGACGACGGCGCGCACGGCGTCGGTCGGCTGCCCGTGGAAGGTCTCGGTGAACGACTCTCCCGCGAGCGCCCTGCCGACCCCCTGGGCCTTGGTGCCGATCAGCCCGGGCTCGCGGTCGGTCAGCCGGACCCCGTGCTTGTCCAGCACGGAGACGAAGTCGACGCCGGACCCCTTGCGCACCTCCTCCGCCTTCGGCTGCAGCCGGGCCGTCGGTTCCGGCGCGCGCAGGGCCTGGGCCGTGCCCGGGGCGTGGGCGAAGGCCTCGGCCACCGCCAGCGACCGGTCCCGGGCGCTGCGCTCGGCGTCGTACAGCCCCTGCACCGCCAGGGCGGCGGCCCCCACCGCGACCAGCAGCAGCATGATCAGCGCCTGGAACAGGAAGACCTGGGCGGCGAGCGTGCGGACGCTGAGGGACGGCGAGATCCGGCGCCCGCGAAACGGCCACGGCACTCGTCGGCCGGGCGGATCGGAGGCCCACCGGGTGCCGGGCGGCGGCGCCGCTTTCACCCTTGGACGGCGGAAACGTCCGCTCATCTCCCTTTTCTAGCACTGGAACTCGGTGACCGGCGACCGCTGTGCCGCCGCTCGCGCGCGCCCGGCGCACCGGTGTGGGCCGGGCGGGGGACGGGCTCCGCGCCCGGGGGCGGGCCGTGCGGTGTCAGGGGCCGGCCGTGGCGGAAACATGCCGCCGGGTGGAGCAATCCCCGGTGTGCCCCGCACGGGAGCACCAGGCTGGGGACCTTGTCGTGAGGTCCTGTGATCAGGAGTCCGTGTGCGCAGACCACGTATGCCGAGGCCTGGACACACCGGTCGGGAGCCGGAGGAGGGCGCCGGTGCGCGGACGCGGCTGCCGGAGCGGCCCGCGTGGCTGCGCTGGCTGCCGGTCCTGTACGTCGTCGCCATCCTGCTGCTGGAGCCCGCGACCCCCGTCCAGTGGCCGGTGAGCTTCGTACTGATCGCGCTGCCCCTGGTGACCGCGTTCGCGCACGGTCCGGTGGTCGTCGCCGGCGCCACCGTGTTCGCCGTGTTCCTGGAGGGTGTGCTGGCCGGCACCCCGTGCTGCGCCGGCCGGCCCGTCGGCCATCTCTGGGACCGCTACTACGTGGCCTCCTACGTCTGCACGGCCCTGGTGGGTGTTCTCGGCGCCATCCTGGCCGCGCACCGCACACACCGCGAGCGCACCCTCGCCGACGTGCGTTTCGTGGCCGACATCGCCCAGCGGGTGCTGCTGCGGCCGGTCCCGCACCGGATCGGCGACCTCCTGCTGGACAGCCTCTACCTGTCCGCCACCGCGGAGGCACGCATCGGCGGCGATCTCTACGAGGCCGTCCCCACCCGGTACGGCGTCCGGCTGCTCATCGGTGACGTACGGGGCAAGGGACTGCTCGCGGTGGAGACCGCCGCGGCCCTGCTCGGCGCGTTCCGCGAGGCGGCGCACGACGAACCCGGGCTGCCCGCCCTGGCCGGCCGGGTGGAGACCAGCATGGACCGCAGGGCGGCCCTGTTGGGCGGGAACGAGGTGGGCGAGCGGTTCGTCACCGCCGTCTTCGTCGAGATCCCGCTCGGCGAGCCGGTGCTGCGCGTCGTCAACTGCGGTCATCCGCCGCCCGTCCTCATCCGCTCGGGGGAGGTCCGCGAACTGGACAGCGGGCGGTCGGCGCCGCCGCTCAACCTCGGTGTGCTGGCCGGGGAGCCGTACCACGTCGAGGAGTACGGCTTCCGCCCCGGCGACGAACTGCTGCTGTACACGGACGGCATCACCGAGACCCGTGATGCGGAGGGGTCCTTCTACCCCCTCCTGCACCGCCTGCGCTCCTGGCGCTCGCTGCCGCCGCGGAGCCTCCTGGAACAGCTCCACCACGACCTGCTGGCCTACAGCGGCGACCGGCTCCAGGACGACATCGCGGCGCTCGCGGTCTGCCTCCCGGCCGACGGCCCGACCGCGCAGCCGCCCCGCGACGACCGCGCCGCCGACTGAGCGGGGGCCGCGATCCGGCCGGTCAGAGCGTGGCCAGCAGGGTCTCCACCACGTTCATCAGGGCCGTGCGGTCGGGCTGTACGCGCGCGAGGACCCGCAGTCCGTAGTAACTGGTGAGGACGTGGTGGGTCAGCGTGGCGGCATCCTGGTCGCGGGTGATCTCCCCGCCGCGCTGTCCTTCGGCGAGTGCGGCGCGCAGCGCCCGCTCCACGGTGGTGAAGTGACGGCGCACCTCCTGCGCCACCTCGGGGTCGGTGTTCGCCCTTTCCGTCGAGGCGTTGATGATGAGGCAGCCGGCGGAGGGCGGATTGGCGAGGTCGGTGTCGATCGCCTGCACCATCAGGTTCCGCACCCGCTCCTTGACCGGGCCCGGGCGTCCGAGGAGCTCCGTCTGCACGGCGGTGTTGGTGTCGTAGTAGCGGCGCAGCGCGCGCAGGTACAGCTGCCGCTTGTCGCCGAACGCGTTGGACAGGCTCGACAGGCCCATCCCGGTGGATTCGGCCAGGTCACGGGTGGAGGTCGCCTCGTAGCCACGCCGCCAGAACGTGTGCATGACCGCGGTGAGGGCCTGCGTCTCGTCGAACTTCCTGGGCCTCCCCATGACATCAACCTAACCGTATTGGATCGGTTGCGCAAAAATCCGGGGGAGGAGCGCGGTGGGGACGACCGTCGGGGGCGGGGGCCGTGGCGTCCTCGCCCGGCCCCCGCCGGCGTGGGGGTGCGGGGTCACCCCCGTGCCGCGGACTCCAGGTCCGCGGGGGCGGCGGGACGGCCGCCCTCCACGTGGTGCCGGTCGGTGATCCGCGCGAGGAGAAGGGTGGCCAGCGCGCCGAGCGCGAGCAGCGCGCCGGCCCACATCGGGGCGCGGTAGCCGTAGGCGTCGATGCCCACGCCGGCCAGCCAGGTGCCCACGGTGATGCCCGCGCAGATGGCCGCCGTGTTCATGGTGTTGATCAGCGCCCCGCTGTTGGACAGGTTCATGACGCGTGAAGCCATCGCCGGGTTGAGCGGCAGCCCGGTGAAACCCAGCAGGAACAGGGCGGCGAGGGAGAGCGCCTGGTTGCTCGCCACGAGCGCGTACAGCCCCAGGAGTACCGACAGGACCGCGCCGCCCAGCCACAGCACGCGCATCATGTGCGCGTCGGCCAGCCGCCCGAGGATGATGTTGCCGATGACCGTACCCACGCCGTACAGCACGAACAGCAGCGGGACGATGTCCTCGGAGAAGCCCGCCACCTCGGTCAGCACCGGGGAGAGGTAGGCGAAGGTGGCGAAGACGCCGCCGATCAGCAGGGCATTGGTGGCGAAGGCGCCCCAGAGGCGGCCGCTGCGGAAGACCGACAGCTCCGACCGGATGTCCGGGCCCTCCGGGGCCGGGGTGCGCTCGATGGTGAACAGGACCAGTACGAGGCACAGGGCGACCAGGACGTCCACGGCCCAGAAGGCGGCACGCCATCCCATGAGCCGGTCGATGAAGGTCGCCAGGGGCAGGCCGAAGACGTTGGCCACCATGAAGCCGCCGAAGACGATGGCCAGCGCGCGGCCGGTCTTGTCCGGGGACACGAGGTTGGCGCAGACCGAAGCGGCGAGCCCGAAGAAGGCCGCGGTGGCCAGGGCGGTGACGACGCGGGCGATCACCATGGCCCAGTAGGCGGTGGCCAGGGCGCCGATGGTCTGCCCCACCAGGAACAGCACCATCATCAGGATGAGCGCCGGCTTGCGGGGGGCCCTCATGAGCGTGAGCGTCAGCAGCGGGCCGCCGAAGACCATGCCGAGGGCGAAGACGGTGACCAGGTTGCCCGCGGCGGTGATCGAGACGTCGAGGCCGTCCGAGAGCGACGGGAGCAGCCCGGCCACCATGACCTCCGTCGTGTTGAGACAGAAGATCGCGAGGCCGAGGACGAAGACCGCGAGGGGCATCAGAGGGCCGCCTTCCGGGCGCGGATGACTGACAGCGGCATTTTCAGGACCTTTCAAGTGGGGCGCGTGGTGCGGGCGTTCGGTGCGGAGTGAACGATACACAATTTTGATTCATCTGATCCAAAAACTGTCGTCAGTCTGCCACCCGGTGTGCGCGGTGTCGAGCGGGGGCCGGTCGCGGGGCGCCGGAAGGGGTGCGGACGAAGGCGCCCGGCCGGCCGTACGGGCGAGCAGGCGGGGAGTGGATGGACTTGGCGTCATGGGCCGCTGTTCCGCAGTGCGGGGAGGTCGTTCATGTCCCGCAGCCCTCGTCGCGGTCCCGGTCCGCGCATGCGCCGGCGGATCGCCGAGCACCTCCTCCGGAGGGGGGCGTCCGCGCGGCGCTCGCGGCGTCCGATGCCCATCTCGCCCCGGGCGGACGGACGTTGCCGGGACTCCTGGTCCCGTGCCCGCCGGACCGTACGGGCACCCCCGGGCCGCGGCACTCGCCGGGGAGGCCGAACCGGCCGTACGGCGTCGTCCCGACGCGCTGAACCCGGACGGTTCCGCCGGGCCGCCTGCGCCGGGGAACGCGTCGGCAGCGACGTGCCCGGAGCGTCCGCTCCGCCGGGCCCTGTGCCGTCTGCCGGCACGCACCGGGGCCTCCGGCGGCGGTACGGCACGCGTGCTCGCGGCATGACCCGTCCGCCGCCGAGGTGCGCGACACACCGGCCCAAGTGGCGTATTACTGGGTGGGCTTGCTCGCCACCGCCGCCTGAGGAGCCCGGATGACGGACCGTACGGAGTCGATCGAATCGATGGAGCAGCTCGCCCTGGTCTGGCGGGCCCTGGTGCTCGACCGCGATCCGGACGCCGATGTGCGCGACCTGCCGGGCATCGCCGTCCGCTGGGCCGACTGCCGCTTCGCCTTCTGGAACTGCGTCACCCTGACCGAGACCGACGCGGACCCGGAACTGGTCGGGGAACGCCTGCGCCAGGCGGCGGACATCATGCGGGCGAAGCGGCACCCCGGGTTCCTGTGGCTCTTCGAGGACCTCCTCGGCGCCGACGCCCGCGTCCAGGTCCGGGCCGCGGCCGAGAAGGCCGGGCTCGAGTACGCCTTCCCCGGCACCGGCATGGCCGCAGACCTCCTGCCCCTCCCCGAACCGGCCCACCCGGAGCTGACGTTCGTGCGGGTGAGCACCGACGAACACCTGCGGGCGTACGCCGACCTGAACTCGCGCGCCTACGGCTTCCCGCTGGAGGACGGCCGCGACGGACTCCTCGGCTCCGCCCTGTGGAAGGACCAGGCGCACGCCTACCTCGGCCTGCGCGACGGCACCCCGGTGACCTGCGCCGCTACGGTGGAGGCGGACGGACGGCTGTTCGTCGTGCTGGTCGCCACGGCACCGGAATGGGAACGCCGGGGCTACGGCGAGACGGTGACGCGCAAGGCCCTGTACGAGGGCGCCCGCGCCACCGGCCTGACCCGCGCCACCCTGCACGCGACGGCGGCGGGCGCACCGGTGTACCCCCGGATCGGCTTCCGGCCCAACTCGCCGATGGCCTTCTACGGCCTGAAGCGGTGACCTCCGGCCGTCCCGCCGTGCGCGCACGGCGGGACGGCCGGGCATGTCGTCCGGGTGAGCGGCTCACCGGGCGGCGAGGCGGGCGAACTCCCAGGGGTCGTGCGCGCTGAAGACCGTGACCTCGTCCGCGTGGGCACGCCGGAGGGCGCGGAGGCGGTCGCGGGTCGCGACCCGCGCCGCCGCGTCGGTCTGCGCCCCGTGCTGGACCGGCTCGAGGACGGGGTGGGCGAGCGGCGGGGCGGCGTCGACTTCGCCGTGGTACATGTACGCGTCCCCCGCGTGCAGCAGCCACCGTCCGTCGCCGTCGCGCACGGCCACGCCCGCGTGCCCCGCCGAGTGACCGGGCAGCGGCACCAGCAGCAGTTCGCAGGACAGCCCCTCCGGTCGCACCGCGCCCGGGAAACCGAACCACTCCGCGCCCTCCGCCACCGGCGCCGGTGTCAGCAGCGGGCCGTGCGCCCGGTGCGCCGGCATGTAGCGGACCAGGCTGTGCCGGTGGTGGGCCGCCGCGGGATCGGTGACGGCCCGGTACTCGTCCGGGTGCACATGCACGCGCGCGTGCGGGAAGTCCGGCAGCCCTCCCGTGTGGTCGCGGTGCAGGTGGGTGAGCACGATGTGCCGCACGTCCGCCGCCGCGTACCCGAGCCGTACGACCTGGTGCAGCGCGCTCTGCGCGGGGTCCAGGGCGGGCCGGGCGTACGCCACCCAGTCCGCCCCCAACGACCGGTCCGGATCCCGGACATCGGCGGTGCCGAGACCGGTCTCCACCAGGACCAGCCCGTCCGCGTCCGTCTCGATGAGCAGGCAATGGCAGACGAGGGCCCGTGCCCCCGCCACGGCGCTCGCCCCCGACGACTCCCCGTCCAGCGGTGGAATCTCCCGCAGGGAACCGCAGTTGAGATGATGAATACGCATGGTGCCCCCTACAGCCCGTACGGGCGGGCCGTTCACCACCGACGCTAGGAGGTGCTCTCGTGACTCACCAAACGGTTGGACACCAGCCGCCGGCCGGCCGGGACGGCCCGCTGGCGGACTGCCCGGACGACGCCCTGGTGCCGCCCGGTGACGAACCGCGCTGCCCCGTCGACATCACCCTCGCGGCCCTGGGCGGCCGCTGGACCCCGCTGGTGCTCCGCGAGCTCCTGCGCCGCGGCCAGGCCACCTACACGGAACTGTCCGCCGCCCTGCCCGCCCTCTCGGACAAGGTCCTCTCGGACCGGCTGGCCCAGTTGACCAGGGCGGGTGTCGTCGAGCGCCACCGCATCCCCGGCTGGCCGCCCCGGGTCCGCTATGAGCTGACCGGCCCCGGCCGGGCGCTGGAGCCGGTGCTGCGCGGCATGTGGGAGTGGGGCACCGCGCGCCGCGACACATCCGCCTGACGACCGCCCGCGGTGCGGGTTCCGCCTCACCCGCCGCGTGGACCAGGGCCGGCCGGTCGCACCCGGACCCGGGCCGCCCGCGAAACGGACGGCGGCATTCTGCCCCAGCGCCCCGCACATGCGTTTACGATCAAGCCGCGGCCTCGGGAAAACACCCGACGGCCGGGCAAAGAGGGGGAGTTATGAGCAGCATTTCGAGGCGGTCCCTGATCGGGTACTCGGGGACGGCCGCCGCCGGCGCCGTGATCGCCGGTACGGCCTCGGCGTCGCCGGCCCAGGCCGCCGAGCCCGCTCAGGCCGTCCAGGCCGCGTCGGCGAGCGCGACGACCGACTTCCCCCAGGGGACGCTCTTCGGGGGCCGGTCCGAGCGGGACACCGGCAACGACATGCCCTCCGAGCTGGAGATCAAGTTCAGCGTCGCCAACGCGTCCGAGACGCCGGCGGCCTACGCCGTCACCCCGCAGGAGATCGCCGAAGCGATCAACAAGCTCCTGGCTTCCCGGGGCTGGCCGTCGGTCACCTTCTACGGCACCCCGGCCCCCGCGCCGCTGAACTGATCCGGTCCGGCACCGCCCGCCCGCCTCACCTCCCCGTGACACCGCGATCACCCGGCTGCGAGACTGGCCACGAGGGCCCACGGGAGGTGGGGCGGCGAGGCGGGGGAGGGGAGCCGGCATGGTCGCTGAGCACCGGGTCGTGCCGGGGGCGGGGGCACCCGCCGATGTGTGGATGCTGGTACGGCACCGGCCGACCGCACTGCGCCGGTCCACCCGCGAACTCGCGACCGCGCTCGCCGACGCCCACGGGCCCCGCTTCGCGGTCTGGCACACCGACGAACTCCTCTTCGGCGTCCAGGGCGGGCGGCTGACCCTGCGCACCCTGGGCGGCACGGAGCTGCCCGCCCCCCGGGTGGTGTGCGTGCGCCAGGTCGCCGGCCCCATGCGGGACGACCGTGAGGTGACCCTGCTCCGCCACCTCGCCCGCATGGGCAGCGCCCTCGTCAACACCCTCGACGCGCAGCTAACCTCCCGCAACAAGATGTGGCAGCTGCAGGAACTCGCCCTGGCCGGGCTGCCGGTGCCCGACACCCTCACCTACGCGACGGCACCCCTGGAGGGCGTCGTCCGCAGCCGTGACCTCGGCACGCCGTGCGTGGTGAAGTCGGTGAGCGGCGCGAAGGGCGGGCAGGTCTTCCTCGCCCCCGGCCCGGGCCTGCTGCGGGAGGTGGCCGGCAGCCTCGCCCAGGAGACCCCGTTCCTCTTCCAGGAACACGTGGCCGCGTCGCACGGCCGCACCCTGCGCGTGACCGTGGTCGACGGCGAGCCGGTGGGCGCCGTCCTGCACACCTCCCGCGACGGCGCTCTCGCCGCCAACATCGCCAAGGGCGGCACCGCCACCCTGTGCACGGGCCGCCATCCGCGGGCCGAGGAGCTGGCGGTGCGGGCGGCTC
Source organism: Streptomyces sp. NPDC038707 (assembly GCF_040636485.1). Classification (NCBI taxonomy): domain Bacteria; kingdom Bacillati; phylum Actinomycetota; class Actinomycetes; order Kitasatosporales; family Streptomycetaceae; genus Streptomyces; species Streptomyces sp. NPDC038707. The sequence continues at coordinate 79,441 of NZ_JBEZUP010000024.1, forward strand.
ACGTCCTGGGACTGGACATCGCCGGCGTGGACCTGCTGTTCGACGCCGAGGACACCTACACCGTCTGCGAGGTGAACGCCGTGCCGGGCTGGCGCCCCGAGCTGACGGCGGTCGTCCCCGCCATCGCCGCCTGCGTCGCCCGGCGCCTGTCCCGCCAGGGCCGACCCGGCCCGCGCCCGCCGGCCTCGCCGTAGCCGGACGTCCTGCCGCGACCGCGCGCACAACCTCATTCGTGTCCGGGGCAGTTCACGTCCTCGGCCGGCCACCGGACCTCGCCCGTGCCCAGGGTGACCACGGCCCGGGGCCGCATGGCCCCGCGCCGGGACAGGACGAGCACCTCCTCCACCGGAAGCCGCCGGCACACCGAGCCGCGCGGCGCGCTCGGCGGCCGGCTCCCGGTGCAGACGCCCCCACGGTGCCGGTCCGGCGGCGGGGTCCAGGCGGACCGTGGCGCAGTGCCGGTGCCGGAAGAAACGCACACCGGACAGCCGCGCCGGGAACGCCGGGGTGTACGCCGCGGCGGCGCACAGCAGCGGCACGGCCCGCCCGGACTCCTCCTCCGGCACGAACCCGGACAGCGGATTCACCTGCGACGGCCACCGCCGTACCTGCGGATCGTGCTCCCGGCGGATGCCCTGGACGGGCGGCCACAGCGATGACGGCGGGGACCGCGCCACCGCCGTGCGGGGAGTCGGCGCCACCGCGAGCGCGTCCGGCGCTGCCCCCCCCGCCGACGGCCGCGCGCCGGCTGGTTCCCGCGTCGTCTTCGTCCCGCACCCGCCGTCGCAGGCCCGTCGCCCGTCCGTGCCCGGCGCCGTGGCGGCCTCGAGAAGGCCGGGCCGCGCGGCCGGTACGCCCGGGGAACGCCCACGGGCCGGCGGGTGCAAACCGGCCTCCACGGCTCCTGGCGGGGCGGCGGAACCGCGCCGAGGTCTCCGCTGACGCCGCCGGCAGGACCTAGCGGGTGCCGTCGGCGGGGCGGACCTTCTCGACGAACGTCTCGTCCGGGCCGACCGGGCGTCCGTCGCCGGAGCGGATCTCCAGCGGGCTCAGCGGGCGCCCGTCGCGACGGTCGAGGAGCCGCGAGTGCGCTTCCCCCGGGGCGAAGCAGTGGGACTCGCCCCACTGGCGCAGCGCGACGATCACGGGGAAGAGGGCGCGGCCCTTCTCCGTGAGCGCGTACTCCCGGTAGGGGCTGCCGTCGGAGGCCGGCACGGTCTCCATCACCCCGGCCCGCTCCAGCGCGCGCAGCCGTGTGGCGAGGATGTTCTTGGCGATCCCCAGACTGCGCTGGAACTGGCCGAAGCGGCGGCTGCCGTCGAAGGCGTCCCGCACGATCAGCAGGGACCACCAGTCGCCGATCGCGTCGGTCGACCGGGCGACGGGGCAGGGGTCGGCGTCGAGCCGGGTACGGGCGACCATCGGGCTCTCCTCCTTCACGTCCGGTTGCAACATGCTACCAGTGCCGCCTAGAGTCCGTCAGGTAGCAACTTGCAACCACCTGGGGAGGGTGCCGTATGCCGAGCGACTGCTCCACGGCGAGCGGACGGACGACCGGGAACGCCGCGCCCGGACCGCCCGCCGTGCCGCCCGCACATCTGGTCCCGATCTTCGCCGTCGCCTGCGGCAGCGCGGTGGCCAACGTGTACTTCGCCCAGCCCCTGCTGGTCACCCTCGGCGAACGGTTCGCGCTCGGCTCCGGCCTGCTCGGCGCCCTCGTCACCGTGACCCAGCTCGGCTACGCGGCGGGCCTGTTCCTGCTGGTCCCGCTCGGCGACCTGGTCGACCGCCGGAGGCTGATCACACTCCAGCTCGGTCTGCTCGCCGCCGCTCTGCTGGCGGTCGGCCTGGCACCCGGGACCGCCGTGCTGCTCGCCGCCCTCGCGGCGGTCGGCGCGCTCGCCGTCGTCGCCCAGACGATGGTCGCCGCGGCGGCCCACCTCGCCGCTCCCGCCCTACGGGGACGGGTCGTCGGGGCCGTCACCAGCGGGATCATCACCGGCATCCTGCTGGCCCGCACGGCGGCGGGCGTCCTGGCCGACCTGGCCGGATGGCGGGCCGTCTACCTCTGCTCGGCCGCCCTCACCGCCACGCTCGCCGTACTGCTGCGCCGCGCCCTGCCGGCCGGTCCGCCGCCGGCGGCCCGCCTGCCGTACCGGCGCCTGCTCGCCTCCACCGTGACCCTGTTCGCCCGCAACCGCCTGCTGCGGGTGCGCGGCGCGCTCGCGCTCCTCGTCTTCGCCGCCTTCAGCACCCTGTGGAGCAGCGTCGTCCAGCCCCTCAGCGGCCCCCCGTGGTCGCTGTCGCACACCGGGATCGGCGCGTTCGGCCTCGCCGGGGCGGCCGGTGCGCTGGCCGCGGGCATCGCCGGCCGCTGGAACGACCGCGGGCTCGCCCAGCGCACCACCGGCACCGCCCTGGTCCTGCTCGCCCTGTCATGGCTCCCGCTGGCGTTCACCCGGCAGTCGCTGTGGGCGCTGGCCGCCGGAACGGTCCTGCTGGACTTCGCCGTCCAGGCCGCGCACGTCACCAACCAGACCCTCGTCCACGCGGTGCGCCCGGACGCGGGGAGCAGGATCATCGGCGGTTACATGATCTTCTACTCGGCCGGCAGCGCCCTCGGCGCCACCGGCTCCTCACTGGTGTACGCGGCGGCGGGATGGACCGGGGTGTGCGCCCTCGGAGCGGCCTTCAGCTGCGCCGCCCTGCTGCTGTGGGCGACGACCCGCACGCGGTGAGCCCGCCGCCCCTCCGCGGGCCGCCGCGTCCCGCTCGGCGGGCAGGCCCGCCTCCAGTCCGTCCCGCAGCCGGGTGAGCCGCTCGATCTCCGCGTCGAGCGCGGCGATCCGCCGCTCCACCACCGCCTCCCCCACGACCCCCGGCCCGCCGCTGTCCGCCGCCGTCGCCCCGCACCGCGGCGGCGGGTACACGGCGAGCAGGGGGAGCCGGCCCGCGATGCCCCGCAGATCCTCGACCGTGAGCCCGAGGGCGAGCAGCTCCCGGATGACGCGGAGCACGGCGAGTTCACGCCGGCCGTAGTCCCGCTGCCCCGACGGGGTGCGGGGCGGCGGGGGCAGCAGGCCGCGCTGTTCGTAGAAACGCAGCGCCCTGGGTGTCGTCCCCACGGCCGCCGCCGCGTCGCCGATCCGCATGATGTGTGCCTCCCGCCGTCCGTGGCAGCGGTCGTCAGCCATGGTCCGGCAACTCCACGACGACCGTGCCCACTCGCTGCCCCTCGATCAGTTCCCGCAACGCCCGGGGAGCGCTGTCGATGCCCGTGATCCGGGTCAGGGGGAGGCGGATCCGGCCGGACCGCAGCCAGTCGGCGAGCCGCGCGGTCCACTCCTCCCGCACACCGGGATGCTCGGTGCCGAGGTATCCCCGCACCGACACACCCTTGACGATCAGCCGGAAGGTGTCGATCTCCGCCGGGGCGCTCGCGCCGGAGCCGTCCGCCGCCAGCTGCCCGGACAGCGCCCCGACCAGGGCGAACCGGGCGCCCTGCCGGGCCGCGTCCACCGCCGCGGTGAGCTGTGTGCCGCCCACGGTGTCGAGGAGCACGTCGATGCCGTCCGGCGCGGCCTCGGCGAGCCGGCCGGCGAAGGCCCGGTACGCCTCCCGCGAGCCGCCCGCGCCCCGCGCCTCCCGCCAGGACCCGGCGGTCAGCACCGTGTCGTAGCCCAGCTCGGAGACGAGCCGCCCGGCCTTCCCAGGGGTACCGGTGGTGCCGATCACCCGGGAGGCGCCCAGCAGCCGGGCGATCTGCCCCGCCAGCGACCCCACTCCGCCGGCGGCGCCGGTGACCAGGACGACATCCCCCTCGCGCACGCGGGCGACCCGGGTCAGCGCCCCGTAGGCCGCGGAGCCGGACGCCAGCTCGGCGACCGGGTCGGGCAGGGCCGGATCGACCCTGGCGCACTCCGCCGCGGGTACGAGGGCGTACTCACGCCACCCGAGCAGGTGCGTCACCAGATCGCCCGGGCGCAGCGGGCTGTCCGGCGGGGCGAGGACCACCTCGCCGACGGCCGGCCCGTACAACGTGTCTCCCGGGTGCAGCACGGGCACCGGCGTGTCCCTCGCCGTCCCGCCGAGGAGGGTGCGCAGTCCGCCGTGGACCAGGAACTGCCGGTTGCGGACGAGCACCTGGCCGGGTTCCGGGGCGTCCACCACCGGAACCTCGGCGAGGGCGAAGTCCTCGGGTGCGGGCAGCCCCTCGGGCCGGGTGGCGAGCCGTATCTCGCGGCTGATCCGCTGCGGGAGCGACGTCATACGTGACCTCCTGGGGCAGTGGCGGGACGCCCACGCGTCCCGGCGGCCGGGACCCGGTGGCCCCGGCCGGTCGAGCGCGCACACGCTAAACCCTGACCCGCACGTCAAAGGCAAGGCCGCCCGCCCCGAGCGGCCGGCCGGTCGCCTGGCACCCGGTCCCGGACCGCGCCCCACCGGCGCGGGGTGCCTCCGGTCGGTCTTGACCGCGCCCCACCGGTGCGGGGTGCCTCCGGTCGGTCCTGGCGCGCCCCCGTCCGCCGGAGCGGCGCGGGTCCGTCCGGGAGGGTACGGCGGCGGGCCCGGGGGCTCGGCGGCGCCGTACCCGGAGAGAAGGCGCCGGGCGGCCCGATGCCCCTGCCGCCCGATTCCCCTGCCGTACGAACACCGCCCGCGGGCATCGGCGCGCGCCTCGCCGACGGTGGCGGCGGGGCTGCGGCTCGACGGGACGGCGTCCACGCGTGGAACTTCACCGCGGCCGGGGACGGCGTCCGCGTGCGCACCGAGGAGGCCCGCTCCGGCGTCCTGCTCGACATGGACGTGCCCACCGCGACCGATCTGCCGCGCCAGAGTCCCGAAGCCTGGCTGCGCGACCTGGAGACCGCCGCCGAGGCCCGTGACCGAGCCGGTTCCGCGTCCCCGCCGCTCACCCCGGCCGGGACCCGCCCCACGGAAGGCGGGCGCCGTGCTCGCCGCGTCCGAACGCATCTCCAGATCGGTGGCCGGCGTGGCCGGTCGGGCGGCACCGGGATGGCCCAGCGGGCCGCCGCACCCGCCCGTAGGGGACCGTCACCGAGACGTTCCACGGACCTGACGGGGGACGGCCGCGAGGGCCAGTGCTCCGCATCGGTCCGGAGCCGCCACCCCGTGCGCAGGGGCGCGTGGATCAGGGGCGGCCGAGGACCACGTCAGACCTCGTCCGGTTGCGGGAGAGGTCCACGAGAGGACCGGTCACCGCCTCGGTGACCACGGCCTTCGTCATGGTCGCGGAGCTGCTCGGCCGACGGGCCCTCAGGCCGCGGCCACCTCGTCGGCGATCGTGCGCTCCTCGCCCGCCGGGTGCGTCACGTGGTGGACGAGCGCCGCGAGCAGACCGCCGACCAGGGGCGCGACGATGAACAACCACAGCTGCGACAGCGCGGAACCACCGGCGAACAGGGCCGGGCCGAGGCTGCGCGCCGGATTGACCGACGTGCCGGTCAGCGGGATGCCGATGAGGTGGATGACGGCGAGGGCGATGCCGATCGGCAGGCCGTCGAAGCCGACGACCGCGACCCGGTGCGTCACCCCGAGCACCACGAACACGAGGAGGAAGGTGAGGACGACCTCGGCGAGGAACGCGCCGCCGGTGTTGATGTGCACCAGGGACCGGTCCCCGTAGCCGTTGCTGCCGAAGGCGCCGTCGGCGTGGAAGCCGGGCACCTGCTCGGCGAGCAGGAGGAGCAGGGCCGCCCCGGCGATGCCGCCGAGGAACTGCGCGATCCAGTAGCCGATCGCGGTGGCCATGTCGATGCGGCGGGCGCACAGCATGCCCAGGGTCACCGCCGGATTGACGTGGCACCCGGAGATCGGCCCGAGCGCGTAGGCGAGGGCGAGCAGCACGAACCCGAAGGCCAGCGCGATCCCCAGGGTGCCGATGAACTCGACCGCCAGAACCGCGCAGCCCACGGCGAAGAAGACCAGTAGCAGAGTGCCGAGGAACTCCGACACCAGCGCTCGGGTGCGCATCGCCATCGCCATCACCTCACCTTCATCGATGTCGTCCGTCTCGTAAGGAGAGCTTCGGCCGGACGGGGTACGCGCGCCCGTCGGAGGGCCGTGGTACAGGGCCGAAGGAGTGACGGACGGGCCTCGTCGGCGACACGGGAACTCCCGCGCGAAGAAGCCGGCGACCGACCGAGCAGGCACGCGGGCCGCTCCGGGGCACTGGGCCTTAGGATGTCACTTCTTTGGTATACCAATATCTGTCGGTCCGCGCCTCACTCGGTGTGGATCTTCTGAGGAGAAAGCGCGCAACGGTCGGGTATCAACGGAACGCCGGGGTCGCTGGCCCCTGTTGCGTCCGAGGGTTTTGGGATACAAAACGAGAGCCAGTTGCTCCTCACCTGGACACCGGAGACGTCATGTGTCTTGAGCCCGTCCCTCCGCCTTCGGGCCGCCTCACGCGGCGCGGCGTGCTCGCCGGCGCCGCTGCTCTCGCGGGAACCGCGGCGGCTCTCTCCGCGGCGGGACCCGCCGCCGCGGCGCCCGGCCGGCCCGGCGCACCGGGCGGCAGCGTACGGCGGCCTGGTGACCGAGGACGCGGTCGTCGTGATCCGCTCGGGCGCGGTGGACCGGGCGGGCCCGCGCCCGGGCGGAGCCGCCCCCGCGGGCCTGCCCCGGCTGGACGCCCGGGGACAGCGGGTGTCGCCGGCGCTGGTCGGTGCGCACATCCACCTCGGCACCGTCGGCGAGTCGACGTGAACGTGGCCCGGGGCGCCGATGTGATCAAGACGCGTGTGAACGAGCGCGCCGGCCTGCCCGACCAGGCCCCGCTGACCCAGGTGTACTCCTACGAGCAACTGGCCGAGGCCACAGTCACAGCGAACGGGGCTGCCACGACGCGGTCCGCGCCTCGCCGAGTCGTCCGACCCGGCGCCGGCCGAGCGGGGCCGCACTTGTCCGCCCGTCCCCGAGGCCGCCGTCCTGGCCGCCCACGAGGTGGGTGCCCCTGGTCGCGGGCACGGACTCGGCCGGCGGCGAGGTGACCCCCGTCGGACACGAGGTCGCCCTCATGCACGCCACCGGGCTGTCACCGCTGGACGCGATCCGCACGGCCGCCACCAACGCGGCTCGGCTGCCCGGGCTCGCCGGCACCGTCGGCCGGCCGGCACCTGGGTGTGCGGGCGACGTCCTCGTCGCCGGCGCCGATCCGCTGAGCGATGTCTCGACGCTGTCCCGGCCCGTGCGCGTCGTACGGGCCGGCCGGATCTGCTGAACCTTCTCGCCGCACCGGGGTGCCCGAGAGGCACCTCGCGTCTCGCACTCACCCGAAGGAGCACCCCCATGACACCCGTTCCCTCATCGCCGTCCCGGCGCGCCGTGCTCGCCACCGCGGCCGCCGCCGGCGCGGTGCTGTCCGCAGGTGCGGCACCGGCCGCGGCCGACGGGCGCAAGCGCCCCCGCAGGGCGGTGGTCTTCCGGAACGTGCGGCCCTTCGGGGCCGGCGAGCCCGTGGACCTCACCGTCGTCGACGGCCGGATCAGCGACCGCCCGGCCCCCGGGAACGCGGAGGTGGTCGACGGCGGCGGGCGTATCGCCCTGCCGTCCCTGGTCGACGCGCACATCCATCCCGACAAGACGTCATGGGGCGGGTCCTGGGTGTCGCGCGAACCCGCGGCCACCATCGCGGACTACGTGGCGCAGGACGTCGAACTGTTCGACAGTCAGAGCCGGAGCGTGGCGGAGCGGGCATACGGCCTCATGGCGCACGCCGTGACGCGGGGCACCCGCGCGATGCGGGCCCACGCCGACGTGGCTCCCGCCTACGGACTGGCCGGCGTGGAGGGCATCGCCGAGGCGCGCGAGCGGCTCGCGCACGCGCTGGACGTGCAGCTCGTCGCCTTTCCGCAGCACGGTGTCGTCCGTGCCCCGGGAACCGCCGCCCTGCTCGAAGAGGCCGCGCGGAGCGGCGCCGTGGACCTCGTCGGCGGCATCGACCCGGTCAGTTTCGACCGAGCCCGCAAAGAACAGCTCGATCTCGTCTTCGGGTTGGCGGACCGTTACGGCGTCGGCGTCGACATCCATCTCCACGACACCGACGACAAGGGTGTGACGGTGCTGCGCGACATCATCGACCGCACCCGGGCCCTGTCCTTGCAGGGCAAGGTCACCGTCAGCCACGTCTTCTGCCTGCCCGGACTGCCCGACGCGGAACTCGGCGCACTCGCCGAGCGATTGGGCGAGCTGGACATCTCCCTGACCACGGTGGCGCCGAGCCGGGACCTCGTTCTGCCCGTTGCCCGGCTGCGCCGGCACGGTGTCAAGGTGGGACTGGGCTCGGACGGAGTGCGCGATGCCTGGAGCCCCTTCGGCAACGCGGACATGATGCATCGCGCGCACATCCTCGGCTGGGTGACGGACATGCGTCTCGACGAGGAACTGTCCTCCTGCTACGAGACCGCCGGCCACGGGGGTTCCGACGTCCTGGGCCTGCCCCGGGCCGACCTGACGCCCGGCAGCCCGGCCGACTTCGTCCTGGTGCGGGGCGAGTGCGTGCCGCAGGTCGTGGTCGACCTGCCGCAGCGGGACATGGTGGTGCGCGGCGGGACCGTCGTGGCCCGCGACGGCCGGCTCGTCTGAGGGCGCGTCGTACGCGCCAGGGGGCCGTCCGGTCCGTGTGAGGAGTGCCTTCCGACCGTGCCCGACCGGGCCGGGCGGTGCCTTCGCACGCCTCGAACCGGACCGCTCCCGGGCCGGTGAAAAGCCTGGTGAACGGCCTGGTGAACGGCCTGACAGAACCCTTGACGCCGGCGATGGGCGAAACCTACGTTCTGCGAACCGGAAATAACCTTCCCCCATGTGGAACTTCCTGTTTCCCGACCACCGATCCCAGGAGCCCCCATGACTGCCCTGGACGACCAGTCGCCCGTGGAGACCCGCGCCGCCCTCAGCCCCGGCCTCTACACCTACGACCTCGCCCCGACGAAGCGCGAAGGGCGCCGCTGGGGCGCCTACAACGTCTTCACCCTCTGGGCCAACGACGTGCACAGCCTCGGCAACTACGCCTTCGCCATCGGCCTCTTCGCGGTCGGCCTGAGCGTATGGGGCATCCTGGCGGCCTTCGCCGTCGCCTCCGTCCTGCTCTTCCTCCTGCTGACCCTGTCCGGATTCATGGGCCACAAGACGGGTGTTCCCTTCCCGGTCATGAGCCGCATCGCGTTCGGCATCAACGGTGCCAAGATCCCGGCCGGCGTCCGCGGCGCCGTCGCCATCGCCTGGTTCGGCATCCAGACCTACCTCGCCGCCGTGGTGCTGAGCACCCTTCTGGTGGCGGTCTTCCCCGAGTTGAGCGGTCTGGACACCAACTCCGTGCTCGGCCAGTCGACGCTGGGCTGGATCACCTTCCTCGCCCTGTGGACCCTGCAGGTACTCATCGTGAGCTACGGCATGCAGATGATCCGCCGCTACATGGCGTTCGCCGCGCCCATCACGCTGATCACCATGTGTGCCCTGGCGCTGTGGATGTTCGTCCGCGCCGACGGTTCGATCTCGGTGTCCGTCGACGCACCGCTCACCGGCGGCGCGATGTGGCTGCAGATCCTGCGGGCCGCCGCCCTGTGGGTGGTGATCTACGGGACGTTCGTCCTGAACTTCTGCGACTTCACCCGGTCCGCCCGCGACCGTGGCTCCATCGTCCGCGGCAACGTCGTCGGCATCCCGGTGAACATGCTCTTCTTCGCCGTCATCGTGGCCGTCCTCAGCGGCGCCCAGTTCAAGCTCGACGGCCGCGTCATCACCAGTCCCACGGACATCGTCAGGACGATCCCGAACACGTTCCTGCTCGTGACGGCGTCCCTCGCGCTCATCGCCCTGACGGTGGCGGTGAACCTGCTGGCCAACTTCGTCGCGCCCGTCTACGCGCTCGTCAACCTCTTCCCGCGCCGGCTGAACTTCCGGCGGGCCGCCCTCGTCAGTGCCGTCCTGGGGCTGGTGATCACGCCCTGGAACCTCTATGACAACCCGGTCGTGGTCACCTACTTCCTGGGCGGGCTCGGTGCCCTGCTCGGCCCGCTGTTCGGCGTGATCGTGGCGGACTACTGGCTGCTGCGCAGGGCCCGCGTGAACGTGCCGGACCTGTACACCGAGGACGCGCGGGGCGAGTACCACTACCGCCGCGGCTACAACCCGCGCGCCGTCGCCGCCTTCGTCCCCAGCGCCGCGATCGCCGTCGTCGTCGCCCTGGTGCCGGCGTTCCAGGACGTGGCCGGGTTCTCCTGGTTCGTCGGAGCCGTGCTGGCCGCCGGTCTCTACGCGGCCGTCGCCGACCGCGCCGCCCCGATCCGTGACGTCGACGGCGAAGCCATCGCTGTCGACGCCGAATAGACCGACGCGCAAACAGACCGTACGCCGGACGGAAAGGTCACCCATGCGCATCCTCGTCGTCAACGTCAACACCACTCAGTCCATCACCGACTCCATCGGCGAACAGGCGGCCCGCGCGGCCTCCGCGGAAACCGAGATCGTCCCGCTGACCCCCTCGTTCGGCGCGGAGTCCGTGGAGGGCAACTACGAGAGCTACCTCGCGGCGATCGCCGTGATGGAAGCCGTCCGTGCCCACCCCGGACCCTTCGACGCGGTCATCCAGGCCGGATACGGCGAACACGGCCGCGAAGGGCTGCAGGAACTGCTCGACGTCCCCGTCGTCGACATTACCGAGGCCGCCGCGAGCACGGCCCAGTTCCTTGGCCGGCGCTACTCCGTCGTCACGACCCTCGACCGCACCGTCCCCCTGATCGAGGAACGCCTCCACATCGCCGGGCTCAGCGCCCGCTGCGCCTCCGTGCGCGCCAGCGGACTGCCCGTGCTCGACCTGGAGCGCGACGACGGGACCGCCGTCGACGCCATCGCCGAGGAGGCCCTCCGTGCCGTCCGGGAGGACGGAGCCGAGGTGATCTGCCTCGGCTGCGGAGGCATGGCCGGACTGGCGGAGGCCGTCGCCCGGCGCACCCGGGTGCCTGTCGTCGACGGGGTGGCCGCCGCCGTGACGATCGCCGAGTCGCTGGTCCGCCTCGGCCTGTCCACATCGAAGGTGCGCACCTACGCACCGCCGCGGGCCAAGCGGTTCGTCAACTGGCCGCCGCCGGCGGGCTGACAGGCCGAGAGCCGTCCCCGGCCGGAACACCTCCCCGCCGAGGCGCCCCGTTGCCCCGTGTGCCGCCGAAGACACCGTTCGCTAAGGTCGCTGTGCCGTGGATCCCGCGGCACACGGTGCACCGCGAAGGACCCCCGGCGCACCGCGGGGTGCCAAGGAGAGAAGAAGGACGGGGATGGCTGAGCAGGGCGACTTCGCACCCGAGTCGGAGCGGGTGACGCGACAGTTGCGTGACGAGATCCTCGACGGAGTACGACGGCCCGGCAGCCGGCTGGTCGAGCGGGAACTGGCCGAGGCGCTGGGCGTCAGCCGCCTCCCCGTACGGGAAGCCCTGAAGGCGCTCGTGGCCGAGGGCCTGGTGACGCCGCGACCGCGGACCTGGGCGGTGGTGCGGGAGTTCACCCCCAGTGACGTGGCCGACCTCGACGAGGTGCGCTCGGCTCTGGAGACCTTGTCGTTCCGGCTGGCCGCGCAGCGGCACACGCGCGCCGGACTGGAGAAGCTGCGGGCCGACGTGGACGCGGAACTCGAAGCCGCACTCGCCGGTGACGCGGTGCGCGCGCGACGCGCGGCGGCGGACTTCCACCAGACGGTCACCTTGCTGGCCGGCAACGAATTGCTGACCGAACTCGAACATGTCCTGCGCAGCAGGCTGCGCTGGCTCCTCGGGCAGCACGACGACCTGCTGACCGTCGCGCGGGAACACGAGGCGCTCTACGACGCCATCGCGGAACGTGACGTGCCCCGGGTGGAGGCCCTGGTGGTGGAGCACCTGGCGAGCAGCCGCAAGGCGGCCATGGGGCACTGGAAACAGAACAGGACCTGATCGGACTCGCAGTTAGACCCTATTACGAACACTCTTGACCCTCACTCGCCATGAGGTTATAACTTCTAACAGAAGTGTGAGCCGCTAACGGTGCTGGCGATCAACGGAGGTCCTCATGAATGCCGAAACGATGGTCGAGGTCGTGCTGCCGGGCAGGGTCGAGCCGGAGGGGCTCGAGGTGCGGCACGGGGCCGTTCCGACGGCCGGTCCGGGCCAGGTCGTCGTCCGCACGGAAGCCACCGGTGTCTCCTTCGCGGAGCAGCAGATGCGCCGCGGTCGCTATTACGACCAGCCGCCCTTCCCGTTCGTCCCGGGCTACGACCTGGTCGGCACCGTGGCGGCGACCGGTGAGGGTGTCGACGCGGGCCTGGTCGGCACACGGGTGGCCGCGCTGCTGAAGGTCGGCGGCTGGGCCAGCCACGTGATCCTCGACGCCGCCGACCTGGTGCCCGTCCCGGACGGGATCGGCGCCGCGGAGGCGGAGACCGTGGTGATCAACGGCATCACGGCCTGGCAGATGCTGCACCGCAAGGCCCGCGTACGGGCCGGCCAGACCGTTCTGGTGCACGGCGCCAACGGAGGTGTGGGATCCGTCCTGGTCCAGCTCGCCCGGGCCGCGGGCGCGCAGGTGATCGGGACCGCCTCCGCACGTCACCACGCCGCCCTGCGGGAACAGGGGGTGACCCCGGTCGACTACCGCACCGAGAACATCCCCACCCGTGTCCGGGAACTCGCCCCGCGCGGCGTGGACGCCGTGTTCGACCACGTCGGCGGTCGCGGCATCGCCGACTCCTGGAGTCTGCTCGCCCCCGGCGGCACCCTCGTCTCCTACGGCAGCGCGTCCACCCGCGACGACGAGGGCTCCAAGCAGTGGCCCGTCCTCAAGCTGCTCGGCCGGGTCTGGCTGTGGAACACCCTGCCCAACGGCCGCCACGCCTGCTTCTTCAACGTCTGGGCCGGCCGCGCCCTGAACCGCGACCGCTTCCGGGCCCGGCTGCGCAACGACCTCACCGAGGTGTTCGAAGCTCTGCGCCGGGGCGAGATCACCGCCCGGATCGCCGCCGAACTGCCCCTCACCCGGGTCGCCGAAGCGATGCGGCTGGCCGAGTCCGGCACCGTCGCCGGAAAGGTCGTCCTGCACGCCTGACGCAGCGAGCACCGGCACACAGGGTTCTCCCGACGATTGCGCTCCTCTCGCGCCCCGCCGCGCCGTCGCGCCGCGCACACCCGGCCGGGCGATGGACCGTGCCTGTCCGCCCGGTGGCCGTCGACCATCGCGTACCGTGAGGCGGCGTCGGACCGCTTCCGGAATCCGGCCGGCATCGACGGCAGTGCGCGGCCGGCCGGCACCTGGCCGGCCGGCGCAGCCGTCGGCTCCTCGGCGCCCGGGCCGTCCGGGTCCCAGGCCCTCGCCCCCAGCCTCGCCGGGGCAGCCCGACATGCCCGGGGTCGTCCAGGAGAGGCGCACCGGACCGGCCGGCGAGGCGGCCCAACCTGCTCAGCCGGCGGGCCGAGGACGGCGGGCCCGCCACGTCGTGCGCGCCCGCGTTCCCGATCGATGTGAGGGGAACGATCGATGTGGGGAGAACGATCCGATGTGAGGAGAACGATCGACGCGAGGAGAACGCCCAGGCCGTTCGCCGGAATGAGGCGGCCGAGGCCGGACGGCCGCCACGCGGAGCGACGCGGCCGGGATCCTCGGCACCCGGACGCCTCCCGGTGCGGCTGCCGGCCGCCGCCCGCCCTGGCCCGGCTCCCCGGCCCTGCCGGCCCGCGCCCCCCGCGGCTACCAGCACGTGGCCGGCCCAGCCGCCGGCCCCGACCGGCGCGGCCACTCGCCGACCGCGGGCGACTCCCCGGCCGGTCGCCCGGCCCCGGCCCGCCACGTCGTGGCCGGGCGCGAACGGGAACGCCGCCCGGCCGAAACGGCGCCCGCGGCACAGCTGCTGCTCGGCGAAGCAGACCCCGGTCGCCTCCGTGGCGGCCATGATCTGTCCCGGGCCGGGCCGGGCTCGGGCACGGCCACATGCCGGAGCCGCAGGGCCTCCACGACGCCTTCCTGTCAGGAGAGACTCCCATGGCGATGGCCAATAGCTTCGGTGATAGCTTCTCACCAGGAGCCGGGAGAGCGGAGGAGAAGGGCCGTGAGCAAGCCGGAGACGAGTACTCCCAGGGAGCGCTACCGCGCCCAGGTGCGGGACGAGATCAAGAAGCACGCCTGGGAGCAGATCGCGACCGCCGGTGCCTCCGCGCTCTCCCTCAACGCCATCGCCAAGCGGATGGGCATGAGCGGGCCGGCCCTCTACCGCTACTTCGCCGGCCGCGACGAGTTGATCACCGCACTCATCAGGGACGCCTACCGCAGCCTGGCCGACACCGTCCGCGCCCGCGCCGAGGCCGGCGCCGATCTCCACGGCATCGCGCACGCCCTGCGCGAGTGGGCGCTGGCCGACCCCCAGCGCTACTTCCTCGTCTACGGCACCCCGGTGCCCGGCTACCGGGCGCCCGAGGACACCACCCGCATCGCCGCGGAGGTCATGGCCGTCATCCTCGACGTCTGCACCGCCGGACAGGGCCCCGACGGGCCACCGTCACCCCTGGAGACGCACCTGGAGGAACACCGGGACTGGGCCGGGCAGCACCCGGCCTCCTCGTCGGCCCTCCGGCGCGCCCTCGCCTTCTGGACCCGGCTGCACGGCGTGCTGTCCCTCGAACTCGCGGGCCAGTTCACCGGAATGCGCTTCGATCCGGCCCTGCTGTACGCCGCCGAGGTGGAGTCCGTCACGGACCACTGAGAGGGAACGCGGGGTGGCCGCCGGTACGGCGTGACCGGGCGCCCGCGAACCGCGGCTCACGGCAGGTCGGTGCGCCCCAGCCAGGCCGGCCGGACGGGCACCCCGTCCGCGTACCGCTCGACATCCCCGCCGGCCACCGGACCGGCCGGAGACGTCCCGGGCGCGGCCGGTGTCCCGATGTGCCGCCCGGTCTTTCCGGCCGCCGGCTCCGGCGCGTCCGGCGCCCCGATGACGTCCTCGTCCGTCACCGGTGTGCCCGAGTCCTCCAGCAGCTCGGCCACGGTGAAGCGGGTGAGGAACGATTGCATCGCCCCGTCGACGACGAGGAGGAAACCGTCCCCGTCCCGCAGCAGCCGACGGCGCTTGGGGAACCTGGGGTGCTCGGGAGAGTAGCTCCGTGCCCGCCGTTCCAGCTCCGCCAGCGCCTGCGCGCGGGACCCGGTGAAGTGCACCACCACCTGGGCCTCCAGGTGTTTGTGGTCCCCCGAGCCCCTGGTCGTCTCGACGATCAGCCCCCATGTGGTCATGTTCCCCGCCCTCTCGCTCTCCTGACGCGTCCCACGGTAGAAGGCGTGACCGTCCGGCGGGGCCGTACCCGCGTGCCACGATGGGCGCATGAGCGATGAACGGCGGAACCTCCTCGCGGAGAAGACACCCTTCCCCGAGGGCCTGGACGAAAGGCTGCGCGCCCAACTCACCTTCCTGGTCGAGGTGGACCAGCTCAAGACCATCCTGAGGCAGTCACCCCTGGCGGCCGCGGACCGCCGGGAGAACGACGCGGAACACTCGTGGCACCTGGCCATGATGGTGGTGATCCTCGCCGAACACTCCGACGAACCCATCGACGTAGGACACACGGTCCAGCTCGTCCTGCTGCACGACCTCGTGGAGATCTACGCCGGCGACACCCCGCTCTACGACAGCGCCGCGGGAGTCGATCAGCGCGAGCGGGAAGTCGCCGCGGCCGACGAGCTGTTCGGTCTGCTCCCGGCCGACCAGGCCCGGCGGATGCGCTCCCTGTGGGACGAGTTCGAGGAACGGCGCACTCCCGAGGCCAGGTTCGCCAAGGCGATGGACCGGCTGCAGCCACTGCTTCTCAACTGGATGGCCCAGGGCGGCACCTGGCGTACCCCGGGCGTCACCGCGGACGATGTCCGCGCCCGCAAGGCGGTGATCGGAGAGGCGTCCTCGGCGCTGTGGCGGGCCGGGCGACGCCTCATCGACGAGGGCGAGAGCCGCGGCTGGTCGAGAAGCGGTGCCCCTCGGCCCTGACCGACGGTGCGGGCTCCTCCTCGCCGTGCGCCCGCCGCAGGGCCGGTGGTTCAGGCGGCCTGCCCATGGCCGGTGAAGAAGTCGACAAGGCTGTGCGGGGCGTTGTCGTCGAGGCACAGGGCGTGGACGCGGGAGGCCTCGGCGGCAGCGGCGGCACTGCGGGGGAAGAGGGCCTCCTCGTACGAGGCGAGCGCGGCCTCGGTGTCGTACGGGTGCGCGGCGAGGGCCCTGCCGAGTTCGGCGCCGTCGTACATGGCGAGGTTGGCTCCCTCGCCGGACGGGCACATCAGGTGCGCGGCGTCGCCCAGCAGCGTGACGCCGGGCACGCGGTCCCAGCGGTGCCCGGCCGGCAGCGCGTTGACGGTGCGCGGGACCGGGGCGGTGTCCGCCTCCGTGATCAGGGCGGTGAGTTCCGGGGCCCAGCCGTGGAACTCCGCGGCGACGCGGGCGACGGCGCCGGCCGGGTCGCCGAAGTCGATGGAGTCCAGCCACTCCCGCGGCTTGGTGAGCGTCACATAGGTGTGCAGGACGCCGTCCGGCTCCCGGTGGGCGGCGATGCCCCTGCCGGGGGCGAGGGCGAAGAGCGAGCCGTCGCCCACGGTCCGGGCGCAGGCCGGATGGCGGGAGTCGCTGTCGAACAGGTAGGTCTCCACCAGGCAGGTCCCGACGTACTCGGGCCTGGCGTCGGACAGCAGCGGACGGACCCGTGACCACGCTCCGTCCGCGCCGACGAGCAGGCCGGTCCGCACGGTCGCCCCGTCCGCGAACATCACCTCGTGCCGGCCGTCCCCGAGGGGCCGGACGTCGGTGACCTTGCGTCCCCAGCGGACCGTGCCCGCGGGCAGCGAGTCGAGCAGCATCCGCCGCAGCGCGCCGCGGGGCACCTCCGGACGCCCGCCGCCGCCGTCGTCCGGCTCGTCCAGCAGCACCGTTGCGTCCTTGTCGAGGACCCGGGAGGCTTCGGCGCCCTGGTGGATGATGCCGCGGAACTCCTCGTGGAGCCCGGCGGCCTCGAGCGCGAGCTGTCCGTCGCGGGCGTGGATGTCGAGCAGGCCGCCCTGGGTGCGGGCCGCCGGCGAGGACTCCGCTTCGTAGACCGTCGCCGGGATGCCGTGCACGTGCAGCACGCGGGCGAGCGTGAGCCCTCCGAGTCCCGCGCCGATGATCGTGACAGGGGTGGTCATAGGGGTGTCGTTCCTCTCGGTTACCGGGCGGCCGGACGGGCGCCCGGTGGATCGGACCCCATCTGGAACGCCGTTCCAGCACACCCAGACTGGAACGTCGTTCCATCCCCTGTCAAGGTGGAACGGTGTTCCAGGCGCCTAGACTGAACCCATGGCAACCAGGAAGCGTCGTCCCGAGCGACGGCAGGAACCACTCTCCCGGGAGCGCATCGTCACCGCTGCCGTCGAACTCCTCGACACCGTCGGCGAGGGCGGTCTCACGTTCCGCGCGCTTGCCGAGCGCCTCGCGACCGGCCCCGGAGCGATCTACTGGCACGTCACGGGCAAGACCGAACTCCTCGTCGCCGCCATCGACGCCGTCATCACCCCCGTTCTCGCCGGAGACGACACCGGCGCGACCCCCCGGGAAGCGATCCGCGCGCTCGCGCTCGGGGTGTTCGACGCGATCGACGCCCACCCATGGGTCGGCACCACGCTCGCCCAGCTCCCGCGTACGCCCGGGCAGTCGCCGATGCTGCGGGTCTTCGAACGCATCGGACGCCAGGTCCAGGCGCTGGATGTGCCCGAAGCGACCCGGTTCACCGCGGCGTCCGCGCTGTTGAGCTACATCCTCGGAGTGGCGGGCCAGAACGCCGCCAACACCCTGGCGGCCCGGCCGGACAGGGACCGGACCGCGTTCCTGGACGCCGTGGCGATGACATGGGACGGGCTGGATCCCGACCAGTACCCGTTCACCCGCAGCGTCGCCGGGCAACTGCGCGCGCACGACGACCGGGCCGAGTTCCTCGCCGGCCTCGACCTCATCCTCACGGGAATCACCGCCGGCCGTACCTGATCCCGGGGCCTCGTGGGACAAGGTCGTGGAACGGATCGCGGGGCCACCGCCGCCCCCTCCGCTACGAGCCGGGGCGCAGGAGATCCCGGGTCAGGGTGAAGGCTGCGGTGGCTGTGGACAGCAGGGCGTTGATCCTTGCCAGGATGCGTGCCGTTCCGTCCGTGTCCTGGGCGTCCACGGCCGAGGCCAGGTCGTCGGCGTACTCCCGCGCCCGGACCGCCTCGTCGGGTGTGGCCCCCCGGGCGTCCGCTCGCAGGGCTTCGATCAGCTGCTGGTGCGGGATGTCCGGCCCGTTCGCCCGGTTGCCGTAGCCGCCGTGGGCCACTGCCTGAGGGCTGTTGACGTTCGCCACGACGAATCCGCCCGACGCCGACGAGATGTGCACTCCTTCGCCCCCTGCCCAGATGAACTTGCTCTCGTACACGCTCCAGCCCTTGCGGGTCACGCTGTACCCGCCGAACCGCCAGCCGCTCACTCTGATCAGCTTGTGCTTGATCGGCTCGGCGAGGATGCGCATGGCGTCCGCCCTGTTCCACCCTCGTTCGGCGAAGTAGTCCGTCATCTCCACGCGCGGACCCGGACTCGCGGCCCGTCGGCAGATCTCCCGGAACGCCTCGCCCTGGCTCGCCTCCAGTCGGCCGGGCGCGAGCGAGGGCGGCGGCAGCCCTCGTCGATGGACGGCCCTGCGGACCGACACGAACAGTGCGTAGACCGCCCAGCAGAGCAAGGCGATCACCACGGCCAGACCGGGTGGCAGCTCGCTGCTCATCACCCTCCCCCGTACGTCTCAAGTCAACGTATGGTAGGAGGAGTTCGCGTTCGACGGAACGCGTTCGGCCGACGCGGACCGGTCCGGGCCGGACCGCCTCGGCCGGCCTTCGTGCTCCGCGCCTTCTTGCCCCTCCACCAGCACACGGCCGAACCCTCCCTCGCCTGCACGGCCGTCGCCGCGACCCTCGTAAGTCGCCGCCGACTGACCAGGTGCAAGGACGTCTTAGGGTGAGGGCATGCCGGACGACCCGCACCACGTGACCGTGGACGACGATGTCGAGATCCCCGTACCCGCCGCCGGGGAGACGTGGACGGTCGGGGCGGTCGTCCTCGACCGGTACGGCCGGGCCTTCGCGCAGAGACGCGGCCCCGGCCGACGACTCTTCCCCGACTGCTGGGACATCGTCGGAGGGCATGTCGAGCCCGGTGAGTCATTGCCGGACGCCCTCGCCCGGGAGATCGAGGAGGAGACCGGCTGGCGCCTGCGCCGCGTCCGGCGGCTGCTCGGGATCAGCACCTGGACCGGTGACGACGGGGCCGGACCACGGCATGAGGCCGACTACCTCGTCGAGGTCGACGGCGATCTGGACCACCCCGCCCTGGAGTGGTCCAAGCACACCGCCTGCCACTGGTTCGGTCCCGACGACCTGCCCCTCCTCAAGGAGAACCGGGCCCCCGGCGAATACCTCGTCCACGACCTGATCGTGAAGGCCCTGCGCGAGCACCCGGGGGTGCGCTGACCCCCGCGCCCCCGTGGCCGGGTAATCCGGTCGCGGGCGGTGATCCTCCCCGGCAGACTGGGACGGGTGGAGCACCTTACGGAGATCGCGAACCGGCTGACCGGTGTCGGCGGGATCGTCGCCGTGTGCCTGGGCGGCAGCCGGGCGAGCGGAACACAGGACGCCGGCTCCGACTTCGACCTGGGCCTGTACTACCGGCCGCCGCTCGACACCGCCGCCCTGCGGCTGCTCGCGGCCGAGCTGACCGGCGGGCCGGTGGAGGTGACCGAGCCGGGCGGCTGGGGGCCGTGGGTGGACGGCGGGGCCTGGCTGACCGTCGACGGCCGGCGCGTCGACTGGATCTACCGGGACCTGGACCGGGTGCACCGCGTGTGGCAGCAGTGCCGCGCCGGGCACTTCGAGATCGGCGCCCAGCCCGGCCACCCCCTGGGCGTGTACTCCCACTCCTACGCCGGTGAGGTGGCCGTCGGGCACATCCTCGCCGATCCCACCGGTGAACTGCGGGCCCTGCGGGAGCAGACGCGCCGCTACCCCGAGCCCTTGCGGGAGGCGCTCATCGGCAACGCGCGCTGGGAGGCACCGTTCATCCTGGCCGGTGCCCGCAAGGGGGCGGCCCGCGGGGATGTCTTCTTCGTCGCCGGCTGCCTCTTCCGCGCGGTCGGGCTTGTCGTGCACGCCCTCCACGCGCACGCCCGGCGCTGGGTCCTCAACGAAAAGGGAGCGGTACGGTCCGCGGGACAACTCGCCGGTGCTCCCCAGGACTTCGCCGAGCGGGCCCATGGCCTGTTCGCCGCGCTCGGCACGACTCCGGACACGCTCACGGCCGCACTCGACGCCGCCGACGCACTGACCGCCGAGGTGTGCGGCCGACTCGGCGAGGAGGATCCCAGGTCATGCCCCTGACGACCCACTGGCCGCTCGCGGGGCTGCGGTTGACCACGCCGCGCCTGGAGTTGCGGCTGCCGCACCCGGAGGAACTCGCCGCGCTGGCGTCGCTCGCCGCCGAGGGGGTGCACGAACCGGCGGTGCAGCCGTTCACCGTGGCCTGGACGGATGTGCCGCCCGACCAGCGTGCCCGGGACGTCCTGCAGTACCACTGGCGCCGCTGGGGCGACTGGCGGCCGGAGAACTGGGAGTTGAACCTGGTGGCCCTGCGGGACGGCGTCGTCGTCGGGACGCAGGGCATCGGTGCCCGCGACTTCCCGGTCCGCCGCGAAGTGAACACCGGCTCCTGGCTGGGCCGGGCCCACCAGGGCCAGGGCCTGGGCACGGAGATGCGCGCGGCCGTCTTCCACCTGGCCTTCGCCGGACTCGGCGCACAGCACGCCGTGTCCGGGGCGTACACGGACAACGCGGCCTCACCGGCGGTCTCGCGCAAGCTCGGCTACCGCGAGGACGGCATCGAACGCCATGCCGTACGCGGCAGGCCCGCCGTACTGCGCAGACTCCGCCTCACCGCCGAACCATGGCAACGGCACCAGCCGGTCCCGGTGGAGATGGCGGGACTGCCCGCGTGCCTGCCCTGGTTCGGCCTGGCGTGAGCGTCCGGCGGCCCGGCCGCCGAGCGGTCGTACGGTGGCGGACCCCGGCCTGCGCGGCGGCCCGGCACACGCGGGCACCGGACCTGGAGCACCGGCTGACCGGGGCGGGGCACCCCATGGCCGGAAAAGCGCCCGACGAGACGGCGGGAACGATCCGGGCGCTGCCGCCGTCTCGGAGGGAGGGCAGCTGAACCCCGCCGGGGAGCCGCCGCGCCCGTCCCGGCGCCGTCAGGCCATTTCCACGTAGCGAAGGGCGCGGTCGAAGCGCAGGGCCGCCACGTCCCGTCGGCGGATCACCCAGTGGGCCACGCCGGAGTCCAGTTCCGGGACATCGTCGCCGCACCACCAGGTGGCCAGGAGAGCCCAGTCGTCCGCGTCCTCCGTGCCGTGCCCGGCGGGCCCGGCCTCCCCGGGGTCACGGGCGTAGTGCACCGGGTCGTTCTGGGGCGAGACCGGGTGGCCGCCGAGCTGCAGCACCCAGGGCGGGCGGTAGCCGCCCACCTGCGCCCAGGCGTCGCCGAGTTCGTCGGCCAGGTCGAACTGCTCCTCGTCCGGGAACGCGCCCCAGGTGTCCAGCGCGAAGCTCTCGGGCATTTGAGCGCTCGACTGGTGCCAGACCGTCCGCAGTTCGCGCGCCTTGTACGGGGTGCGCCGGCCGTGTCCGACGGGGACCGGGGAGACCGGGGTCCCGGCGGGGACGTACAGCACCGCGTCCGGCACCCGTTCCCCGACGCCGTGCGCGTCGGTGCCGGAGAAGAACAGCAGGTGGCCGTCGGAGGGCAGCGGAAGGCCGGTGGCACCCGGCGGCAGGGCCGCGAGGTCGACGGAGGCCACGAAGGGATCGGACGGCACGGGCACGCCGGGCGGCAGCACGGGGTCGCCGCCGGTCCGGGCCACGAGGGGCCCGTCACCGCCCTCCGCCAGGTACACCGCCGGAAGGGCGACACGTATCCATTCCTCCACCTCCTCCGACGGCAGACCCCGGGATGCCGCCTCGGCCCGGAAACGGTTCACTCTGTCCTCGCTCGCGTCGGTCACCGGGCCACCCTAACGGGGGTGGGAAGGCGAACTGGTCCGCACCGACCGGCCGTTGCGTCCGGTCGGTGCGGACCGAGCCGGCTCTCACCGAGGCCGCCGGAAGGCTCACCCGCGTTCGCCGGGGACCGTACCCTCGGGGCATGATCAACTCGTATGCGGGACTCGACGATGTCGGGGTGGCGGTCGCGGCGGCGCGGGCCGGCGCGGACGTGGTGCGGCGTCTGTACGGCCGGCCGCTCTCACGCGTGGACAAGGGGGCGGGGGACTTCGCCACCGAGGCCGACATCGAGGCCGAGAAGGCGATCCTCGGCGTCCTGCGCACCGCCCGGCCCGACGACGCGGTGCTCGGCGAGGAGGGCGGACGGCGGGGCGCGGCCGCCGCCGCGCGCCAGTGGCTGGTGGACCCCCTGTGCGGCACGCTCAACTACGCCGCCGGCACCATGCTGGTGGCCGTCAACGTGGCCCTGCGCGGCGGGGCGGCAGCGGTGGCCGATCCCTTCGCCGGCGAGGTCTTCTTCACCGACGGCGCGAACGCCTGGGTACGGAAGGACGGCGTGGACACCGAGTTGGCGCCCACGTCCGCCACCCGGCTGGTGGACGTCAACCTCGACGCGCCGTTCCCGGGCGCGCCCGGGCCGCGGACGGCGAAACTGCCGGCCCGTGCCGATTTCGCCGAGCGGTTCGGGGTGCGGGTCCTGTCCACGACGCTGGCGCTCGCCTGGGTCGCGGCCGGCCGGCGCGCCGCTTACGTCACCGACGGCGGAGACCTGTCCGGGAGCGTGCACTTCGCCGCGGGCATCGCCGTGTGCCGGGCCGCCGGCTGTGTGGTCACCGGGATCGACGGCGGCCCGGTCGGTGCGGGCGGCCGTGGGCTGGTGGTGGCGGCCGACGCCGGGACCCATGGTGCGCTGATGTCGATGATCCGCGGCTGAGACCCGGCGGCCGACTGTCCGCTTCGCGGTGATGCTTGCGTGATGCAGGTAGTCTCGATCTTGGTCAACAGTCTCGCGGCTTGGAGGAAGTACCCATGAGGAAGGCGCCGTTCGTCGCCATGGCAGCCGTCACCGCGGCGCTTGGCACAGCGCTCGGCTCGCTCGCGCTTCGACTGCGCGCGCAGGGCTACGAGCAGTACGTCGAATCCGTCTCCACCTTCAGTGTGCTGATGTTCATCACCGCGGCTCTCGTCGTGACGACCTGGGTCCGGGACGGCCGGCCGCACTCCGGCTGAACCCCACCGGACCGCGGTCACCTGCCCGGTCCCGGCCCGCCCGGGTCCGGGCGGGTCCGCGCGTGGGCCCGGACGTCGCACCCGTCCGGGTGAGCACCGTACGGCCGCCTCCGGCACGGCCGTCTCGCGCCCGGCTTCCCCGGGCCCCGATCCTCCCTCCCGCACAGGCGTTGACATGGCGTCACACCCCTCTCATCATGGGAGCGCTCCCATGGGTGGGATCCGGCCGCCCGTACCGCCCGCACCCCGGCTCCGCCCGCTCCGCTTTCCCCGTCCCGGCGCGGAACGCCCTGCTGCCGCGCCGGCACTTCGCCTGTCCGGCGGCACCGTCCGGCACCTGCCGTGCCGCCGGACCCATGAGGGAGGACCCCCATGCCACCACTGCACAGCCCCGGCCGGCCGGCCGGTACCGGGGGCCCCGGTGCCCTCGCGCGCGGCGCCTTCGTGCTGGCCGCCGCGCTGGCCCTGCTGACCCCGCTGGCCGGCGTCGCGCCCGCCGCGCCCCGGGCGGCGGCCGCCGCGGACACCGCGGACGTCGAGGTGCGGGTCAACACCCAGGCGGCGCTGGGCCGGCTGACCGACACCGCCCGCGGCGTCAACACCGCCATCTGGGACTCGCACATGAACGATCCCGAGGTCGCCGGTCTGATGAAGGCGGCCGATGTCGGGATGATGCGCTATCCCGGCGGTTCCTACGCGGACATCTACCACTGGGAGACGCACACCGCGCCCGGCGGATACGTCGCCCCCGGCACCGGCTTCGACGCCTTCATGGGCACCGTCCGCGCCACCGGCGCACAGCCGATCCTGATCGCCAACTACGGCTCGGGCACGCCCGAGGAGGCGGCCGGCTGGGTCAGGTACGCCAACATCACCAAGAACTACGGTGCCAAGTACTGGGAGATCGGCAACGAGATCTACGGCAACGGACATTACGGCAGCGGCTGGGAGCACGACGACCACGCGGACAAGAGCCCGCAGGAGTACGCCCGTCAGGTCCGGGCCTACGCCAAGGCCATGAAGGCCGTCGACCCGACCGTCAAGATCGGTGCGGTCCTCACCGCGCCGGGCGAGTGGCCGGACGGCGTGGTCGGCGGCGGCGACCCCGGCGACTGGAACAACACCGTGCTCTCCCAAGTGACCGACGTCGTCGACTTCGTGAGCGTCCACTGGTACGCGGGCGGCTCCGACACCACCGCCGAGGACGCCATGAACCGGCTGACCCGGCTCCCCGGCGAACTGCGCGAGGTGCGCGCCCAGCTCGACCGGTACGCGGGCGCGGACTCACCGCGCATCGGCATCGCCCTCACCGAGATCAACACCAACACCGGCGGCGCTCGTCTCACCGCCCGCCCCAACGGCCTGTT
Organism: Streptomyces sp. NPDC038707; assembly: GCF_040636485.1. NCBI lineage: Bacteria > Bacillati > Actinomycetota > Actinomycetes > Kitasatosporales > Streptomycetaceae > Streptomyces > Streptomyces sp. NPDC038707. The sequence goes on from NZ_JBEZUP010000024.1 coordinate 104,157, forward strand.
CGCCGCCGACGCCTTCATGACGGCGCTGGAGAACGGGGTGTTCAACGTCGACTGGTGGGACACCCACAACGGCGCCGGCCAGATCACCGCCGTCGACGGCGAGACGGACTACGGCGACATGGGGATGCTCTCCAGCGGCGCCTGCACCGGCGACGTCTGCGAACCGGCGCCGAACACCCCGTTCCACCCCTACTACGGCATGAAGATGACCAGCGAACTGGGCACCGCGGGAGACACCATGGTCGCCGCCCGGTCCTCCGCGCAGGACGTCTCCGCACACGCCGTCCTGCGGCGCGACGGCCGCCTGAGCGTGCTGCTCGTCAACAAGGACCCGGACGCCGCGCACACCGTGGATCTGGACTACGCGGGCTTCACCCCCTCCGCCGGCGCGCCCCAGGTCCACCGCTACGCGCGCGGCGACAGCGACATCACCGAGGTCACCGGTGCGGCGGCCACCGCCTCCCAGGTGACGGTGGAGCCGTACGCGCTGCTCACGGTCACGCTCGCCCCGAAGGCCGGCACCGGGCCCGCGGCGTCGGCCGCCGGCACCCCGGGCACCCCGGGACTGGAGGCGGTGACCGACACCACCGCGCGCCTGTCCTGGGCGGGTGCGACAGGTGCCGCCCGCTACCTGGTCCAGGAGCGCGACGGCGCGTACACCCATGTGGTCGGCGAGAGCACCGGCACGTCCGTGACCCTGCGCAACCTGCCGCCGGGCAGTACCCACACGGTCAACGTGCTCGCGTCCGACGCCTCGGGACGGCTCTCCGCCCCGTCCTCGCCGCTGACCTTCACCACCAGCACCCCCTCGGACGCCGCTTGCGCGGTGACGTACCACCGTGACACCGGCTGGGGCAACGGCTTCGTCGCCACGGTCACCGTGCGCAATCTCTCGGACACGCCGATCACCGGCTGGACCGTGGACTGGGACTGGCCGACCGGCGGGCAGTCGGTGTCCTCCGGCTGGAACGCCACGTTCCACCAGACCGGCTCGCACGTCCGGGTGACCGCCCCCGAGGGCGCCGGGCCGCTGGCCGCGGACGGCGCGTCGACGGTCTCCTTCGGCTTCGTCGGCGCCAACGACGGCCCCAACCCGGACCCGACGGTCTTCCGCCTCAACGGGACGGTCTGCTCGGCAGGCTGACGTCCGGTCCGCCCGGGGCAGGGGAGGCCGCCCCGGGCGGACCTGGTCAGGCGTCCACCGCCGCCGTCAGCCGGGTGAGGGTCTCCGCCCAGGGACCGGGCATGGCGATCAGGGCGCGCAGGGACCGGGTCAGGCGTGGCGGCAGGCCGATCGCCAGGACTCCGGTGGCCCGCTCGGCGGTGCCGTACAGCGCGGCCAGTCGCAGCGGGTCCCCGCCCAGGAGGCGGACCTCGGTCCGGTCGGCGCCGGCCAGTACACCGTGGGCCTGGAGCTTCAGGTCGTACTGGTCGGACCAGAAGTACGGCACCGGGGTGAACGGGCGTCGTTCGCCGAAGCGTTCCGGGTCCAGTTCGGACAGGAGGTTGCGGGCGGCGGCGAGGCCCTGCTCGCTGGCGTTCATACGGTGCTCGATCCGCACGTGCCGGCCCAGCACGGGGTGGTACCAGCGGGCGACGTCACCGGCGCCGTACAGCCCCGGGGCCGCGGCGCAGAACTCGTCGCAGCGCAGTCCGTCCGTCAGGTCCAGGCCCGCCGCCTCGGCGCCGGGGCCGCGCAGCCAGTCGACGGCCGGGACGGAGCCGACGGCCAGCAGCACGTCGTCGGCCTCCACCACGGTCCCGTCGGCGAGCACGGCACCGGTCGCCCGGCCGGCCTCGCCACGGATCCCGGTGACCGCCTGCCCGGCGCGCAGGGTGACGCCGTGGGCACGGTGGACGCCGGCGAGCAGCCGGCCGACCTCCGGGCCCAGCACCCGGCCCATCACGGCCTCCTCGGTGCCGAGGAGCGTGACCCGGTGGCCGAGCGCACGTGCCACGGCGGCGGCCTCCGCGCCGAGCACGCCGCCGCCGACCACGGCCAGCCGGCGGCCGGGGGTGGCGAGGCGCCGGCGCAGGGCGAGCGCGTCGTCCAGGGTGCGCAGCACATGCACCCCCTCCAGCGCGTCGCCGCCGGGCAGGGTGCGGGGCGTGACACCGGTGGCGACGATGACACCGGCGCAGCGCAGCGCGGTGCGTCCGTCGTCGCCGAGGGTGAGTTCGCGCCGCTCGGGATCGTAGGAGACGGCCCGGGTGCCCAGCCTGAGGTCCAGGCCGAGCGCCGCGAGCTGGCCGGCATCCCGCAGCGCGGTGCGCTCCGGCTCCCAGGCGCCGGACAGGACGTGCTTGGACAGCGGCGGCCGGTCGTAGGGCGGACGGGGTTCGTCGCCGATGAGCGCGATGTCCCCGTCCCAGCCCAGGCGGCGCAGCCCCTCGGCCGCGGCCAGCCCGGCCGCCGCCGCGCCGACGACGGCGATCCGGGGGCGGGGGGTGTGGGGGGCGCTCATTCCCGCACCTGGATGGCCGCGGCGGGACAGATGGTGGCGGCCTCGCGCACGGCGGCGTGCCGGGCGGCGTCCGGGGCGGCGTCCAGCAGGACGACGATGCCGTCCTCGTCGCGCTGGTCGAAGACCTCGGGGGCGACCAGCACGCACTGGCCGGCACCGCAGCACTTCGCCTCGTCGATGGTGATCTGCATCAGGACTCCTTCGGTGGTGGGGAAACGGGTGGTGGTCCGGAGGTCACCAGGTGACCGGCAGGGCATGGCAGCCGTAGATGACCATGTCCGTGCGGAAGGGGATCTCCTCGACCGGTACGGCGGGACGCATACCGGGGAAGCGGCGCAGCAGGGTGGTGATCACCACCTGGAGTTCGGCGCGGGCCAGCGCCTGGCCGAGGCACTGGTGGATGCCGTACCCGAAGGCGACATGGTGCTGGGCGTTGGGGCGGGTGATGTCGAGCCGGCCGGCGTCGGGGAAGGTGTCCTCGTCGCGGTTGGCGGAGGGCACGGCGACGATGACGCCCTCGCCCCGGCGGATGAGCCGCCCGCCGACCTCGACGTCCTCCAGGGCCGCGCGCCGGGGGCCGTTGCGGATGATGCTGTGGAAACGCAGCAGTTCCTCGACGGCGCCGCGGACCAGTGACGGGTCCTCGCGCAGCCGGCCGGCGGTGTCCTGGTCGAGCATGAGGGACAGGGCGCTCAGGCCGATCATGTTGGCCGTCGTCTCGTGCCCGGCGACCAGCAGCAGCACGGCGAACGCCACGAGGTCCTCGTGGGTCAGCTCGCCCCGCGCGTACTGCTCGGTGACGAGCCGGCTGATGATGTCGTCGCCCGGCTCGGCCTTCTTGTCCCGCACCAACCGGTCGATGTAGGCGAGGAGTTCGCGGCGCGCGGGCTCGCGCTCCGCTTCGCCGAGGTCACGGGAGAGCAGGGTGCCGGTCAGCCGCTGGAAGGTGTCATGGTCCTCGTAGGGCACGCCCAGCAGCAGGCTGATGGCGAGCGAGGGCAGCGGCAGCGCCAGGGCCTGGACCAGGTCGACGGGGTGCTCGGAGCGGTCGGTCCGCTCCATCGCGTCGCACAGCTCGTCGGTGAGCCGCTGCAGGGTGGGGCGCAGCGCCTCCACCCGCTTGACCATGAAGTCCCGGGTGACCATGCGGCGCAGCCGGGTGTGCTCCGGCGGGTCCATGCGGATGAAGCCCCGGGTGGCGCCGGGGCGCGGGCTGCCGCCGGTCATGCCGCTGACCGGGTAGCCGGGGGCGGAGGTGTCGGAGCTGAAGCGGGTGTCGCCGAGGATCGCCCGGACGTCCGCGTACCGGGTGGCGAGCCACGCCCAGCCGCCGTCGTCCAGGGCGACCTTGGACAGCGGCTCCTCCATGCGCAGTCGCGCGAGCCCCTCGGGCGGGTCGAAGGGGCAGCCGGGCGGCGGCGAGGCAGGCAGGGGCGGAAGCGGTGCGGTGGTGGTCATGCCACTCCTTGTGGGGGAGGGAGGCTTTCGACTAACACTCGTTAGCTTACGACCGTTTCCTTAGGGTCCGGTGCGGCCGGGGCGGCAGGAGAGGTGAAGGAAATCGGGTGATGTGGTGGAGGGGTGACCCGACGTCAGGTCGCGCGGGCAGCCCTGAGGGCGGTGCCCCCGGAGGCCGTCGAGGAGGAGCCGGGACGCGTCAGCGTTCCAGCAGCAGGCCGAGCAGTTCGTCGACGAACCGGTCCAGCCGGGCGGTGTCCTTGCGGCGCGGCATGACCTGCCACAGGGTGACCCGGCCGTGCAGCGCGCACCACAGCAGGTACGGAGCTTCCGCACGGGTGCCCCGTACCCGCCAGCCGGCCTCCTCGCAGTGGGTGAGCGCCTGGCTCAGCCCGCGCAGGAGCAGCCCGGCCGGGTGGCCGTGCAGCCGGTCCTCGTCCACCGGGGTCTGCCAGATCTCGCACATCAGGCGGTACTTGGCCGGGTTGGCCACCGCGAAACGGCAGTACGCGCGCAACTGGTGCCGCAGCCGTTCCAGCGGGGCGTCCGCGGGCGCGGAGGCGTCGGCCTCGGCCATCAGCGCGGCCAGCCGCTCGTAGTGCTCCGCCAGCACCGCCCACACCAGTTCGGTCTTGTCGGCGAAGTGCCGGTAGATGCTCGGGGTGGCGATGCCGACCTCCCGGGCCACCGCCCGCAGCGAGAGGGCGTCCTCGCTGCCCACCTGCTCCAGGAGCCCGCCCGCGGCCCGCAGGATCTCCTCGCGCAGCCGTTCGCCCTGCCCGCGCGGGTTGCGCACCCGCGCCGCCCGCTCCGAAGGAGCCCCGGCGGAGCCGTCTCCGCGTCGCTTCACCTCGGCCACCGCCGTACACCTCCTCCACACCGGACATCCGCACCGCACCGCCGACGCCGGTGGTCATCCGCCGGTCACCGCAGGGCAGCCGCCCCGAACCGTACACGACACCGGCCGCCGCACCGGCACCCCCGCACCGGGCCCCGAGCCGGGGAGCGGCCGGGGCGGCCCGCGTGCCCCCGAGGCGGGTGCCGCCACGGGCGCGGCCCGCGGGGCCGGGGAAAAGCGACGGAGCCGTGCCGTCTCCCTGTCGTGCGACAGGGAGACGGCACGGCTCGCCCACGGGCCGGCTGCGTCCGGGGGTCCGCCGGCCGGGGCCGGGGCGCTGCGGCGTCAGACCGACGCGGTGTGCCCGGTGATGGGGCAGGTGCCGACGGCTGCCGCGGCGCCGAAGGCGGCGGTCCTGGCGGCCGGTGCCGTTCCGCCGACCTGCTGGAGGATCTCGTCCGACAGCAGGTCCTCCTTGCCCTTGAGGGCGTCGGCGACCTTGAGGTCGGTGTTGAACACCATCTCGGCCGCGACGTTGTCCTGGACGATGCGCGCCAGGTTGTCCAGGGCGACCGCGATCGGGTCCGAGGGGGTCTCCACGGTGGGCAGGTCGATCAGGTGGGTGTCCACCTTCGCCTGGTTCATGGTGCGGCGGATGATGATGGACGCCTGGTTCAGCTCCGACGTCGTCCAGATCGACAGCACCGTGACGTACAGGTCGCTCCACGCGGCCTCACCGAGCTGTGTGCGCCACCGCTTCATCAGCGTCTCGATGCCGGTGATCTGCGCGGTGGCCGCGAAGGTCATGTTGACGCGGATCGACGGGTAGACGGTCGCGGCGAACCGGTTGTACGCCACCATGTCGAACGACTGCGCCTTGACGATGGTGTCGATGAACTTGATGGCCTCCGACAGGATCTTGGTGCAGGAGTCCTCCAGATCCAGCGGCAGGTTGGCGGTGGGCAGCTTCGTGTACGCCGAACTCAGCGTGGTGCGGAAGCTGTTCAGCGGAGTGATCCAGCCCTTGTCGCCCGCGGTCTTGAACGCGACCATGTCCAGGTCGTGCGGGTCGATGCGGTCCGCGTTGGGGATGTTCGGCACCTGGTCGCTGAGGTACGCGGCGATCACCGAGAACACGCCCAGCGGAACGTGGGCGATGGACTTGGCCAGCTCGAAGTACTCCGGAACCGGGTTGACCGTCTCGACCTGCACCCCGTTGTTGATCAGGGTGAAGCGTCCGCCGACGGCGTTGTTCTGGACGACGACGACCGGGCTGAGGTGCTTGACCAGCTCGGCCTTCAGCGACGCGTAGTTGGCGCGCATCCCGGCGTTGACGTTGCGTATCGCGTCCCGCGCCGATTTCTCGTCGGTCGCCGTGGTGGCGGCCGACGCGCTGGTGGCGGTCTGCGTCTGTGTGAGGAGGGTGGCTGCCCCGGCTGCCGAAACGGTACCCAGAAATCCTCTACGAGTTGCCATGCCCCGTCTTTCCATAGTGAGGTCGGTGTTCTGTGGGATTGGGGGGAAAGGCGTGGGGGGAGTTCAAAGGTGGGGGGCGTGGGGGGAAGCTCGGTCAGGGGGGATGTTCAGGACCGAGGGGGGAAGGGGGAGGAGCGTGGGAGAAGCAGGCCGGCGGACTCGGCGGGCGTCCGGTGGAAGCCGTTGAACTGACGCGGCGTCATGCCGGACATGAAGAACCACCTGGGGTGAGGGACTTGGGGAAGCAGCGCGTTCGCCGCGTTGACCTGCACCTATGACGCTACGGTCCGGCACACGCGTCGGCAATGTCATCTAGCATGCAGAAACCGACATCGGCGTTGTCCGGCCAGGGGGGGCTTGTGCACACCGTTGAACGACTGATCGTCATCGTCCTGTTCGAAGGCGTCGACCTGCTCGACGTGACGGGACCACCGGAGGTCTTCTCCCTCGCCCGGCGGGAGACAGAGGAGGCGGCGGGATACCGCGTGGTCCTCGCCGCCGAGACCCTGGAGCCCACCGTCACCGCCGCCGGGGTGCGGGTACTGCCCGATGTCACCTTCGACGAGGTGGCGACACGGAGCATAGACACGCTCGTCGTGCCGGGTGCCGTCGAGGTCGACGGCCGGCGCCGCGTGCACGCGCTCGTCGATCCGGCCGTGGTGGAACGGGTCCGGCAGCTCGCCCCGCGGACCCGGCGGGTGACCTCCGTCTGCGTCGGGGCGCACATCCTCGCCGCGTCCGGACTCCTCGACGGCAAACGCGCCACCACCCACTGGTCGACCGCCCAGCAGCTCGCCGCCGACCATCCGACGATCGAGGTCGACTCCGATCCGATCTTCATCCGCGAGGGCAACGTGTGGACCGGCGCCGGCATCAGCGCCTGCCTCGACCTGTCACTCGCGCTCATCGCCGACGACCTCGGCGAAGCCGTCGCGCTGCGCGTCGCCCGGCAACTGGTGATGTACCTGAAACGGCCCAGCGGGCAGAGCCAGTTCAGCGTTCCGCTGGAACAGGTCGCCGCGACCCGGCGCATCGAGGAGCTCCGCCATCACATCCTGCGCCACCTCACCGAACCGCTCACCGTCGCGCACCTCGCCGAACACGCCCACGTCAGCGAGCGGCAGTTGACCCGGATCTTCAAGAACGAGCTGGGTACGACACCGCACACCTACATCGAATCGGTGCGCGTCGAACGGGCCCGCAACCAGCTGGAGACCACCGACGCCACTCTCGAACGCATCGCCGCCGCCTGCGGGTTCGGCACCGTCGACACCCTGGTCAGGGCTTTCCGCCGCCGGCTCGACACGACACCCACCGAGTACCGGCGCCGGTTCCGCACCGGCCGCGACTGAGCGCCGTGGACTCCGCCGCCCGCCACAGGGGCAGCGTGGCGGGCGGGGCGGCGTCATTCGTCGGCGAGCGTCAGGTCCGGGACCCGCCAGGCCGCGATCAGGAAGGCGGCCAGGGCCACCGCGGCACCGGTGAGGAAGACGAGCCGCATCGAGGCGAGGTATCCCTCCAGGAACGGCAGCGCCGCGTCCCGGTCGAGAGCCCGCAGGAAGGCCGAGTTCTCCAGGTCGACACCGCCGCCGGGACGCAGCACACCCGCGAGGGCCTGCGCGTTGTCGGGCTGGGCCAGCAGACGGCGGTAGGCGGGGTCGCGGCGGGCCTCGGCCAGCCGCTCGGCTATGCGCCCGCCCGCCGTGGAGAACAGGACGGAGAGGAAGGCGGCGGTGCCCACCGTGCCGCCGTTGGAGCGGAAGAAGTTGACCGACGCCGTCGCCGCGCCCATGTCCGTACGCGGCACCTCGGACTGCGCGAGTGTGGTGAGCGTCTGCATCGACGCGCCGAGCCCCGCGCCCATCAGGGCCATGCCGAGGGCCGCCTGCCACAGCGGGCTGTCCACCCGCAGGGTCGCGAAGACGAGCATCGCGGCGGTGAACGACCCGATGCCCGCGACGAGGTGGACCTTGAAACGGCCGGTCCGCGCGATCAGCCGGCCCACCAGCAGCGTCACGGCGAGGTTCGCGGCGACCGTGGGAAGGGAGGCGAGCCCCGCCTGGATCGGGCTCATCCCGCGGACCAGCTGGAGGTAGAGCGGCAGGGTCGTCATCGCGCCGAACATGCCGATGCCGACGACGAAGTGCAGACCGACACCCAGCCGGAAGGCACGGATGCGGAACAGCCGCGGCGGCAGCAGCGCCGCCGCCCCCGTCCGGCGCTCCACCACCACGAAGACGACGAGCCCCAGCGCGCCGACGGCGTACATCAGCAGCGCCGGGAGCGAACCCCACCCCCAGGTGCGGCCCTGCTCGGCGACGGTCAGCAGCGGCACGATCCCCACGGCCAGCGCGAGCGCCCCCCGGTAGTCGAGCCGGTGCCGCACCCGCTGGTGCGGGAACCGCAGGACGCGGACGATCGCCACCGCCGCGACGGCCGCGAGCGGCACGTTGAGCAGGAAGATCCAGCGCCAGCCGTCGATGCCCAGCAGCGTGTCCCGGTCCGCGAGGGCCCCGCCGGCCAGCGGGCCGACGATGCTCGCACCGCCGAACACGGCCATGAACCAGCCCTGGTAGCGGCCCCGTTCGCGCGGGGTGGTGATGTCGGCGACGATCGTCATGGCCAACGACATCAGCCCGCCGCCACCGAGCCCCTGCACGGCCCGGAACGCCGCCAGTTCGTACAGGGAGGTGGCGCAGCCGCACAGCAGCGAACCGGCCGTGAACAGGCCGATCGCGGCCAGGTACACGGGCCGCCGGCCGTGGATGTCGGAGAGCTTTCCGTACAGCGGGGTGGCGAGGGTGGCGGTGATGAGGTACCCGGTGGTCGCCCACGCCTGGGCCGTCAGCCCGTGCAGGTCGTCGGCGATGGTCCGCAGCGCGGACGCCACCACCGTCTGGTCCAGCGCGCCCAGGAACATGCCCAGGAACAGCCCGGACATGACCGTGGTGATCTGCCGGTGGCCGAGCCGCACGGGCGCGTCCCCGGCCGCGTTCTGCCGTCGGGTTTCGGAGGAGGTCACATGCCGTCCAAGAGACCTGTCAGCGCGGTGACCTGTGTCGATGGGGGTAAGTTGGCCGCTGACCTGTACGAACGGTCTTTCAGTTGTTTCATGCTCATGCCGGTTGATGATGCCGGAAGTCCCAGAGAAGTCCCAGAGGACCCCCTCGGCTGAAGGCCGCCCCTGCGGTCTATTCATAGCAGCACGGCGGGGTCGGGGGTACGCGCTGGAGGTGGGTCTTGTTCCTCTGCGGCAGCGGACGGCTCACCTCCGCTCGCGCCGACAGAGGCGGATGGGGCTGGAGCCGCCCGGTCGAGCAGAACCACGGACAGGCCCTGGTCGACATCGCTGTGGATCTCGTCAGCGTTGCTCCGCGGGTGTGGTTGTCGCCGCACGCGGTCGACTACGTACTCGAACCACCCCTACGCCGCTCGTGACCGCCGACACCAGGCAACGCCGGCATCGTTCGGGCCCCGTGCCTTCGCTGAAGTTTCGACCGCAACATCCAGCGAGTTCCCGTACGTGGTCGCTCGGCGTAAGCCTTCATCCTCTGCTCGGGACTTTCGTCGTGAGGGGGAACTCCACTTTCCCGGGTGACGGCGTCGTTGTCGCTGCTTCGTGAAAACTGACCCCCTGGCAGTCTCCGAATCTTGACCCCTCCGGACTCTTGGAGGGTGCTGAACGTGGAGGACTGGGCAGAG
>NZ_JBEZUP010000025.1:0-113915 GCF_040636485.1 Streptomyces sp. NPDC038707
GCTGGCGGGACGACAACCGGGCCCTGTGGGACGAGCGCGTGTCCCTCCATGTCACCAGCCCGTTCTACGACCTCGCCGGCTTCCGCACCCGGCCCAGTGCCGGGGGCGCGCCGCGGTCTGCAGCCGCTCGGGCAGCAGCGCCAGCGCGCCGCCGCCGGTCGCGCCGATCAGCCGCAGACCGGGGTACTTGTCCAGCCACCCCGCGAACGCGATCATCGCCATGCCCAGGGTGACGTCGCCGAAGCGGCCGATCTGCTCCACGAAGGGCGTCTGCTCGACCCGTTCGGTGCCGGCCGGCTCCGCCGGGGCGTGCACCAGGACCGGCACCCCCGCCTCCGCGGCCAGCGCGAAGAACGGGTCCGCGCGAGGGGAGCCGAGCAGTTCCCCGTGCACGCTGGAGGTGGTGATCAGGCCGACGAACGCCGGGTCCGCCAGGGTCTCCCGCACCCCCTCCAGGTGATCGTCGTCCCCGAACGGGTTGGCGTACACATAGCCGCGCAACTGGTCCGGGAACCGGCGGATCAGGCCCGACATCCACGCGTGGAACGCGCGCAGCCGGTCGCGCGGCTGCGCGTAGTTGTCCACGCCCGGCACCCGCGCCATCGCCCCGGCTCCGACCGGGCTGCCGATGATGGTCAGGTCGATGCCGGCCTCGGCGCGGGCGGCGAGCATGCCGTCGACGTCGGTCAGGGCCGGGGGCATGGGGAAGCGTTCGGCGGCTTCCGGCGGGGACAGGTGCCCGTGGATGTCGATGATCACGTGTCGGTTCCCGGTTTCGGTCTCAGTGCGCGGGTGATCGCGGCACAGTCCTGGTCGCCCAGTCCCTGCTCGGTGGCGCGGACGTGGGTCTCCGCCGCGGCGGTCGCCAGCGGCAGGCTCAGGCCGGCGGCTGCCGCCTGCTTGGTAGCGAGCATGAGGTCTTTCGCCATCAGCCGCAGCCGGAAGTCCGGCTCGTCGAAGCGGCCCGACGCCAGCCGCCGCGACTTGAACGCCATGACCGGCGAGGCGAAACCGCTGCCCGCGACGGTCTTCAGGACCAGCTGCCGGTCCAGTCCCGAGGCCTCCGCCAGCTCGGTGGCCTCGGCCAGCGCCTGCACCTCGATGCCCATCAGCAGATTGAGGAGCAGTTTCATCCGCATGCCGGACCCGAGCGCGCCCAGATGGACGACGTCCTTGCCCAGCGCCCGCAGCAGCGGACCGGCGGCATCGAACGCCTCCTTCGTGCCGCCGACGAACAGCCGCAGCTCCCCGTCGCGGGCGTGGTCGCGGTTGCCGAGCATCCCCACGTCCAGCGCCGCGGGCAGGTCCCCGGCGATCTGCACGACCTCCTCGGGGGCCACGGTGCTGGCGCACAGCAGCGTGCCCGGGTACGGCCCGTGGGCCAGCACGCCGTCCGGCCCGCGCAGCACGGTGCCGAGGGCCTGCCCGTCGGCCACGACGCAGAGGGCGGCGCTCGTCCCCGCGACCGCTTCGGCGGGGTGGGCGGCGACGTGCGCGCCGGCCTGGGCGAGCGGCGCGGTCCGGTCCGGGGTACGGTTCCAGACCCGGACCCGTACGCCCTGGTCGAGCAGGCGGTGGGCCAGCCCGGCGCCCATCGCGCCGAGGCCCAGCACGGCGACGGGGCCGGTGGGGGTGCGCGTCACGACGCCACCCCCCGTGTCTCCTTGACGACCCGGTAGCGCAGCGACTGCCGCTGGTCGACGAACTCGCGCAGCGGCGCGACCAGTTCGCGGTGCTCCTCGCTCTGCTGCCAGGCGAAGAACTGCTCGGCCGACTGCCACTCGCTGGTGATCACCCACTGACGGGAGTCGTCGGCGGGCCGGCCGAGCCGTTCCACGATGTGGCCGGGGGTGCCGGCCACCGACTTCCGGAGCTGTTCGTACAGGTCCAGGAAGCCCTGCTCACGGCCCTCGATGACGCGGACCGCGAAGACGACGCCCAGTGTGTCGGCCGATCGGCCCTGGTGGTTGGTGCCCATGTCTCCTCCTGAGTGAGATCCGGTGGGACACGACTCCCACGGACTCATGTCGCCCGTACGGCCGCAACTCCGAACGGGGGACGCCCCAGTGGGCACAAGGGGTGCACGCTGCGTCATTAGCCGGTTCGGGTGAGCGGGGACGGTCCGGGATCCGGTGCCGGAGGCGCCGGGACCGGGCCCCGGACAGGGCCCGGCGCGCACCCCTTTCGAGTGCCGACGGGTTTCGGCCCGCCCGGTGCGCGTGCCGCGCGGAAATCCGGGTGCGCGGGTGCCGCCGGACGTGTCAGGCTCCGCCGGTGGACCGTGAGGAGATCTCCAGGCGCGCGCACGCGGATCACCCGATAGCCGCGCCGCTCGACGACGACGCGGTGCGCGGGCTGCTGGAGCGGGCCCTGCCGCGCGACGGCGGACGCGTGCTCGACCTCGGCTGCGGCGGCGGGGAGTGGCTGCTGCGCGCCCTGACCGCGCGACCGGGGCTGCGCGCCGAGGGCGTCGACCTGTCCGGGCGCGCGCTGGAGGACGCCCGCCGGGCCGCACACCGGCTCGGTGTCGGGGACCGCCTGGTCCTGCACCGCGGGGACGCCGCCCGGTTCACCGCCCCGCACTCCTTCGACCTCGTGCTCTGCGTCGGGGCCGCGCACGCGTTCGGCGGCCTGCCGCCGGCCCTGGCGGCGGCGCGCCGGCACCTCGCGCCCGGCGGACGGATCCTGGTCGGGGACGGGTTCTGGGACCGCGAGCCCGCCGGCGGGGCCGTCGCGCTGCTCGGTGACCTCGACGACCTGCCGACCACCCTGGACCGGGTCGTCGCGGACGGCTGGACACCGGTCCACGGGCACGTCAGCACCCGCCGGGAACTGGACGACTACGAATGGGCCTGGACGGGGACGCTCGCCTCCTGGGCGCTGGACCACCCCGGCCACCCGGACAGCGCCGAGGCGCTCGCGACGGCCACGGCCCACCGCGAGGAGTGGCTCCGTCTCTACCGGGACGCCTTCGGTTTCGTCTGCCTCGTGCTGCGGCCGACGACGCTCTGAGCGACGGCGGCCGCGACCACCGGACCGGCTGCCGCACGGCCCGGTGGTGCCGGGCTGCCGCACGGGCCGGTGGTGCCGGGCGTCCTCGCGCGTCCCCGGCGGGGAGGGGGCCGCCGCCACCCCGGCGGGCACCGCACTGAGAAGATCGTTCCCGACCGTGGGTGCACCCGACCGGAAGGAGCGACGAGATCATGCGTGTCATCGTGGCCGGTGGCCTGATGGAGGCGTCCGGATGACCGGCAGCGCGCGGACCGACGCGCCCGGCACCGCCGAACCCGTCCTGCTGCGCACGGAGGGGCGGGCGGCGTACATCACGCTCAACCGGCCCGAGGCGCTCAACGCCCTGAACCATGTCATGGTCCGCCGGATCGACGAGGCCCTGACCGCCTGGGAACACGACCCGGCCGTGGAGACCGTCGTCATCACCGGCGCGGGCGAGCGCGGCCTGTGCGCGGGCGGCGACATCCGCGCCGTCCACGACGACGCCCGCGACGGCGACGGCACCGCCTCCGCCGCGTTCTGGCGCGACGAGTACCGCCTCAACGCCCGCATCGCCCGCTACCCCAAGCCGTACGTCGCCGTCATGGACGGCATCGTCATGGGCGGCGGCGTCGGCGTCTCCGCGCACGGCGGCGTCCGCGTCGTCACGGAACGCTCGCGGATCGCCATGCCCGAGACCGGCATCGGTTTCGTCCCCGACGTCGGCGGCACCCACCTGCTCGGCCGTGCCCCCGGCGAACTGGGCACCCACCTCGCGCTGACCGGCGCCCAGGCCGGCGCCGGGGACGCCCTGCTGTGCGGGCTCGCCGACCACTACCTGCCGTCCGCGTCCCTCCCCTCCTTCACCGCGGACCTCGCCGCCCTCCCCGTGCCCGAGGCGCTGGCCCGCCACGAACAGCGGCCGCCGCACGGGCGGCTGGCCGAGCAACGCGCCTGGATCGACGCCTGCTACGCCGCCGGCACGGTCGAGGAGATCGTCGGACGGCTGTCCGCCCACGGCGGTACGGAGGCGAAGGAGGCGGCCGAGACCCTGCTCGGCAGGTCGCCCACCTCGCTCAAGGTCACCCTGGCCGCGATCCGCCGCGCCCGGCGCCTCGGCTCGCTGGAACGGGTCCTCGACCAGGAGTACCGCGTCTCCTGCGCCGCCCTGGACAGCCCCGACCTGGTCGAGGGCATCCGGGCGCAGATCATCGACAAGGACCGCCGGCCGCGCTGGTCCCCGGCGGCCCTCGCCGAGGTCACCGACGCCGACGTGGAACGCTTCTTCGCCCCGCTCGGCGACCGGGAGCTGGGCCTCGGCGCGGACCGGGCCGCGGACGGAGCCGCGGACGACCCGCGCTGAGCACGGCCCAGGCCGCCCAGTTCGCCCCCACCCCGCCGGCCGGCCCCGCCCTCCCCGCACCCCGCCCCGACGGCTCACCCCGCGACAGGGAGCCCCGGTGACCGGCAGGACCGTCTCCCCGCCCCCGGAGACGCCCCGGTGAGCGCGCGAGCACGGCGTGCCGCTCGGCGCCCGCCGGCGTTGTACCGCGTGTACGACCGTCCGCACGCCGATCGGCACTGGTTCGGCACTGGTTCGGAAGGACCCTTTCGCACGTGATCCGCAAGCCCCGCGCCACCCGCCCGCTCACCTCCCCCGCCGAAGTCCCCCGGGCGGGTGACGCAGTGAGCCGCGTCTGGCTGCCGCCCGAGGAGTACGCCGAGCAGCTGATGAAGGCGACCGGGTTCGCCTGCGTCCACTTCACCGACGAGCAGGACCGTCCCGTCCAGCTGCACGCCCCCTACAGCCCCGCGCACCCGTGGCAGCTGGCCGGCGGCACGATGGAACCGGGCGAGCGGCCGTGGGAGACCGCCGTGCGGGAGTGCCGTGAGGAGACCGGCATCACGGTCGCCGGCCCGCCCCGGCTGCTGGCCGCGGTCTACGGCCTGCCCGGTGACGAGTGGCCGTACAGCACCATGGGCTTCATCTTCGACGGGGGCCGGCTCGGCGAGGCGGAGATCCGGGGCATCACCCTGGACCCGGAGGAGCACGACGAGGTGCGCGTGCTGCCGCTCGCGGACTGGCGGCCGTTGATGCCGGAGCGGGACTTCGCGCGACTGACGGCCGTGACGGAGGCCCGCCGTACCGGTGTGGCCGGGTACTTCGACACCTGGGACTGGGGGGAGGGGTGACCCCGGCGGCCCGCCCCCAGCCCGGCGCGAGGCGTCTGCGGGTCCGTGCCGGACGTGCGCGGCCCGCACGTCACCGAGTACGGCACCCGCGCCGGCCGGGCCGTCAGCCGCCGACGAGGGCGGTGAAGCGGGCGGTGTCGATGTTGCCGCCGGAGGCGATGACGCCGATCCGCCGCGGGAGACGGCCGACGCGTCCGGCCAGCAGCGCGGCCAGCGCCGAGGCACCGCTCGGCTCCAGGACGATCTTCAGACGTTCGAAGGCGAACCGCATCGCGGTGACGATCTCGGCGTCGCCGACCAGGGCGACGGAGTCGACCAGCCGCTGGTTGACGGGGAAGGTGAGCTCGCCGGGTGTGGCCAGTGCCTGCCCGTCGGCGATGGTGCGGGGCACCGGGACGGTGACGCGGGCACCGGCCTCCAGGGAGCGCCGGGTGTCGTCGCTCGCCTCCGGTTCGACGCCGACGACCCGGATGCCGGGGTGCAGCGCGGTGGCGGCGGTGGCACAGCCGGCGAGGAGGCCGCCGCCTCCCACCGGGACCAGCAGGGCGTCCAACGGGCCGGTCTCCTCCAGGAGTTCCAGCGCCGCGGTGCCCTGGCCGGCCATGACGTGCGGGTGGTCGTAGGGCGGGATCAGGGCCAGCCCGCGGTCCTCGGCCAGGGCGTGGCCGAGCGCGGTGCGGTCCTCGGTGTAACGGTCGTAGGTGACGACCTCCGCACCGTATCCCGCGGTCGCCTCCCGCTTGGAGCGGGGAGCGTCCTCGGGCATCAGGATGACGGCGCGCGTGCCCAGTTCACGGGCGGCCAGCGCGGTGGCCTGGGCGTGGTTCCCGGAGGAGTAGGCCGCGATGCCCTTCGCCAGCTGCCCGGGGGGCAGTTGCGCGATGGCGTTGTAGGCGCCGCGGAACTTGAAGGCGCCGACCCGCTGGAAGTTCTCGGCCTTGATGAACACCTCCGCTCCGACCAGGGAGTTCAGGGTGCGGGAGGTGAGGATGGGGGTGTGGTGGGCGACACCCTTGATACGGGCGGCGGCCTCGCGGACATCGGCGAACGTGAGGGACGGTGCGGCGGCCATGGGCTGGTCCTCGGGACGACGGGACGGGCGGGGAGAAGGGGAGCGGGGCGGTCACCAGCCGGAGACGCGGGGCCAGTACGCCTCGATCGCGGGCGGCGCCGACGTGCCGCGGGCGCTGTCGACGACGTGGTAGCCGTGGTGCTGGGCGGCGGTGGCGCAGGCGTGGTTGGGCAGGACGCGCAGCCGGGTACCGACGGGCAGTTCGGGCAGGGCCGCGCCGTCCCGGGCGGTGAGGGTGCCGTGCTCCTGGCTGGCGGCGGTCATCACCAGTCCCGGGATCAGGGTGCCGGACAGGTCGGTGACCAGGCCGTAGCCCTGGTCCTCGGGCTGGGCGGCGGTGCCGCGGTCGCGGGAGAGGGCCATCCAGCCGCCGTCGGTGACGATCCACCCGTACTCCGGGCGGTGCCCGATGACGGTGACCACCACCGACAGGGCGAGGTCGTCGAGTGCGCAGACGCCGAGGCCGGCCATCACCAGGTCGAAGAAGACGTAGTTCCCGGCGCGCAATTCGGTGACCCCGGTGAGGTCCTCGGCGGCGTGCGCGGTCGGGGTGGAGCCCACGCTGACGGTGCCCACGGGCAGGCCGGCCGCGCGCAGCCGGTCCGCCGCGGTGACCGCCGCGTCGCGTTCGTTCCGCGCCGCCGCCCGCCGCTCCTCGGCGGTGCAGGCGAAGTACGACTCGCCGGCGTGCGTCAGGACGCCGTCCAGGCAGCCCGCCTCGTGCAGGATCCGGCCGATCCCGGTGAGCCCCGGGGCGTCGGGCCTCAGACCGCCGCGATGGCCGTCGCAGTCGATCTCGATCAGCGCGGGCAGGGCGAGCCCGGCCGCCCGGGCCGCCGCGGCGACGAACTCCGCCTGCTCGGTGCTGTCCAGCAGGACGCGCAGGGTGACACCGCGACGGACCAGGGCGGTCACGCGCGGCAGCTTGCCCGGTTCGATGCCGACGGCGTAGGTGAGGTCGCGGTACCCCGCGTCCGCGAACGCCTCGGCCTCGGCCAGGGTGGAGACGGTGACCGGGCCGGGCGCGCCGTCGTGCAGGAGGGCGGCGGCGTCCAGGCTCTTGGCCGTCTTCACATGCGGGCGCAGAGCGACCCCGAGGCGGTCGGCGCGGGCCCGCAGGCGGGCGATGTTGCGCCGGGACCGGTGCGCGTCCACGACGGCGAACGGGGTGCCGGGGCCGGCCAGGGTCCGGACGGCGGCGGGGGAGAAGGCGGTGCTCATGGACGGGGGTCCCCTCACTTCGCGTAGTTGTAGACCGTCGCCCGGGACACGCCGAGCAGGTCCGCGATGGTCTGCGCGGCGTCGCGCGAGTCGAAGTAGCCGTCGCGCTGCAACTGCCGTACGAGCGCCTTCTTCTCCTGACGGCTCAGCGAGCGCGGGGTGGCGGCGCGCTCGGCGGCCCGGGCCTCCACCGCCTCGCGCAGCTCCCGCGCGGTGCGGTCCCGCAGGGTCTCCAGGGGCCGTTCACGGTGCTCGCGGTCCGTGGCCACGAGGTTGGACAGCGCGAGGGTGACGGGGGAGAGGACGGACACGTCCAGGTTCAGGCACAGGGCGGCGACGTACTCGCCCGCCGCGTTCTTGATGCCGATGGATGTGCTCTTGGCCGGGCGGCCGTCGGGGAACCGGTTGGGGTAGTTCTGCACGACGCCGGGGTAGTCCGGGTCGGCGATGCGGGCCAGGCCCAACTCGGTCGCGGGATCGCCCACCTGACGGCCCGACAGGTTGTTCTCGATGGCGCGGATCGCGTGGTCCGGGTCGCGCAGGTCGTGCAGTACGACCTCGCACAGGCCGGGGAACATGCGGCCCAGCGCGACCGCGATCTTCTCCGCCTCACCCAGGAGGTGCTCGTCCGCGCCGTCGTCCTCGGCGGTCCTCGCCGGGTGGTCCACGGGGCCTCCCCACCGTCCTGGACATGCGATCTATTTCTGGATGACGAGTCTAGGCCGTGGGGGCGGTCACTGTCCACGGCAACCGGACCGCACCGCACCCGGACGTCAACTACGCTCCCTACCGGCAGCTTTCGCACACGGCACGTACCGTCGAGGGGGATCCATGGCAGACCCGTCCAGCGCCGGGCGCTCGCAGTGGCTGCGCCGCTTCCACCAGCCGGTGCCGGGTGCGCCGCGACTGCTCTGCCTGCCGCACGCCGGCGGCTCCGCGAGCTTCTACTTCGCCCTCTCCAAGGCACTGTCGCCCACGGTGGACGTGCGCGCGGCGCAGTACCCCGGCCGCCAGGACCGCGCCGGGGAGCCCTTCGCGGACTCCGTGCAGGAACTCGCCCACGGGGTCTTCGACGCGCTGGACGAGCGGGAGACGACACCGCTGGCGCTGTTCGGGCACAGCATGGGCGCCCTCGTCGCCTTCGAGACGGCCCGGCTGCTGGAGAACGCCGGCCGGCCCCCCGCGGTGCTCTTCCTCTCCGGCCGCCGGGGCCCGTCCGTCGAGCGGACCGAGACCGTCCACCTGGGCGACGACAAGCGGCTCATCGAGGAGGTCGTCCAGCTCGACGGCACCGACTCCGCCGTCCTCCAGGACGAGGAACTGCTCGAGATGGTCCTGCCCGGGCTGCGGGCCGACTACCGCGTCGTGGAGACCTACCGGCCCACCCCCGGACCGCGGCTCGGCTGCCCCGTCGTCGCGCTGACGGGCGACGCCGACCCGAGGGTCACCCCCGAGGAGGTACGGGCCTGGGCCCGGGAGACCGACGGTCCGTTCGAGTGCCACGTCCACCCCGGGGGCCACTTCTACCTGGTCGCGCGGCAGCGGGACGTCCTGGCCCGGATCGGGGCCGCGCTGCGGCGGTTCGCGCCCGGCGCCGGGGCGGCGGTCTGAGGCCGCCGGGCACAGGGGACGGGCGGCACCGGCCGAGCCGGTACCGCCCGCGGAAGGTGGGTCAGCCGAGGACCTTGGCGGACTCGATGACCACCGGCTCGGTGGGGACGTCCTGGTGGCCCTGCCGGCTGCCGGTCTTGACACCCTTGATGGCGTCGACGACGTCCTGGCCCTCGGTGACCCGGCCGAACACGGCGTAACCCCAGCCGTTCGGGGACTTGGAGGTGTGGTTCAGGAACGCGTTGTCCGAAACGTTGATGAAGAACTGCGCCGTCGCGGAGTGCGGGTCGTTCGTCCGCGCCATCGCCACGGTGTAGTTGTCGTTCTTCAGCCCGTTGTCGGCCTCGTTCGTGATCGGCGCCTGGGTGGGCTTCTGCCGCATGTCCGTCGTGAAACCGCCGCCCTGGATCATGAAGTTGTTGATGACCCGGTGGAAAATCGTGCCGTCGTAGTGGCCGCTGCGCACATACGCCAGGAAGTTCTCGGCCGTCTTGGGGGCCGCGGCGTCGTTCAGCTCCAGCACGATCCGGCCGGCGCTGGTGTTCAGCTCGACTGTCGACATCAAAAATCTCCTCATTCCGGTGGGACTCGCCCACGCTACAGGTACGGCCCGGCCGGCCGTTCTCCGGTGCGACCGACGGGCACGCCGGTCCGACGGCCCGAGGGCACCATGGAATATACGACCACAGGGCACACGTACGACGCCGCGCCGCCCCGCGCCTCGAACGGCCATCCGGGTCACGCCGGGCCCCCGGACGGCCCCCGGGACCCTCTGCGCGGACCTTTCCGGCCGGCGCCGCTTTGGCGGGGGTCAGGACGGCCGGGCCGGGTCGCCGGGGGCCGGTGGAAGCGCCAGATGGGCCAGATCCCCCGGCGGCGGGGAGGTCACCGGCCACAGCGGGGCGGCCTGCCCGTCGGCGAGCGCGGCCGGAGCGTCCGTCAGGTTCATCCGCTCCCGCAGCCGGCCGTAGAAGTCCATCGGACCGAGCCGGACCGCCTTCAGCCGGCGCGGAGCGGCGTACACCCCGATCCAGTCCCCGGGGCCCAGCACCCCGCGCAACTGGCCGTCGACGCTGACCGCGGCCCGCCCCGACCGCTGGAGCACCCGCAGCGCGATCGGCTCGTCCGGCGCGGCCACCACTGACCGGTTGAACACCATGTGCGGCGCCACCGGCGTGAACACCAGGCCCTCCGCCCGCGGCGAGACCACCGGGCCGCCCGCGGCGAAGCTGTACGCCGTCGACCCCGTGGGCGTGGCCACCAGCAGCGCGTCCGCCGAGTAGGAGGCCAGCAGCCGGCCCGCCAGATACACCCCGACCGACACCTGCCGGTCCCGGGAGAGCTTCTCCAGGACCACGTCGTTCAGCGCGGTCACGTCCAGGGCGACCCCCCAGTCCGCGCCCGCCTCGCACTCGGTGCGCACCGGCGGCGGGGGCAGCAGCGGCCCGCGCCCATGGCTCAGCAGCGCCTCCATCTGCGGGGGCACCTTCAGCCGGCAGGACGCGCGCAGGGTGAGCAGCATCCGGTTCTCCACATGGATCCGGCCCTCCCGTACGGCGTCCAGCGCGGCCCGGACCGCCGGGGCGGGCACCTCGGTGAGGAAACCGACCCGGCCCAGGTCCACACCGAGCACCAGGGCGTCGTTCTCGGCCGCCAGCCGGGCCCCGCGCAGGAACGTGCCGTCACCGCCCAGGGTGACGATCAGGTCGGGATCACCCGCGCTGTCCAACTCCTCGCGGGCACTGTGCCGCGCGCCCTCCCGCCAGACGTCGATGTCCGCGCAGCCCACCCCGTGCGCGTCGCACCACGCGCGCACCTCGCGCGCGGCGGCCACCGCCTCGGCGCGCCCGCCGTGCACGACCAGACCGACACGGTTCACCGTCATACCCGCACACCCGCCTCCAGCCGGTTTCCTGCCCGGCGTCATCCTCGCCGCGGACGGCACCGCCCCGGCGCGCGCCACGCCGCCGGGGCGGCGCGGTCCCGCGGAGCGGGCCGTCCGGCGAGCCCTCACCCCCGGGCGCCGGCCGGACCCGTCACCCCCGTGGCCCGTCCGCCGCGAGAAACGGCTCCAGCAGGGCCAGCAGCGCCTCGGGACGGTCCAGCGGGATGATGTGGCCGCAGTCCGGGATCACCTTGCCGGTCAACCGGTCGGCGTACGGGCGCAGTTGCCGTTCCAGCGAGCGGCCCACCGGGTGGGCGCCGATGGCGAGGGCGGGCACGGTGAGACGGCCGCCGGCCACCGCCTCCCGGATCTGCCGGGCACCGGCGGGCAGTGCCCGGTAGGGGCCGAACGCCGCGCGCAGCGCCGCACCGCCGGTGTAGGCGCGGACGAACTCGGCGCGCACGTCCGGCCGTACGCCCCGGCCCAGCGTGCCGCGCTCGAGGAACCAGTCGACGTACGCCTCCTCGTGCCCCGTCAGCACCGACTCCGCGAGCCCGGACGCCGCGTGGAACCCGAACCACCACGGCGGCCCGGCGGCGAGGAACTCCTCGGCGCCCGGCAGATCGCCCAGCAGGGACTCCATCAGCACCAGCCGCCGTACCAGGCCGGGCCGGCGCATGGCCAGCAGGAACGCGGGCGGGGCGCCGAGGTCGATGCCGACCACGGCGGCCGGGCCCGCGTCGAGCGCCGCCAGCAGGCCCGCGGCGTCGTCGGCGAGCGTCCCGGCGTCGTAGCCGTCCGCCGGCCGGTCGCTGTCGCCGAACCCGCGCAGGTCCGGCGCGATCACCCGGTGATGGCGGGCCAGCGGCCCGATGACCTCGCTCCACAGCCGCCAGGTGTGCGGGAAGCCGTGCAGCAGCAGCACGGCCGGGCCGGTGCCGGCCGTGGCGACGTTGAGTCCGGTCCCGTCGAGGGTGACCCGGCGCAGCCGCACACCGGGCAGGGAGGTGACAGTCATGAGCGACCCCGTGGACTTCCTTGAGTTACGAAAGGTGACAAGGGAACGCTAGGTGACTAGGCTCACCCGCAACAGACCGCACTTTCCTGTCAGTTGGTGAGCTCCAGGTGACTTCCCAGGCCAAGGACGCGCCCGCCGCGCGCGGCGACCTGTTCGACCCCGCGTGCCCGACCCGCCGGCTGCTCGACCGGATCGGTACCAAATGGACGTCGATGGCGGTGAAGGTGCTCGCCCAGGCCGCCCCGGGCGAGGTGCGCTTCACCGAACTGCTGCGCCGGATGCCGGGCGTCTCCCAGAAGATGCTCGCGGCGACCCTGCGGAGCCTGGTCCGCGACGGCCTGGCCGCGCGCCGGGTGGAGCCCTCCGTACCGCCCGCCGTGCACTACCGGCTCACCCCGCTCGGCCTGTCGCTCGACACCGTGCTCGCCGCCGTACGGGACTGGGCCGAGGAACACATGGCCGAGGTCGACCGGGCCAACGCGCTGAGCGACGGCGCTCCGGCCCGCCCGGTGTGATCTCCGCCCTAGCGGCCGCCGCACCGCCCCTGTGAGCCTCCCCCTCGAACGTCGCTCCGAACTGTCGTCCCGAGAACTGTTATCGGCCCCGCGCCGGACGGTCTCCCAGATGACGCACAGCACCGTTCGGCGCCGAGGACAGGGAAGCTTTGATGAGGACACAGCACACGGTCGACACGGCGGCACTGGTCGACGCCGCCCGAGCGGGAGACCCGGCGGCCCAGGACGCCCTGGTCGGCGCCTACCTGCCGCTGGTGTACAACATCGTGGGGCGGGCCCTGAACGGTTCGGTCGACGTGGACGACGTGGTCCAGGAGACCATGCTCCGGGCCCTCGGCTCGCTCGGCGACCTGCGCACCCCGGAGAGCTTCCGCTCCTGGCTCGTGGCCATCGCGATGAACCGGGTCCGCGCGCACTGGCGGGACCGCCGGCTCGCCCCGGACGCGGTCGAGGAGGCCGCCGACGTCGCCGACCCCGGCGCCGACTTCGTGGACCTGACCATCGCCCGGCTCCAGCTGTCCGGCCAGCGCCAGGAGACCGCGCGCGCCACCCGCTGGCTGGAGCCGGAGGACCGCGAGGTGCTCTCGCTGTGGTGGCTGGAGTGCGCCGGCGAGCTGACCCGGGCCGAGGTCGCCACGGCCCTCGGGGTGTCGCCGCAGCACACGGCGGTACGGGTGCAGCGGATGAAGGCGCGCCTGGAAACGGCCCGCGTGGTGGTACGGGCGCTCGACACCCGCCCCGCCTGCGCGGACCTGCGCGGCGTGCTGGCCTCCTGGGACGGCCTGCCCTCCGCCCTCTGGCGCAAGCGAATAGCCCGGCACGCCCGCGACTGCGCCCGCTGCGGCGGCCTGGGGAGCGGCCTGCTGCCGGCGGAGGGACTGCTCGCCGGACTCGCGCTCGTCGCGGTGTCCTCCACCCTGCTGGCGACGACCCGGTCCGCCGCGACGCCCGCCCTCCACCTGACCGCCCACACGGGCTCCGCCGCGCCGCACGCGGGTTCTGCCGCGCCGCACACGGGTGCTACGGGGCCGGACCCGGGCCGGGCGGGATTCGCCGGGCCGGACGACGTGGCCCCCGGTGCTTCCCACCCGGGGGCCGGACAGGACGGTGACAGCGGGCAGGCGGGCGTCGTCGGCGTACGCGCCCCCCGTCGTCGTACGTCTGCCCGCGGCGAGGCGCGGCGACGGCGGCGGATCCGGCGCCGGGCCGTCGGCGGGGCCGTGGTGGCGGCCTGTGTGGCGGGCGGCGGCCTGTGGTACCTCGGCACCGGCTCCGGACCGCAGACCAGGGAGGCGACCGCCGCACCCACCGCCGACGCCTTCGCGGCGGACCTGCCGGCCCCCACTCCCGTCCGGACCTCGGCGTCGCCCTCGGCCTCCGCATCGCCCTCGGCCTCCCCGTCGCCCTCCCCCTCGCGGCCGGAGAAGCCGGCCGCCGCCAAGAGCCCCCGCCCGGCGCGTACCACGGGCACGCCGAAGGCCCAGCCGCCCGCACCCGCGAGGCCCAGCGCCTCCCGGACGACCCCCGAGGCACCCCCGGCGCCCACCGGCACCGTGGCGCAGGTGGTCGCGCTGGTGAACAAGGAGCGGGCCGCCGCCGGATGCGGCCCGGTCACCGAGGACCCGCGGCTGGAGCGGGCCGCCCGGGGACACTCCGACGACATGGCCGCGCGCGGCTTCTTCGACCACACGAACCCGGACGGCGCCGGCCCCGGCGAACGCGTCACCGCCGCCGGCTACCGCTGGTCCACGTACGGCGAGAACATCGCCCGGGGCCAGCGGACCCCGCGGTCGGTGATGGACTCCTGGATGCACAGCCCCGGCCACCGCGCCAACATCCTCAACTGCTCGTTCGAGAACATCGGCGTGGGCGTCCACAACGGCGCGGGCGGCCCGTGGTGGACCCAGGACTTCGGCGCGGAACTCTGAACCGCCGGGCGACCGCCACCCGCCTTGCCCCGGCCCGTCATCCGTCCCCGGCCCGTCATCCGTCCCCGGGCCGGGCCGCCGTGGGAGCGCTGCCCGGCGTGTGCCCGAAGGCGCGCCGGAAGACGTCGATGAACGCGCTGGCCGAGGACCAGCCGCACCGGTGCGCCACCGCGGTCACCGGCGTGCCCTCGGCCAGCAGGACCAGCGCGTGGTGCAGCCGCAACTGGGTGCGCCACTGCGGGAAGGTCATCCCGAGGTCACGACGGAACAGCCGGGAGAGCGTACGGTCGCTCGCCCCGACCTGCCGGCCCAGTTCCGCCAGCGTCCGGCGGTCGGCCGGATCGGCGCGCAGGATGTCGCACAGCGCGCGCAGCACGGGAGACGCGGGCGCCGGCAGATGCAGCGGCCGCTGCGGCGAGGCGCGCAGCTGGTCCAGCAACACCGCGCGCAGCCGCGCCCGTTCGGGGCTGCCGTCCCGCGGGCCACGGGTGTAGGCGACGATCAGCTCGCGCAGCAGCGGACCGACGGCCAGCACGGTCGGCGTGTCGAGGCCGAGCGGGTTCTCGGCGGCGGGCAGCCCCAGCGTATGCAACTCCAGCGTGCCGTGCGCCTGATGGGCGTGCACGGTGCCGGCCGGTATCCACAGGGCGCGGGTGGCCGGCGCGATCCAGGACCCCGCGTCGGTGGTGACGGCCAGCACGCCCCGGCCCGCACAGACGATCTGGTGGTCGTCGTGCCGGTGGGCGTCTATCACCGCGCCGGGGTCCAGCCACCGCGTGTGGGTCGGTGCCACCGGCTGATGGCGGATCGGCGTCATCAGATGGCAGTTTATCGAAAGCGCGCCAGACGGCCGGGGCCGGAGCATGGCCGGATGCGAAGGAAAGCATCGATCACCCTGCTGTCCGTCGGGCACGCCTGCGTCGACGTCTACCAGGGAGCCGTCGCGTCCCTGGTCCCGTTCCTGGTCGCCGGGCGAGGCTACGGCTACGCGGCCGCCTCCGGCGTCGTCCTCGCCGCCTCCCTGCTCTCCTCGGTGGCCCAGCCGCTGTTCGGCGCGCTCACCGACCGCCGTCCGCTGCCCTGGCTGCTGCCCGCCAGTACGCTCCTGGCCGGCCTGGGCATCGCCCTGAGCGGCGGCGCCGGTTCGTACGCCCTGACGCTGGCGTGCGTGGCGGTGTCCGGGCTCGGCGTGGCCGCCTACCACCCCGAGTCCGCCCGCGTCGCCCGGCTGGCGGGCGGCGGCGGACACGGCGCCATGGGCTGGTTCTCGCTGGGCGGCAACGTGGGCTTCGCCCTGGCCCCGCCGCTGGTGGCGGCCGTCGTCGGCACCGGCGGACTGCGCTGGACCCCGCTGCTGGCCCTGCCGGCGCTCGCCGGGGCCGCGCTGAGCCTGGCGGTGCTGCGCGCACCCGGGCAGCGGCGGCGCCTGTTCGCCCCGGCACCGGCCGCCGGCCCCGACGACCGGGCGTCCTTCCTGAGACTGTCACTGGCCGTGGTGTGCCGCTCGGTCGTGTTCACCGGTCTGAGCAGCTTCCTGGCGCTGTACGCGGCCCAGCGCCTGGGCGGCAGCGTGGCGGCCGGTACGGCCGCGCTGTTCGTCCTCTACCTCGGCGGCGCGGCCGGCTCCGTGCTGGGCGGCCGGCTGGCCCGGTACCGGGACCGGGTGACGGTGTGCCGCTGGTCGTACCTGCTCTCGGCCGTCGCGGTCGCGGGCGTCGTGTTCGTCCCCGGGCCCGCCCTGTACGTGTGTGTGGCGCTGACGTCCGCCGGCCTGTACGTCCCCTTCTCCCTCCAGGTGACGCTCGGTCAGGACTACCTGCCCTCCCGCGTCGGCACCGCCGGCGGCATCACGCTCGGGCTGACCGTCAGCGTCGGCGGGATGGTGAGCCCCCTCATCGGGCGGATCGCCGACGCGGCCTCCCTGCGGACCGCGCTGGCCCCGCTGGTGGTGATGCCGGTGCTGAGCTGGCTGCTGCTGCGCGGCCTTCCCGAACCCGCGGCCCTTCCCGAACCCGCGGCCCTTCCCGAACCCGCGGCCCTTCCCGAACCCGCGGATCTTGCCGAGCCCGCGGGCCCCGGCCGACGGGCGGACCCGCCGGCCGGTCCGGCTCAGCGGGCCGTGCCGAAGTCCTGGGTCCAGTAGCTGCCGGGCTGCGCCAGTCCGACGCCGATCTCCTGGAACCCGCAGTTGAGGATGTTGGCCCGGTGGCCGGGGCTCGCCATCCAGCCCGCCATGACCTGCTCGGCGGTGGTGTAGCCGTACGCCACGTTCTCGCCGTAGCTGCTCCAGGTGTAGCCCGCGCCCGTGATGCGCAGGCCCGGGTCCGAGCCGTCGGATCCGGTGTGCGACATGTTCCGGTGGGCGGCCATGTCCTCACTGTGGGCCTGCGCGGCCTTGGTCAGCGCGGGGTTCAGGGTCAGCGGCCGGCAACCGGCCTTGTCCCGCTCGGCGTTGACCAGCCGCAGGACCTCGGCGGTGACCCCGGACGCCGTGGCGGCGGGCGCGGGGGAACCGGGTGCGGCGGGAACAGCGGTCGTGGGGGCAGTGGTGGCCGTGGGGGCGGCGGCCGTGGGGGCGGCGGTCGCGGGGGTGGCTTCGGCGGTGCCGGGCGCGGCGGGGGACTGGGGCCGCTGGGCGGTGGGCCGGGCCGTCACCACTCGATGCGTCCTCGGTTTCACGGCCCCTCGCGGGTGCGCGGACCGCTCCTCCCCGGCCGGTGCCGTGACCGACGCGGAGGGGGACGGCGCGGAGGTGACCGGAGCCGTGGCAACTGGACTCGTGGTCACCGGTGCCGTGGTCCCCGGCACGGTGATCTGTCCGGAGGCCGCCTCCACGCCGTTGCGGTGGTGATGTGTCCGGAGTTGCTGTCCCGGCAGCACGGGCGTGCTCGTCGCGCCGGCCTGTGGGCGCGGGTCCGTGCCGTACGGCCAGTCGGAACAGGCCAGGGCGACGGATGGCACGCCCACGGCGCCGACGGCGGCGGCGGTGATGACTATTCGCCGGTAGTGCTTGGTCTTGCGGTGCTGGCCCATACGTCAACCTCACTCGGTGATCGCGGAGCGCCCATTCTTGGGAGGGCCTCGCACGAGACGCAAAGGGACCGAGTACTACCGCGCGTCGTAGACCGTCACGGCCCTTGTCAGCCGCACCGGGAGATGCAGAACTTCGCGACCGCGATGTTTGCGCCGAGCTGTCGGTTGCTCAGGAACCCGCAGGGGACGCGGGATAGGGCGGACCGTCCGTGGGCCGCCCCGCCGGCACGCCGTCCGGGCCTCGCGCCCGCGGCAAGACGGACAAATCCCCTATGTCATGGAACCGGCGTCTACTATCCGGCACCCTTAGTGGCCGCCGGACCTGTGACGGTTGTCACGTACGGCCGGGACGCCGTCGCTCCGGCGATCCGGGAGTGAGCGCGGGACGGCATGCCGCGGTGGCCGGAGCCTGGGGCGTCCGGCCACCGCGTACCCGTGTTCCACGCCGTCGGGCGTGCGCCGTCACTCGTTGCGGAAGACGGCCTTGCTGACCTCGGCGGGGTTCTCGAACTTCTTCTTGCCCAGGTGGGAGATCCGCTCGGTGATCTCCTTGGGCGCGTGGTTCTTCTCCGCCGCCTTCCGCAGCTGGTCGGTATCGGCCGGGTAGTCCACGCCGTGCAGGGCTTTCTGCAGATCAGGTGGGGTGATGCCCGCCATGGCTCCTCCAGGCAGTGAGTCGGTGCTCGTCCCGGCGCGGGATGCCGTGCCGGGACCGCACAGGTACCCATCCGACGGAAGCGGATTCAGGGATTCCGTCAGGTGATGGGCCGCGGCGCGCGCGGGTACCCGGTGGTTCCGCGACAGGCACGGGACCGTCGGATGAGAGGACCTGATGAGCGAGAACACCCCATCCCAGGCCGAGGGCGAGCGGGAGCCGGACGCCCCGGACACGGAGCAGCCGGCCCGCACCACCCCCTCCCAGGCGGAGGGGGAGGACACCGCCGAGGAGAACCCGGACGAGGAGGACGACGCGTAGGCGCGTAGGAGGGAGGCGTCATGAGCACGGCACACACCAGCGTCCCGGAGGTGCTGGACGCGCTGAAGGACGTGACCTACCCGGCAGGCAAGGAACAGCTGGTCTCGGCCGCCCGGCAGGCCGGAGCCCCGGAGGAGGTCGTCAAGGCCCTGCGCGGCATTCCGGCCGAGGAGTACGCCGGCCGCGCGGAGGTCGCGCGGTCGGTGCGGGTGGACCCGGACTCGGATCTCGGACGCGACGCGGGGCAGCGGGCGGAACAGGCACGGCGCGGCGGCAAGCCGGGCGTCTCCCAGCACCTGCGGGAAGAACCGAAGACCCCGATCCAGGAGGAGTTCGACCGCTGAACGGGTCCGGGGGCCGCGACAGGGCACCGGTGCCCCGCACCCGCCGCCCCCGGGCACGACGTCCCCACCGCGCGGCACGGCGGCACGACCCCCAGCGCTCCGGCGACCGCCCTCCGGTGCCGGACCGGCCCCGCACCCACGGCCGCGCTCCACCCCGCGCCTTGACCCCTCCCCGGGCGCGGCCTAGCGTGACGCGCACATCAGGACAGAGGCAGGCCAGGAGGCTCGGTGACGGCCCATCCGCACGGCACCCCGGACGGGGTGATGGCCGGCCGCCCCCTGCGGGTGGAGACGCACGGCCTTGACGTCATCGAGGACACGGAGCGCAAGGGCACCCCGCGCACCCTGTTCTGGCCCTGGTTCGGCGCCAACGTCTCCGTCCTCGGACTCGGCTACGGCGCCTTCGCGCTCGGCTTCGGCATCTCCTTCCGGCAGGCCCTCGCCGCCGGCGTGCTCGGCATCGTCGCCTCGTTCCTGCTGTGCGGCCTGGTCGCGGTCGCCGGCAAGCGCGGCTCGGCACCGACCATGGTGCTCAGCCGGGCCGCGTACGGCGTGCGCGGCAACCGGCTGCCGGCCGCCGTCTCCTGGATGCTCACCGTCGGCTGGGAGACCGTCCTCACCGCGCTCGCCACGATGGCCACCGCGACCGTCCTCGCCCGCCTCGGCTGGGGCGGCGGCACCGGCACCCAGGCCGTCGCCCTCCTGGTGGTGGCCGCGCTGACCGTCGTCGGCGGGGTCATGGGCTTCGACCTGATCATGCGGCTGCAGACCGGGATCACGCTGGTCACGGGCGTGCTCACGCTCGTCTACGTCGCCCTCGTCGCCGACCGGATCCACTGGAGCGCGGTCGACGCCCTGCCGGCCGGTTCCGCCCAGCGGTTCATCGGCGCGCTGGTGTTCATGATGACCGGCTTCGGCCTCGGCTGGGTCAACGCCGCCGCCGACTACTCCCGCTATCTGCCCCGGAACTCCTCCGGCCGGGCGGTGATCGGCTGGACCACGTTCGGCGCCACTCTCGCCCCGCTGGTGCTGCTGGTCTTCGGCCTGCTGCTGGCGGGTTCCGCGCCGGAGCTGAGCCGGGCGATCGCGGCCGACCCGATCGGCGCGCTGGCCACCCTCCTGCCGACCTGGTTCCTGGTGCCGTTCGCCCTGGTCGCCGTGCTCGGCCTGGTCGGCGGCGCCGTCCTCGACATCTACTCCTCCGGCCTGGCCCTGCTCTCGGCCGGCCTGCGGGCGCCCCGCTACCTGGCCGCCCTCCTCGACGGCATCCTGATGATCGCGGGCTCGGTCTACATCGTGTTCTTCGCCGACGACTTCCTCGGCCAGTTCACGGGTTTCCTCACCACACTCGGCGTACCCATCGCGGCCTGGGCCGGCGTCATGCTCGCCGACCTGGCGCTGCGCCGCCGCGACTACGACGAAGCCGACCTGTACCGCCCGCACGGCCGCTACGGCGACGTCCCCCTCGGCCCGCTGGGGGTCACCCTCGCCGCCACCGCCGTCGGCTGGGGCCTGGTCACCAACACCGCCGCGCACTGGCTGACCTGGCAGGGGTATCTGCTGGAGCCGCTCGGCCTGGGCGGCCGGACCGGCCCCTGGGCGTACGCCAACCTGGGTGTCCTCGCCGCCCTGGTCCTCGCCTTCCTCGGGGCGCTGCCGACGGGCCGGGGCCGTGTACGGCGCCAGGAGGCGCGGGCGCCCGGGCCGGTCCCCGCGCGGCTGCCGCACCCCTGAGGATCCGGTGTTCCGCGTAGGCATGCCCCGCACCCCACCGGGTACGCGAGGCGGGAGCACGGCCCGGGCGCCAGCCGTCCGGGCGGCCCGTACGACCGTCGAACCTGGGGACCAGTCATGGAGACACCCGCACACGCCGACCCGCCGACGCCGGCCCAGCAGGCGCTGGACGCGCTGACCGTGAACGCCGAGGACCAGACGGCCCTGGACACCCTCGCCCACAGTGACGTACTCGTCCCGGTGCCGGACGACGCGCTGGACGGAGAGGGCGCCGATGCCACCACGGTGGCCCTGCCCGTCCTGGAACAGCCCAGCGGCGACGCGGTCGTCCCGGTGTTCACCACCGAGGGCGAGATGGCCGATCTGCTGCCCTTCGTCTCGCGCTACCGGCTCATCCCGCTCGGCGCGCTCGCCGCACAGTGGCCCGACGAGAACCTGTCCCTCGCCATAGACGGCAGCTCCTCCCACGCGCTGACGCTCACGTCACAGGGGGTCCGCACGCTGCTGGCCCGCTGAGCCGCCCGGACCCGCCCCGCGGGCGCCGCCGGGGCGCCGCCCCCGACGCGGCGCCCGCGGGCACGTTCTAGGCGTCCTGCCCGGCCAGCGTGCGGCGCAGCACCGCCCGCTGGAGCGGCAGCACCTCGGCGTGCAGCGCCCGGCCCCTGGGGGTGAGCGCGACCCACACCCCGCGCCGGTCCTCCGCGCACACCGAGCGTTCCACGAGGCCGTCCTTCTCCAGCCGGCCGATCAGCCGGGACAGCGCGCTCTGGCTGAGGTGCACCCGGCCGCCCAGGTTCTGCACCCGGCACTGCTCGCCCTGCTCGGGCGGCTCCGTGGCCAGCAGGTCCAGCACCTCGAAGTCGCTGGCGCCGAGCCCGTGCGGGTGCAGGACGCGGTCGATCTCGCACATGGTGCGCGCGTGCACGGCGAGGATGTCCCGCCAGCGTTCCTCCAGCCGGGTCTCAGCCGTCTTCACTGCCATAACCGCACGGTAGCACCGTCCCGAGCATTCGTTGACTGTGCAACTAGTGCCGGGGCGGGCGGTCGCTCCGGCTCAGGCCGACGGGTCCTGGAGCAGCCCCAGGTGATTGCCGTCGGAGTCCCTGACGAAGGCGATCAGCCGGCCGCCGCCGACGTCCTGCGCGTCCTGGAGCAGCTCGGCGCCCGCCGCCACCAGCGCCGCGAGCCGCTCCCGCAGATCCGTCACATGCCAGTACGGCACCGGCCCGGTCATGCCCTTGGCGTGCCCGCTCGGGTCCAGCCCGATGTCCTGCCCGGCGGCCTTGTAACCGACGTAGTACGGCTCGTCCGCGTACGGCTCGACGCCCAGCAGCGCGCCGAACAGGGCCTTGGCGCGGTCCAGGTCCTTCACCGGGTAGATGATCGTCCGCAGGCCTGCGGTCATGATGCTCACTCCTTCGCACAGCGGCGCCCGGCCTCGCGGGCGGGGCACCGACGGGTTCCCCGTCGGTGCCCCCACGCTAGGACGGGCGAGCCCGCGGCGGCTTCTCCGATCCTGACCGGTTGCCGCCCCCGGTCGCGCGGGACCTCTCCCGGCCGGTCGCGGCGTCACTCGTTGCGCAGCACCTCGGCGACGGTGAGCCGGGCCGCCCGGCGCGCGGGCACCAGCGCCCCCATGACCGTGATCACCACTCCGGCGAGCGCCAGGACGGCCAGCAGAGGCGGATGCCACACGGCCGTCATGGAACCGGGCAGCGTGATGTCCAGCCCGGCCGCCATGCGCGGCACCACCACCCGGTGGGCGACGATGCCCAGCGGGACCCCCAGCAGCGACCCCAGCACGCCGAGCACCGCCATCGACGTCACCGTCATCACCGTCACCTGGCCCGGGGTCATCCCGATCGACTTCAGCATGCCGAGGTCACGGCGCCGGTCGTGGGTGTTGAGCACGACGGTGTTGAAGACGCCGAGGGAGGCGACCAGGGCCAGCATCAGGGTCAGCGCGGTCGCCGAGCCGACAATGGTGCCGGTGACGGTGTTCGCCCCGCTCAGCTGGACGGACAGCCCCCGGTCGGCGGCCTGCACCGCACGGGCGTACGCCTCCTGACCCGCGCCCTCGTCCAGCTTCACGTGGTACGCGATGGGGCGCGCCCCGGGCAGCAGCTCGGTGACCGTCGGCCAGTCGCCGACGACCAGCCGGTCGTCGCTGTCCAGCGTCTCGCCCACCACGGTCACCCGCTCCTCGCGGCCGTCCTTGCGCAGCCGCAGCCGGTCCCCGAGCCGCACCCCGTTGCGGCGCAGGAACGGCGACCCGGCCACCACCTCCCCCGGCCGGCTCATCCAACGGCCCCTCACGAGCACGGTGCCCAGGGACCGGCCGCCGCGCCGGCCCTCGAGCATCACCACGTTCGTACTGCCCACCAGGAGCACTTCGTCGTCCGACCGCGCCGTGACATGCCGCGCGCCCGGCAACGAGTCCAGCAGCGCCTCGAGTTCACGGTCGCCGCGCACCGGCCGCACCTCCTTGCCGTGCCGGTGCGTCCCTACGTAGACGGTGACGTCGTAGGTGCGGTCACCGCTGTTCCCGAAGCCGTTCAGCGTCGCCGCCAGCCCGGTCGCGAACGTCACCGTCGTCACACCGAGGACCACGGCGGCCAGCGTGAGCGCGCTGCGCGCGGGACGGGCGAAGGGGAGCCCGGCGCCCAGGCTCACCGAGCGGGGCAGCCGGGCCCCCGCCAGCCGCCGCTGGAGGCCGAGCGCCCGGCCGGCCCGGGGCGCGCTGCCCGCGCTGATGGCCCGCGCCGCCGGCAGCCGCCGCGCCCGCACCGAGGGCCCGAGGGCGGCGAGCACACAGACCAGGGGCATGCCGAGCAGCGCCGACAGGTTCACCCAGAGCGGGATCCCCAGGCTGTCGCGCAGCACCCCCGAGGCCGGCCCGGAGAACACGAATTCCAGGAACGGCCGCGCCAGGAGATTCCCGGCCACGGTGCCGAGCACACAGCCCAGGACCGCCGGCACGGAGATCATCGTCAGGTAGACGCCCAGCACCTGCCCCGGGGTGAAGCCCAGCGCCTTGAGGATGCCGATGTGCCGGAACCCGGAGACCACGGCCCCGCCGACCACGTTGGCGACGATCAGCACCGCCACCAGGATGCCGAGCACCCCGAATGCCATGAGATACGGGGCGTACGCCCGCGCGTTGCCGCCGATCCGGTGCTTGAGCGCCAGGTACGTCTGCGATCCGGCGAGCGCGTCCGGCGGCAGTTCCCCCGTCACCTCGGACAGGCGGGTGCGCAGCTGCTGCTCCGTCGCCGCGTCCCGGAACCGGAACAGCAGCTGCCGGCCGGCCGGGTGCAGCGCCCCGATCTGCTCCGGGGCGACCCAGGCATCGGCCGTGTGACTCAGGTCGAACGCGAACCCGACGATGGTGAGCGTGGGACCGGACGGCACCCGGAACTCCTTGCCGAGGTCGTCGGCGGTCCAGTCGGGCTGCCGGTTCAGCACCATCTCGCCCGGCCGGGTGGGCCAGCGGCCCGCCCACACGTCCAGCCGGTCCACCGGCCCGCCGGGACCGGGGCGGCCCACCACCGTGATCTCGCCGCCGAGACCGAAGTCCGCCGCACCGCGCGGAACACTGACCGCCGCCCGCGCGAACGGCCCGGCCACCGCCTCCACGCCCGGCCGCCGTGCCGCGCGCGCCAGTTGCCCGTCCGACACCTTGCCGCTGTCGAAGGCGGCCACGACATGCGGCCCGCGCAGCTTCTCGAAGGCCCGGTCGAACGGCGCGGACGCCGCGTCGACCAGCCCCAGCGCCACCACCGTCGACCCCGTCGACACCAGCGTCACCAGCCAGATCACCAGCGTCTGCAGGCGCCGTCGGCGCACGGCCGCCCGCGCGGCCGGCCACACCGCCCTCACGCGGACGGCTCCAGGGCGTGCTGACCGGTCACCCGGCCGTCGGCCAGCAGCACCAGACGGCTCGCACAGCGCTGCGCGAGCTGCTCGTCGTGGGTGACGATGACCAGAGTCTGGCCGATCTGGTTCAGGTCGATCAGCAGGTCCATCACCTGCTCCCCGGCCCGGCTGTCCAGCGCGCCGGTCGGCTCGTCGGCCAGCAGCAGCGCGGGCCGGTTCATCAACGCCCGTGCCACCGCGACCCGTTGCCGCTCACCCCCGCTGAGCACCGCCGGGTAGGCGTTGCGCCGGTCCGCGATCCCCAGCTCCTCGAACAGCTCCAGCGCCCGCCGCCGGGCCTGCCGGGCCGGCGTCCCCGTCAACTGGGCCGCCAGCGCCACGTTGTCCAGCGCCGACAGGTCGTCGACGAGATTGAAGAACTGGAAGATCATCCCGATCCGCCGCCGCCGGTACAGCGCCAGCCCCTTCTCGCCCAGCTCCCCGACATCCTCGCCGTGTACGACGACCCGCCCGGCGGACGGACGGTCCAGCCCGGCGATCACGTTGAGCAGCGTGGACTTGCCGCACCCCGAGGGGCCCATCACCGCGACCGCCTCCCCGGCCCGGATCTCCAGCGACACCCCGTCGAGCGCGACCGTCTCGCCGTACTCCTTGCGCACCCCGTCGAGCCGTACGACGGCGTCTTCCGTTCTCACCTCGGTGACCATGAGCAGGACGCTAGACGCGGCCCCGCCTCCCGGGCATCCCTCCCGGGACGGCACTCGGCCGCGGGACTCATCCCGGGGATGCAGTGCGCTGGATCCCCAGGTCGATGCGGATGTCAGTGCCGTCTGCGAGAGTGGTCGCCATGGGGGAGTCGGAGGTGCTGACGGCGGCGCTCGCGGTGGCGTGCGCGGCCGTCCTGGGCCTGGCCGTCGCGCTGGCACGCACCCGGCGCCGCTGGCAGGCGGCGGTCGGGGAGCGGGGCTGGCTGCTGGAGCGGGAGCGGGAGAGCGCCGCCGAGGCCGCCATCGCGGCCGAACGGGACCGGATCGCGAGGGAGTTGCACGACATCGTCAGTCACAACGTCAGCCTGATGGTCGTCCAGGCGAGCGCCGCCCGCGAGGTCCTCGGCACGATGCCGGACGAGGCGGCGACCGCGCTGCGCGCCGTGGAGGACGCGGGCCGAGGCGCGATGACCGAGCTGAGACACCTGCTGGGCCTGCTGGCGCCCGCCCAGGACGGCACGGACGCCGGCCCGGGACCGGACGCGGAAGCGGCGGGTCCGCCGCTCGCCCCGCAGCCCGGCCTGGACCGGCTCGGCCCGCTGGTGGACCGGATATCGTTCGCCGGGCTGCCCGTCGAGGTCCGCGTCTCCGGTGAGCCCCGCCCGCTGCCGCAGGGCGTCGACGTGACCGCCTACCGCATCGTCCAGGAGGCCCTGACCAACGCCCTCCGGCACGGCGACGGCGGCAAGGCCCAGGTCACCGTGCGCTACGCCGACCACGCCCTGCGCGTCGAGATCCTCAGCACCGGCCCGAGCGTCCTCACCGGCACCGGCACCGGCACCGGCACCGGCGGCACGCGTCCCGCCGGAAGACCGTATGGCGAGGGCACCGGCCGCGGCCTGCTCGGGCTGCGCGAACGGGTCGCCGTGCACGGCGGTGAACTGGACGCCCGGCGCAGACTCGGCGGCGGCTTCCGGGTCCGCGCCCGCATACCTCTGGACCGGCCGTGACCTCTCACGGGCCCGAGCGGGCGCCCCGCGTCCTGATCGCCGACGACCAGAGGCTGATCCGGACCGGCTTCCGGCTGATCCTCACCGCCCGGGGCATCGACGTGGCGGGTGAGGCCGCCGACGGCGCCGAAGCGGTCGCCAAGGCGCGCGAACTGCGGCCGGACGTCGTCCTCATGGACATCCGCATGCCGGTCATGGACGGTCTGGAGGCCACCCGCCGGATCCTGGCCGGGGCACCCGGGTGCCGGGTGGTCATGCTGACCACCTTCGACCTGGACCGGTACGTGTACACGGCCCTGTCCCTCGGGGCCAGCGGCTTCCTGCTCAAGGACGTCACCCCCGAGCACCTGGCGGCGGCCGTACGGCTCGTCGGCACCGGCGACGCCCTGCTCGCCCCGCAGATCACCCGGCGCCTGGTGGAGCGGTACGCGGCCGAGGCCGACCGGCCGGGCATGGCCGTCCCCGCCGGCCTGTCCGTGCTCACCCCGCGCGAACGGGAGGTGCTCACCCTGATGGGCCGGGGCCTGTCCAACACCGAACTGGCCGCCGAACTGTCACTCAGCGAGGCCACGGTGAAATCCCACGTGGCCCGCATCTTCGCCAAACTCGGCCTGCGCGACCGCGCCCAGGCGGTCGTCATCGCCTACGAGACGGGCCTGGTGAGACCGGGGACACGGTGACGAGCGCGCCGAAGGGGCGGGACGGGGCGGGGCCGGGCGCGCAGGGCCCGGGCCGACGGCCCATGTCGCATCCGGCGCCGTCCGCCCCGCCCGGTCCGTCCTCGACGGTGCCGTCCCCGCTCCTGTTCCGAGCCTCGCCACGCCGTGCCCCGGAGGCGGGACGGCCTCCGGGGCACGGCGCTCACGACGGCCGGACCGCGGGCGAAGCGGTCACGGTACGAGCTTCAGCAGGCGGTTGGGCGAGCCCGAGCCGGCGCCGGTGACCTTGCCTGTCGTCGCCCCGTTCACCAGGGCCGCGGCGACCTGGTCCGGTGTGGCGGAGGCGTGACCGGACAGGTAGACCGCGGCCGCTCCGGCGACGTGCGGGGTCGCCATGGAGGTGCCGGAGATCGTGTTGGTCGCGGTGTCGCCCGTGTTCCAGCCGGCCGTGATGGAGGATCCCGGGGCGAAGACGTCCAGCACCGAGCCGTAGTTGGAGTAGCTCGCCCGGGCGTCGGTGCTGGTCGTCGCGCCGACGGTGATGGCCTCGGCGACCCGGGCCGGGGAGTACGAGGAGGCGTTGGCGTTGCTGTTGCCGGCGGCCACCGCGTACGTCACGCCGCTCGCGATGGAGTTGCGGACGGCCGCGTCCAGCGTGGCGGAGGCACCGCCGCCGAGCGACAGGTTGGCGACGGAGGGCCCGGAGTGGTTCCGGGTCACCCAGTCGATGCCGGCGATGACTCCGGCGGTGGTCCCGGATCCGTTGTTGTCCAGCACCCGCACGGCGACGATCTTCGCCTTCTTGGCCACGCCGTAGGTGGAGCCGGCGATGGTGGTGGCCACATGGGTCCCGTGGCCGTTGCCGTCCGCGGCGTCGGTGTCGCCGTCGACGGCGTCGTAACCGTAGGAGGCACGGCCGCTGATCTGCTGGTGCGTGATGCGTACGCCGGTGTCGATGACGTAGGCGGTCACACCGCTGCCCGCGCTGTCCGGGTAGGTGTAGGTGCCGGACAGGGGCAGGGCGGTCTGGTCGATGCGGTCGAGGCCCCACGGCGCGCTGGACTGCGTGGTGTCGGCGACGGCGACCCGCTGGTCCTGCTCGACGGCCGCCACCGCAGGGTCGGCGGCCAGGCGCTCGGCCTCCGTCGCGGAGAGGGCGGCGGCGTAGCCGTTCAGCGCGCTGCCGAACGTCCTGGTCACGCTGCCGCCGTACTCCTTGACCAGTTTCCTGCCCGTGATGGAGGAGGCCTTGAATCCGGCGTCCTTCCGGAGCGTCACGATGTAGCTGTCCCGGACCGCCGTGGGCGAGCCGGCACCGATCACCTTGCCCACGGCGGGAGCGGCCTGGGCGGGGACGGCGGCGAGGCCGCCGGCCAAGGTGGTCGCCGCGATCGCGGCGGTCGCGACGAACCGTATTCTCTTGCTCCGCAGTTGTGCCATTACGAGGGATTCCTCCTCTTGGCGGCGCGCACGGGTGGGGCGCGCGTCTGTGGGGGGCGGGTGCGCGCGATCGCGCGCCCCTGCCGAGGCGGGGGCATGGCATCCCGCTCGGGCTGTGATCAAGAGTTGCCGACAACTGACGTCACTCACAAGGCAGTTGACGAACCATCAATAAACTTGCCATGCGCACGACATAACGAGGGTCTGGCAGGGAGGGCTCACTCGAACGCGGACGCCGCCTCGCGGAGCGCGGTGGCCACCGCTTCCGGGGAGTCGGGGCCCGGCGGTCCGGGCCGGTACGTCACCGACCTCAGCCGTCCGGTGAACCGGAAGGTGCGGTGGCGTTCGTACAGGGGCCAGGAGACGGGCGACTTGCGGTCGACGCCGACGCTGATGCCCTGGAAGGGCGCCATGCCGATGAGCTGGTGCACGCTGCCGGACACGGCCCGTTCTCTCCCGTCGACGGCCAGCGTGAACCGCCAGCGCAGGCCTTCCTCGGCGGTGGCGCTCAGCAGGACGTGGTGCGGACCCGAC
Organism: Streptomyces sp. NPDC038707; assembly: GCF_040636485.1. Classification (NCBI taxonomy): domain Bacteria; kingdom Bacillati; phylum Actinomycetota; class Actinomycetes; order Kitasatosporales; family Streptomycetaceae; genus Streptomyces; species Streptomyces sp. NPDC038707. The sequence continues at coordinate 28,748 of NZ_JBEZUP010000025.1, forward strand.
GCCAGGAGACCGGCGTCCGTTTCGTGCAGGACGCCGTACTCGTTGTAGGCGAGGCGCAGCCGTCCGTCCTCGACGTACAGGCTGTAGCCGCCTCCCTGGTCGCCGTGGGAGACGAGGACGCCGTCGCCGGTCTCGTCGAGCAGGACCTCGATGTCGAAGGACCGCAGGGAGATCAGCCGGGAGGAGCGGTAGCGCTCCAGTTCCGGCGTGCCGGGCAGCAGGGTGAGCGGCCGGGCGAGCCTCCGTTCGGCGGGGTTGCGGCGGGCGAGGGCTCCACTGCCGTCCGGCAGCGGGAAGACGCCGTTGCGCCAGGCCGCCTCCTCCCAGGCCGCCGACAGTTCCTTGACGAGGTCCGGGCGCTCGGCGGCGAGGTCGCGGATCTCGGTGGGGTCGGTACGGATGTCGTACAGCGCCCATTCGGAGTCGTCGTAGGGCGTGCCGGGCCGGTGCAGGGTGACGAGTTTGTGGCCGTCGCGGTAGTGGCTGCGGTTGCCGCTCATCTCGCAGTACTGCTCGTGGTGGGTGGAGTCGTGGGCGGCGTCGGCCAGGACGGGGGCGAAGCTGGTGCCGTCCGGTTCCTGGAGGGGGCGGCCGCGCCGGGTGCCGGGGCGCCGCAGTCCGGCCAGTTCCAGGAGCGTGGGTGCGATGTCGGTGACGTACTGGTACTGCGGGCGCAGGCCCGGTGCGAGCCGTCCTTCCCGGGCGCCGTCGGGCCAGGACAGCAGGAACGGGACGCGTACCCCGCCGGCGTGGGTGTGGCCCTTGTAGAGGCGGAACGGCGTGTTGGAGGCCATGCCCCAGCCTCGCGGGTAGTGGACGAGGCTGCGGGGGCCGCCGATCAGCTCCGGGGCGCGGTCGACGTCGGGCGTCCAGTCGTCCGGCAGCCCCGGGTGGTGGACGAAGCGGCTGAAGTAGGAGCGGGTGCCCTCGGCGCCGCCCTCTCCGGTCCCACCGTTGTCGGAGGTGAAGACGATGATGGTGTTGTCGAGTTCCCCGAGCGCGTCGAGAGTGCCGGTGAGGCGGCCGAGGTTCTGGTCGATGTTGTCGACGAGCGCCGCGTACACCTCCATGTACCGGGCGTAGAGCCGGCGCTGCTCCTCGGTGAGGCTTTCCCAGGCCGGTACGTCGAGGCCTGCCTCGCTGTTGCGTGCGGGCAGTTCCGTGCCGGGCGGGAAGAGGCCGGCGGCCTTCTGCGCGGCGAAGCGACGTTCGCGCAACGCGTCCCAGCCGTCGTCGTAGCGTCCGCGGTGGCGGTCGATGTCCTCGGCCCTGGCCTGGAGCGGCCCGTGCACGGCGTTGTGGGCGAGGTACAGGAAGAAGGGTTTGTCCTGGTCGTGGGCGCGCAGTGACTTGACCATGGCGATCGCCTGGTCCGTGATGTCGTCGGTGTAGTAGTAGTCGTCGGGGAACTCGTCGATGTCGAGCGGACTGTTGTCCCGGACGAGCTGGTGCGGGTGGAAGAGGCTGGTCAAGCCCTCCAGTACGCCGTAGTACTGGTCGAAGCCCTTCTGGAGCGGCCAGCCGGCGCGGTCGTTCGCCGCGTTGGACGCGGAGTCGCGCACCAGGTGCCACTTGCCGACGGCGTAGGTGGCGTATCCGGCGTCGTGGAGCAGTTCGGCGAGGGTGGGGATGTCGTCGGCGATCTGCATGCCGTATCCGGGAAATCCCGGGTCGGAGTTGGCGACCATGGCGTAGCCGACGCGGTGCGGGTTGAGGCCCGTGAGCAGCGCCGCCCGTGCCGGGGAGCACAGCGGCATGGTGTGGTAGTTGGTCAGCCGTACTCCGCCGTCGGCGAGGCGGTCGAGGACGGGCGTGGGGATCTCCGAGCCGAACGGGCCTGTGTCGCTGTACCCCATGTCGTCGACGAGGACGACGACGATGTTCGGTGCCTTCCCGGTGGGGGCGGGTGCGGGCCAGGCCGGTTCGGATTCGGCGAAGGTCCGGCCGACGTGGCCGGAAAAACCCTCGTACGGGTCGCGTCGGGTGGCGCTGCTCATGCGGGGACCTCCGCGTCGTCGGCGGTGCTGTCGGTGCTGTCGGTGCGGGGAGCCGGGAAGAGGCGGGCCAGTTCGCCGGCCAGCTCGGTGAGTTGCGCGCGGCCCGGCCGGCCGGTGAAGGCGGCGATGTGCAGGAGGGTGCCGCCGCCGCGCAGGGTGAGCAGCTCGGTGTCGAGCAGTCCCGGCACGATGCGGCGCACGGCGTCGGCCGCCGCCGGTTCGGCCAGCAGCCGGGCGAGCGGGGTGCGCAGGTTCAGGGTGCCCTCGGCGAACTCGTCGGCGCGGGCGGCCGGTTCGCGCGCGACGTCCGCCCGCTCGCGTTGTGCGGCCACGAGCAGGTGCCTCTCGTCGGCGGAGTCCGGCTCGTGCGGGAGACCGAGGCGTTCGTACTGGTCGTGCGGGGCGTCGTTGGCGCGCAACTGCTCGACCAGGAGCCGGATCATGCGCAGTTCGACGGCGTCGTCCACGATCGGCCGTTCCTGGTGCGGGTCGGTCGCGAGGTCGAAGAGCAGGGTGCCGAACCGCTGGGGGCCGAGGAGCGCCGGCGCGGGCGCGGGGACCCGGACGGTCCGCACCCCTTTGGTGAAGGAGAAGGGTTCCGCGAGGGAGATGCCGGCGAGTTCGTGCGGGGTGAAGCGGCCGCGGATGCGGGTGGGCATCAGGGTGTGTTCGTTGAGGGGCTGGTTGGTGTCGTCGTGGCAGGCGCGCATGTAGACGTAGCGGCCGTCGGTGATGTTCACATGGCCGCCGAACATGCCGAACAGGGCGGAGGTCCGCCCGGCCCCGGCGCCGGCCGTCCCGCCGGTCCCGCCCAGGGGGCGCCCCTGCATGTCGGGCGTGCGGTCGACGCCGAAGTACTCCAGCAGGGTCGGTGCGATGTCGATGGTCTGGACGAGGGTGGCGTCGTGGGTGCCGGCACGGTCCGGGCGACGCGGGTCGTGCACGAACAGCGGGGTGTGGACCAGTTCCTCGTACCAGGGCTGGACCACCTTCGCCCACCAGCCCTTCTCACCCAGCAGGAAGCCGTGGTCGGTGCAGACGATCAGGAGGGTGTCCTCCCACAGGCCGTGGGTGTCCATGGCGTCCAGGACCCGGCCGAGCGAGTGGTCGCACATGGACAGCAGCGCCGCGTACTCGTAGCGGGCGTGCTCGACCTGTTCCGGCGTCTCGGTGACCCGGTTGTAGTCGGGCCAGTCGAAGTGGGGGCCGTCGTAGTCGTGGGGGTAGAGGTCCTTGTAGTGGGCCTGGGTGAAGAAGGGCTCGTGCGGGTCGAACGTCTCGATCTGCAGGAACCAGTCGTCCTCGGCGTGGTTGACGCTCAGGAACTCCAGCCCCGCGTCGAAGGTGAGGGTCTGCGGCTGCTCTGCCTCGCTGCCGAGGTACCGCCGGTTGACCCAGTCCTGGCGCCACAGTTCGCCCCGGCCGGCGCGCAGGTCCTCGGGCGGGCGCGGGTCGGCGACGTGGCCCTTCCACGGGTCGCCCTCCTGGCCGCGGAAGAACTCCCAGGTGCTGTAGCGGCCGTGGTAGGTGGCGCCGCCGTCTTCCCAGTAGTGCTGGTGGTCGCTGACCAGGTGGGTGTGGACGCCGTTCTGCTTCAGCAGTTCGGGCATGGAGTCGTCGAACGGTTCGAGCGGACCCCAGCCGCGGTGCAGGAAGTTGTGGCGGCCGGTGTGCAGTTCGCGGCGGGCGGGCATGCAGGGCATCGAGCCGGCGTAGCAGGTGTCGTAGGTGACGGTGCGGGCGGCGAGGCGGGCGAAGTTCGGGGCGTGGACCCACCCGGGTCCGCCGTAGGGCGGCAGCATGTGCCGGTTGAGGCTGTCGAACATCACCATGACGGCCTTCACGGGGTGGTACGTCCTTCCGGTACGGCCGGCTCCGGGTCGCGGGCGCAGCGGAAGCCGCCGTGGCCGGTGGAGGAGTCGGGGGTGTTGTGGGAGCGGGCGGCGACCCGGTAGCGGTTGCAGTAGGAGGCGTGGCAGAGGTAGGAGCCGCCGCGGATGACCCGTTCGCCGGTGCCGTGGGTGTCCTGGACCCACTCCCACACGTTGCCGGAGGTGTTGTACAGGCCGAACCCGTTGGGTTCGTAGGCGGTGACGGGCATGGTGCCGGTGCTGCCGCCGGGCCGGTCGGAGCGGTGCGGAAAGTGTCCCCGCCAGGTGTTGCACATCTCCCGCCCGCCCGGCGTGAAGTCGTTCCCCCACGGATAGCGGGCGCCCCGCAGGCCGCCGCGCGCGGCGTACTCCCACTCGTCCTCCGTGGGCAGCCGCAACCCCGCCCAGGCGCAGTACGCCAGGGCGTCGTGGTGGGAGACGTGCACCACCGGGTGGTCGGCGCGGCCGTCGAGGCCGGAGCCGGGGCCCTCGGGGGCGTGCCAGGACGCTCCGGTGACGCCGAGCCACCAGGGTGCTCCCGGGACGCGGCCGAGGACGTGGCGCTCGGCGGCGGGGTGGAGCAGGAGATGGAAGACGTACGACGAGCCGAAGCGCTCGGCGTCGGTGCGGTGGCCGGTGGCCTCGACGAAGGCCGCGTACTGGGCGTTGGTGACGGCGGTGGCGTCGATGGCGAACGGTGCGACGCTCACCTCGCGGACCGGGCCCTCGTGGTCGGCGTGGTAGCCCTCGTCGAAGGCGTCGCCGCGCAGGAAGGTGCCGCCGGGCAGCTCCACCAGGGCGGGATGGGCGGCGCGGCGCGCCCGCGGCAGGGGGAGCGGCCCGGTGAACGGCCCCGCTCCGCCGCCGCGGGCGCGGCCGGGGGCGCAGCAGCCGCTCATGCGGGCACCTGCGTGGAGCGGGGCTCGCGGTGGCGCGCCGGCGGGACGGGGTCGGGGGCGGCGGCGAGCAGGGCCCGGGTGTAGGGGTCGGCCGGGTTCTCGCACACCTCGTCGGCGCTGCCGGTCTCCACGACGCGTCCCCGGTGCATGACGGCGATGCGGTGACTGACCTGCCGTACCACGGCGAGGTCGTGGGCGATGAAGACGAGGGAGAGCCCGAGATCGCGTTGCAGGTCGGTGAGCAGGCCCACGATCTGGGCCTGGACGGAGACGTCGAGCGCGGAGACGGGCTCGTCGCATATGAGCACGGACGGTTCGGGGGCGAGGGCGCGCGCGATGCCGATGCGCTGGCGCTGGCCGCCGGAGAAGGACCGCGGGCGGCGGTCGGCCGCGGACGGGTCGAGTCCGACGAGCAGCAGGAGTTCCTCGACCCGCTGTGCGCGTCGGCTCCGGTCGCCGATGCCGAAGGCGTGCAGCGGCTCGGCGATGATCTGGCCGGCGGTCATGCGGGGGTTGAGGGAGGCGTACGGGTCCTGGAAGACCATCTGGACGCGGCGCCGTACGGTGTGCAGTTCGCGGCGGGAGGGGCGGCTGATGTCCACGCCGTCCAGCCGCAGGGTGCCCGAGTCGCTCGGGTGCGCGTGGGCGAGCACGCGGGCGAGGGTGGACTTGCCGGAGCCGGACTCGCCGACGACGCCGAGGGTCTCGCCGGCGGCCAGGGTCAGGGAGACGTCGTCCAGCGCGGTCAGCGGACGGCCGCGCAGGCCGCGGCCCCGGTAGGTCTTGCGCAGTCCTACGGCCTCCAGGACCACCGCGCCGGGCCGGGGCCGGTCGATCCGGGCGGGCGGGGGCGCGGCGGGCAGCGGCGCGGACCGGCTCGTCGCGGGCGGGCAGGCCACCCGTACCGTGCCCGCTCCCGGCGCGGCCCGCGTCGTGACGGGGACCAGCGGCGGGGTGACGGTGCGGCAACTGTCTTCGGTGAAGGCGCAGCGGTCGGCGAAGGCGCAGCCGTCGGTGAGGACCGAGAGGTCGGGCGGAGCACCGGGGATGCCGGCCAGACGGGTGCCGGACGGCGCGGACAGGCGGGGCACCGCGGCGAGCAGGCCGGCGGTGTAGGGGTGCCGCGGGCGGGTGAGGACCTCGGCGGTGGGACCGTCCTCGACGACGGTGCCGCCGTACATCACCAGGACCCGTTCGCAGGCGCGGGCCACGACGCCCATGTTGTGGGTGATGAGGACCAAGGCGGTGCCGGTGCGGCGGTTGAGGTCGCCGAGCAGGGTGAGGATCTGGTCCTGGACGGTGGCGTCGAGGGCGGTGGTGGGCTCGTCGGCGACCAGGACGTCCGGTTCGCCGGCCAGGGCCATGGCGATCAGGATGCGCTGGCGCTGGCCGCCGGAGAAGCGGTGCGGATGGTCGTCCAGACGGCGTTCCGGATCCGGGATGCCGACCAGGCCGAGGAGTTCCACGGCTCGGGCGCGGCGGGCCGCCTTGTCGCGGCCGCCGTGGGCGCGCAGCACCTCGTCCAGGTGGGCGCCCGCGGTGAGCACCGGGTTCAGGGCCGTCATCGGGTCCTGGAAGACCATGCCGATGCGGGCGCCCCGGACCCGCCGGAGCCCGGCCTCGTCGGCGGTCGCGAGGTCCTGCCCGTCCAGCAGGACGGAGCCGCGGGCCACGCGGCCGGTGCCGGGCAGCATCCGCAGCAGGGCGAGGGCGGTGGTGGACTTGCCGGAACCGGACTCCCCGACGACGGCCAGGGTCTCGCCCCGGTCCAGGGTGAAGGACACGTCTCGCACGGCGCGGGTGACCGTGCCGTCGGGTGCGGTGAACTCGACGTCCAGACCGCGTACTTCGAGCAGTGCGGAGGCGGTCATCGGCGTATCTCCCGGTTCAGTGCCTCGGCGATCAGGGTCAGGCCGAGGACGAGCGCGGTCACGGTGATCAGAGGGCCGGCGGCGAAGTGCGGCGCGTCGGCGAGGTAGGGGATCGACTGGCTCAGCACGGCGCCCAGGGTGGGCTGCGGGGGGCGGACACCGACGCCGAGGAAGCTCATCGCGCCCTCGATGAAGACCGCGACGGTCAGCGAGACGGCGATCTGCACGACGAGCGGGTCCACGGCGTTGGGCAGGATGTGCCGGGTCAGGACACGGGCCGGGGAGGCGCCGCCGACCCGGGCGGCGGTGGCGTACTCGCGTTCCCGCTCGACCAGGATGCCGGTGCGCAGGAGCCGTCCGAAGGCGGGGATCTCGGCGAGGGCGATGACCAGGACGACGGGCAGGCGGCCGGGGCCGAGGACGGCGGTGACGGCGAGGGCGAGGATCAGCCCGGGGAAGGCGAGGACGAGGTCGAAGGCCCGCTGGACGGCGGTGTCCACGGCCGGGTGGGTCGCCGCGAGCAGCGCGGACAGGCAGCCCAGGAGCGCCCCGAGGGGCACCGCGAGGGCGATGATGCCGAGGTCGGCGCGGATGCCGTAGAGCAGGCGGGCGAGCAGGTCGCGGCCGAGGTCGTCGGTGCCCAGGAGGTGACCCGGGGTGCCGGGGGCCGCCAGGGACAGCGCGGACTGGTCGGTCGGACTGTGCCCGGCGAGCAGCGGGGCGAAGACCCCGGCGAGCACGACGAGCAGGACGAGTGCGAGACCGACGCGGCCCCTGACGGAGGCCAGTGCGGCCCGGTAGGGGTGGCGCGGGGTCCTGCGGGCGGGTTTCCCGGGGGCCGGGAGGGTGATGGCGGACATGGGGTCACTCCCACCTGATCCGGGGGTCGAGCCAGGCATGGACGAGATCGGTGATCAACTGGACGAGGACGAAGACGGTCACCAGGAGCAGCAGCAGATCCTGCACGACCGGGTAGTCCCGGCGGGTGAGGCCCTGTTCGGCGAGCTGGCCGAGGCCGGGCCAGGCGAAGATGGCCTCGACGAGCACGGCGCCGCCCAGCAGGTGGCCGGTCTGCATGCCGAGCAGGGTGACGACGGGCGGCAGCGCGTTGGGCAGGGCGTGGCGCCACAGCAGCCGGCGCGGGTGGACGCCCGCCGCGGTGGCCGTGCGCACGTAGTCCTCGGAGAGGGCGCGCTCGATGCCGTCCTTCAGGTAGCGGCCGAGGATCGCGGCGCTGGGCAGCGCCAGGCACAGCGCGGGCAGCAGCAGGTACTGCACACCCAGGTCGGGGGCGGCGAGGACGGAGACCCGGCCGCCGGACGGCAGGACCTTCAGCACCACCGCGAACAGCAGCACGAGCAGGACACCGGTGACGAACGGCGGCACGGCCAGTGCCCCGGTCGTCAGGACCCGGACCGCGGCGCGTACCCAGCCGTGGCGTGCGGTGGCACCGAGCACCCCGGACGCGGTGCCGAGGACGACGACGAACAGCAGGGCGCCCAGCGTGAGTTCGACCGTCGCGCCGAGACCGTCGCCGATGAGGTCGGCGGTCTGGCCGCCGATGGCGTACGAGGCGCCGAGGTCGCCGGTGAGGAGGCCGCCGATCCAGTGGACGTACTGGAGGGGCAGGGGTTCGTCCAGGCCGAGGCGGTCCCGGATGGCGGCGACGGTCTCGGGACCGGCGTCCGGTCCGGCGAGGGAGGTCGCGGGATCACCCGGCACCAGGCGGAGGATCGAGAAGATCACGAGGGAGGCGACGAGGAGGACGAGGAGGGCGGACGGGAGCCGCCGCAGCAGTCGGACGCCCATGCTCAGGCCGCCAGGTAGGCGTTGTCGAGGTTGAGGTAGGCGAACTTGTTCAGCGTGACGCCGTGCAGGTCCTCGGCGGCGACCTGGACGTTGCCGCGGATGACGAGGTCGATGATGAACGCCTCGTCGAGGAGGATGTCGGAGATCTCGCGGTGCAGCGCGTTCGCCGCGGCGCCGGTGGCGGGACTCGTCCACGCCTCGCGGACGACCCGGGTGTACTTCGCCGACCGGTATTCCGAGGTGTTCTTGGCCTCGTTGAAGGGATAGGCGCTGACCGCGAGGGTCGACGGCTGGACCTGGGCGAACCCGTGGCTCATCGTCCACAGGGCGGGCATCTTCTGGGAGATGAGGTTCTTCTGCGCGCTGGCCGGGTCGGTGGGCTGGAGGGTCACGTGGACGCCCACCTGCTTCAGGTCGTACTGGAGGGACTCGGCGACGGCGGTGTCCCCGGGCAGACCGAGGTGCAGCAGGGGAAGGTCGAGGCGGGTGTGTCCGGCGGACCTCAGCAGTTCGCGCGCCTTCGCGGGGTCGTGCGCGTAGTGGGTGCGGCCGGCCTCGGTGAAGGCGGGCGACGACTTCGGCCAGGGGGCCGCCGAGGCGAGTCCGTAGCCGCCGAGGGTCTGCTTCAGGATGCGGTCGCGGTCGACGGCGTGGGCGAGGGCCTGCCGGACGGTGCGGTCGTCGAGCGGGGCGACCGTGGTGTTGACGCCGAGGTACTGGGCTCCGCCGCCCGTGTCGTACTCGGTGACGGTGAGGCCGGGACTGCTCTTGACGACGGCGAGGTTCCTGCCCGGCACCTGGAACGTGAGCTGCGACTGACCCGTGCGCAAGGAGGAGACGAGGGCGTCGGCCTGCGGGATCACGCGGAACTCGACGGCGTCGAGGTAGGGGCGGCCCCGCTGCCAGTAGGTGTCGTTGCGGGTGAAGCTCAGTCCGGAGCCCGGGCTCCACTTGGTAAGCCGGAACGGCCCGGTGCCGTTGAGCCTGGTTCCCTTCAGCGCCTCCTCGACGGAGTTCCGATCAGTGATGATCATGAACTCGAAGAGGTCGAAGAGGTTGTTGACGCGGTGGGCCAGCTTGAGCACCAGCCTGTGGTCGCCCTGCTTCTCGAAACCGGTGACCACGCTCGCTGTCGCCCTCAACTGGGCGGCCCTGGCCGGGTTCTGGAGGTTCTTCACGGCGAAGATCACGTCATCGGCGGTGAACGGACGGCCGTCGTGGAAGGTCACCCCGGAGCGCAGTTCGAGCGTGATGCTGCGGCCGTCCTTCGCGTACTGCCAGGAAGTCGCCAGTTCGGGCCGCGGTGTCAGCTCGTCGTCGTAGCGGGTCAGCGTGTTGTAGACGAGGCGGTGCTGGAGGGACTGGCCGCTCTGGGCGAACAGGAGGCTGGGGGTGAAGTCGCTGTTGATGGCGACGCTCACCGTGCCGCCCCGTCTCGGCTCGGCGGCGCCCCCCTTCTCGGCGGACTCCGACGCGGAGACGGCCGAGCGGCAGCCCGCCAGTCCCAGCCCGAGGAACAGGGTGCCACCGCCGGCGGCACGCAGGGCGGTCCGCCGGGAGGGTGTGGCGGCCGGGAAAGGGTACGACTCGGTCATCTGATGCCTGCCTGTGACGGTTCGAGGGACGATGAGGTGATGACGAGACGCGGAGAACGGCGTCGTGCGCCCGGCGTCGCGCACCATTACTTCCGCTGCGAGCGGAATTCATGGCTGCGAGGCCGTGCAGGCGGCTGACGGTTCGGCGCGGGAGCGCGCACGTCGTCACTGTCAGCGCGGAGCCGCGCTGTCGGCGCGTATCGGCCTGGTCAGTGTGTGTCGGCGCGCATCAAGAGGGAGGAAGGATGCGGGGCGAGGCGGAGGCACCGGCGCAGTGGCCGGGTCCGCTCGCGGGCGAGGTGGTCAGACGCGAACGGCACAGACCGCGCTGGCCTGTCGACACAGGTCGACATGCCTGCGGGAGACGAGGCGCGTTTGTGGACTCACGGCAGCAATATGACAGTGACGTCGTCCGGCGGTCAACGACGCTGTCCGTTCAGTGAGACGGTGTCAGCCCTTCCGCTTCGGCCCCTGCCCGCTCTTCCATGGTCCTCAGCGGCGCCCTGAACAGCGGATTCAGCAGGACGGTGCCGGCCGCGACGGGCAGCGTGGCCGGGCCCGCGTGGGGGCTGACAATGCGTTCCGGGTCGTCGCAGACGGACGAGAGATCGACGGCGGCGCCCCGGACCTCCTCCAGGTACTCGGCGTTGAGCACGCTGGCGTGCTCGGTGACGACCACCAGGTCCGGGTTGACGACGTCGAGCAGGAGGGCGACCGCCCTGCCCACCGCCCGGGCCCGTTCCCTCAGCAGCCGGTCCGCGCGCCGGTCACCGGCGGCCGCCGCGTCCACGACCAGGAAGATGTCGGGTTCCGGCACGATCCCCCGGCGCGCCGCGGTCGCCGCGACGGCGGTGTTCGACGCGGTCGCCTCCAGACAGCCCGAACGGCCGCACGGGCAGGGGACGGTGGAGTCGGGCACGGGCAGGTGCGCGACGTCGCCCGCCGCCGAACCCGGCCCTTGGTGCACCACGCCCGCGATGCCCAGCGCCGCGTCCACGACGTTGCCGACGAAGAGGTGGACGAGACTGCGCCGTGCGGCCGGCCTGCCGAAGAGGATCTCCGACTGGGCGATGGCACGCGCGTGGTTGTCGATCCGCACGGGCACACCGCCCAGGCCCTCGGTGAGTTCCACGGCGAGCGGGCGGCGCCGCCACCCGAGCGCCTCGTGCCGGACGACCGATCCCCGCACCGGGTCGATCCAGCCGCCCAGCGCCGCACCGACTCCCAACAGGGGCCGTCCGCCCACGTGTTCGGCGAGGAAGGCGCGCAACTCGGCGGCGACGGCGGCCGGCAGCAGCTCCCGGTCCAGTCCGTCGTGCGGCACCGAGCGCCGGGCGATCACCCTGCCCCGCAGGTCGACCAGGCCCAGCGTCGACGCGGGCACGCCCAGGTGCACGCCGCCGGCCACCGGCCCGCCGACCGCACCGACGTGCAGGTCCATCGGGATCTGCGGGCGCCCCACCCCCCGGCCCTCGACGAGGTCGGGCAGTTCGCGCAGCAGCCCCGCCCGTGTCAAGTCGGTGGCCTGCCGGGACACGGCGGCCGGGCTGAGTCCCGAGAGCCGGGCGACGGCGCTGCGGGCGACCGGGCCGTGATCGAGGACCGTTCGCAGCACGAGAGCCGCGTTCGCCTCGCGCCGGCCGTCGCCGACCATTCTGGGCGGGTGGGCGCTGGACGTCATCGTTGCCTCTCCACGTTGCGGGGACATGAAATCCCGAAGCCGGTCACGGGCCGTCCCGCAAAGCGGTGCCAAGGCTTCGGTTCCTTCGGTTCGGCGCCTGAAACCGCCTGGTCAGAGCGGGTCCCCGGGCCGACGGCCAGGTGCCGTGCAGGGGGAATTGAAGCACCCCCGGGACAGGATCCGGGTCTCGGTCCGTGTCCTTGACGAGCCTCGCGGGACCCTGTCAGTCTCCGGGGCATGCTCACCACGGCCGCTTGCGAGTCGCGGCTCGGCACCGCCGCCCCGGCGCTCTGTCCGGGCCTCTGCCGGGCTGCCGCAGGCGCCTGAACCGAGCGTCCCGCGCCGCGGGTTCGCGCCGCTACCGTCGTCATGGCACCCGCGCGCCCCCGCTCTCCGCGTCATCCGCCTCGGCCGCACGGTTCCCGGGGCACGGTCCCTGTCTCACCTCAATTACTTCCCCTCAGGAATTAACTCCACGCAAGCCGACGTGCGTTGCTTGTGTCCACGGAAGGAAGCACACATGACCACCACAGCCCCCGCCCCCGCCGTCACCGTGCAGAAGGTCGGTGGCCGCCTCGGCGCGGTCCTCACCGGCGTCCGTCTCGGCGGCGACCTGCCCGCGGACACCGTGGCCCAGATCCGCGCGGCCCTGCTCGAGCACAAGGTCGTCTTCTTCCGCGGCCAGGACCACCTGGACGAGGAGCAGCACGAGGCCTTCGGCCGCCTGCTCGGCACGCCGGTCGCCCATCCGACCGTCCCCTCCGCCGACGGCCGCTACTCCTTCCCGATCGACTCCGACCACGGCGGCCGTGCCAACCAGTGGCACAGTGACGTGACCTTCGTCCCCGCGTACCCGGCCTTCTCCGTCCTGCGCGCCCTGGTCGTGCCCCCGTACGGCGGCAACACCCTGTGGGCCAACACCGCGACCGCGTACGCCCGGCTGCCCGAGCCGCTGCGCCGCCTCGCCGACGAGCTGCGCGCCGTGCACTCCAACGACTACGACTACGCCGCGCTGCGCCCCGACGCGCTGCCCGAGCAGTTGGCCCGGTTCCGCGAGGTGTTCACCTCGACGAAGTTCCTCACGGAGCACCCCGTCGTGCGCGTCCACCCGGAGACCGGGGAGCGGGTCCTGCTGCTCGGCAACTTCGTCCAGCGCATCAAGGGGCTGACCGCGCCGGACTCGCGTGCCCTGCTCCAGCTCTTCCAGGCGCACATCGAGCGGCCCGAGAACACCGTCCGCTGGCAGTGGCAGGCCGGCGACGTCGCCATCTGGGACAACCGGGCGACGCAGCACTACGGGGTGGACGACTCCGACGACCACGAGCGCAAACTGCGCCGGGTCACCATCGACGGTGACGTCCCGGTCGGTGTCGACGGCCGGTCCTCCGTGCTGCTGTCCCCCGAGTCGGTGCCGGACCCGGCGTTCGGCGTCGCGTCGGGTGCGTCCAGCACACCGGGCGCGTCGGGCGTCCCGGCCGCGGAGGCCGCCACCGCATGACCGTGCCCCGGCGTCCCCGCGTGATCGTGGTCCTCACCGACCAGCAGCGCTGGGACACCACGGGCGTGCACGGCAACCGGGCGGGCGACTCCCGAGTTCGGCCGGCCCGGCGAGGGCAGGCTCGTCGAGCACGCGATCACCCCCGACCCGGTGTGCGCGCCGGTCCGTCCGTCCCTCCGGACCCGCCCGTACCCGACAGCCACGGGAGTGTTCCGCAACGGTCTGCCACTCCCACGCGACGTTGTTCCTGGCTCGCCTCGGACCGGCTGGGGTTCACGTCCGACGCCCGTCGGACGGTGGTCCACGACGGGGGCGGCGAGCCGGTGCGTCCGCTTCTTCCTCTCCTGCTCGAACCGCACCACCAGAACGCGGCAGACGACTGTCCGGCGCCGCGCGGCTGCCGGGAGCGCTGACGAGGGACGGCGTGCCGCACGGGCGGGCCGTACCGTCATCCGGGCGGCTGTCCGGGCCAGGTCCAGCGGGTCGACGAGGGATCGGGTCGGCTGCGTGACGTGCTGTTCGGCCTGGGCACCGAGGACGACACCGTGCCGGCCGCGGCGGCGGTCTCGTCCGGCAGCCGCTGAGCACCGTCGGCCTGATGCCGACGCTGGTCGACGCGGCGGGGCTGGTGGTCGCCGAGGGCCTGCACGGAAGGTCCTCGCTGCCGCTGCTGCACGGGGGGCCCGATCCGCAGCGCCCGAGGCCGGTCCTCGTGCGGATCAGCGAGGACCAGATCGGGCGTCCTCTGCGCGCGGACCCATGACCGGGAGACCGAACTCCACGATCTCGCGGCGGATCCGTACGAGCTGGACAACCTGATCGGGCTGGACTCCCACGCCTCCGTAGCGGACGAGCATCAAGCCCGTGATCGCCCGTCGCGGCACCGACCCCGGTTCCGGCCTGGTCACCAAACGGCGGGTGGTCGAGCAGACGATCGCGTTGCTGCACTGGTTCGGCCGTCCGCGCATCCGGTGGGAGGTCCGCGACGACATCCACGAGGCGTTCCTCAGGCTCGCCTGCTCGCTGATCTGCCGGCGCCGCCTGCGAGCCGCATTCCGTCAGGAACTCTTGGGGGAGCTCGCCGACGCGTCCCGGCTGCGCGTCGCGGAGCTGTACTCGTCACCGAAGCCGCGGCCCTTCCGGCGTCGCTCCCACTCACGGCAGTACCCCGGTGGCCGACCGGATCCGTGGCGCACCGCACGGGGTCGCCGCCGGGGATGAGCGGTCACGGTGGACTCACCAACAGCCCTGTGCGTAGACCGCTGGCCGGGTGGGAGTGGACCACTCGGAGAAGCGCGGCGGCGATCCGGTCCGCCGCCGACCGGCGGGGTGGGCATCGCGGCCCGGATGGCGTCGGCACCCATCGCCTCCATGGCGGCCCGGGACCACTGGACGACGACACGTCGGGGGGCGGGGACGAGGCCGGTGTGGCGAGCCTGCTGGAAGGCCGCCGCGGGCACCTCCAGGCGCTTGGCGGCCTGGCCCGCGTCGTACTCGGTTCGTCGCATGAGATCACCTCGCGCTCGTTCGCCGGGAGCGGCGAACAGAAGACTCGAAAATCTGTCGATCTCCCTTTCGGCCCCGCCCCGGTCCTCGACGTTCCGCTCGCCGCCCGGATCGGCGGCGCACTGTGGCGAAAGCCGATCGGATCCGACGACATGGACGACCGCAGGACGCTGCGGCCGGCCACGCCTCTGCCAGGCGACCGGGTGTCGAGCCGTCGGCTGGGCCGGCGCCTCAGCCGGTGGGGGTGCCGATCCGGTCGCGTTCGAGTGCGGAGCGCAACTGGCGGAGGGCCTTGGCGGCGGCGGCCGTCGTGGACTGGTCGAGGGCTCCTTCGACCAGCTCGCTCAGGCCTGCGGCGAAAGTGGTCTCGGCGGCATCGAGGAGCTGTGAGCCGTCGTCCGTCAGCGCCAGAAGCGAGGACCTGCGGTCCTCCGGGTTGGTCTGGCGGACGATCCATCCCTGCTTCTCCAGGCGGTCGGCACTCTTGCTGGTCGCGCCGACGCCGATGGCGAATTCCGCGGCGAGGTCGGCCACCCGGGACCCCGGGTGCTCGCGCAGGAACCGCAGGAACTCGAACTGCGACGTCACGATCCCGTGCCGCTCGCGCAGGCGGTCGTTCAGCGCGTTGTACAGGCGCGTCTCGCAGCGGACGAGATCGGCGAAGAAGCTCTGAAGGTCGGCGAAGCCAGTTGATTTATATGCCACGGCATATAGTTTAGGGGGAGCCATTCCACAGGAGGAAGCAGATGAGCAAGGAACAGCTCGCCAAGGTCGACGCGATGCTCCGCCAGCCCCGACCTGAGGGTCAGCGCTCCGTCGAGGAGCTGCGCGCCGGGTTCAGGGCACTCATGGACACGATGATCGTGCCGGACGGTGTCCGCACCACTTCGACCACGCTCGGCGGCCGACGCGCCCTGCACGTCACACCGGACAACGGCGCGCGCCCGGGCACGATCCTGTACTTCCACGGTGGCGGCTTCGTCTTCGGCTCCCCCGAGACCGCGCTGTCGCTGACCGCGCAGCTCGTCTCGAGGACCGGGTTCGACTCGTACTCGGTGGACTACCGGCTGGCCCCCGAGCACCCGTTCCCGGCTGGTCTGTATGACAACCTGAACGCTTACCGCGCCCTCCTCGACAGCGGCCTGGACCCGTCCGCCATCGCGTTTGCCGGGGACTCCGCCGGCGGCGGCTACTCGGTCACCACCGCCTTGGCCGCCCGCGACGCGGGGCTTCCGCTGCCCGCCGCGATCGTGGCCTTCTCCCCGGGGCTGGACGCCACCCGTACCGGGGAGAGCATGACGACCAAGGACGGCATCGATCCGATCTTCACCCGCGAGGCCGTGCTGCACACCGGGGCCATGTACCTCGCCGGCCAGGACCCCGAGCAGCCCCTGCTCAGTCCGGCCCTCTTCGCCGACCTGACCGGGTTCCCCCCGCTCCTCATCCAGGTGGGCACCAACGAGATCCTCCTCGACGATTCCACCCGTCTCGCCGCCCGCGCACGCGACGCCGGAGTCGACGTCATCCTCGACATCACCGCCGGCGCCCCCCACGTCTTCCAGGCCTTCGCCGGCGGCACCCTCGACGAAGCCGACCAGGCACTCGACCGCGCCGCACTCTTCCTCACCCAGCACATCTCCACCCGCTGACGCCTCGACCGCACCAGTGCGACGGGGCATCACCCCGAGACCGCGGCCATGTCACCGGAGGGGCCCGCCCGCCCTTGCCGAGCTCCGGGCCTGCGGCTGACCGACACCGACGACGGCGCCCGGTTCTGGCGGCAGTACGCCGCCGGAGCCGGACAGCCCGCCGCCTACTGCCTCTGAACCACGAACTGGCCGGAGCCACAACGTTCTTCATCGCGGAAGACCCCGACCCGGCCCACCTCTCCTCGAGCGACGGCGCTGCCACCCAGACAGGCGTGAGTTCCCGCCCCGTAATGCCTCAGTACCTCTATGTGCTTCCGCGCGCCTGTCTGTGCTCTTCCGCGCGCTCTGCCGTCCGGAGCAGTGCCACTCGATTATGAGGTCGTCAACCGGGACTGATCGGCAGTGAGCAGTGGGGCGGTAGCCGTGTCTTCACCACGCACCGCGCTCGGTCCGCGTCGTCGGTCTGTCACTCCCGGATCCGTCGGCCTTCGGAAAGGCACCGGATGATCCTGAGACGGCGCATACCGCGCCCCTTCGCCGCCCTGGCCACGGCTCTGTTCCTCGCCGTGGCCCTCGTCCCGCTCACCGCCACCTCCGCGAGGGCGGCGACCCCGATCTGTCTCAGCGGCGCGCTCGAGTTCGACTTCCTCAACGCCGAGGAAGGGCCGTCCAAACCCCTTCGGTCCAAGTGGGCCCGCGCCGCCGGCGTCGAACTCTGGGGCAACGAGAAGCCGACCGACGCCCCCCGTCTCCTCGCCTCCGGGCTCACCAGGACCGACAACGGCGGCTTCGACCTCTGCCACGCGCCCACGACGACCACCACTATGAGCGCCCTGTGGGTGCGGTTCAACGCGCAGTACCTGAACCTCTGGAAAGTCACCGACAACTCGGGGCGCCTGTACACCTTCGACACACCGCCCCGGACGAACGTCTCGGCCAGCACGAACCTCGGCACGGTCAAGGCCCCGGCGGCCAGCTCGCGTGCCTGGCACGCCTTCAACACCGTCTTGGACCTGTACACCAGTCGCATCAATGACGTGAGCCGCTGCTGGACCGCCAAGGAGACGGACAACAACGCCTGCACCGGCGTCACCATCCGCTGGGGCGAGGAGAGCAGGGGAACAAGCTTCGACGAAGGCATCATCCAGCTCTCCGGCGCCGATCCCGACTCCCAGCACGTCACCCTGCACGAACTGGGCCACTTCTTCATGTGGGTGCTGTACGGGCGCACCTTCCCCACTGTCACCAACTGCCAGCCGCACTACGTCAACCGTGCCAGCTCCGACACGTGCGCGTGGACCGAGGGCTTCGCCGACGCGGTCTCCACCTATGTCAGCGCCGAGTACCCTCCGCGCTACGTCTTCAACGACGGAGGAAGTATCGAACTCACCTACGGCAGTGGCTGGGGCGTAGGGGACACGGTCCAGGGCAACGTGGCCGGCTCGCTGATCGACCTGAGCTACTACCACGACGCCGGCTGGGACCGGACCATCAACGTGCTCGCCTGGAAGCGGCCGTCCACCTTCGCCGAGTACTTCAACCTGGCCCGGCCCGGCGCCTATCCGCCGCTGGCCACCACCGGCCCGGTGCTCGACAAACTGCTCAAGCACGCCATCGACTACGGACCCACCATCATCGGTGACGGCAAGTACCACACCTTCACCAACGGCAGCGGGCTGGCGCTGGAGCACGCCGACGGATGCAGTGTTCCCCGGGACGCTTCGAACGTCTACCTCGCCTCCCTCGACTCCAGTCGGCCCCAGCAGCGCTGGAAGGTCGACTCGAACCCGGACGGCACGGTGACGATCACCGACGGCTGTCCCACGCCGCTCGTCCTCACCCAGATGGGCAACAGCCAGTCCTATGTCACCGCCAGACCCGCCTACAGGAACCCAAGTGACAAGACGTGGAAGGGCATCAAAGCCAACGGGGCTCTGCGGTTCACGGACCCGTGGGGCTACAGCACTCTCGACACACCGGGGGGCGTCTACTCGGGATCCACTGTCACTCTGAAATCGGGAGGCAGTGCGAACTCCCAGTCCTGGGTGGCCATGCCCTGACATCTCCCGCGGGTGACGGACCCCGCCGTACTCCCGGGCGGGGCTACGGCGAGGTTCGTCGCGTGCGGTGCGAGCGGCATATGTCAGAGCGATGCCGAACCCGCCGCCCGCGCGGACCGGGGCCTGCGGCTTGCCAGCCCGCCTGTACAACTGCGGGACGCGGTTCACCGACGAACGCTGGGTGGCCGCCGAGAAGTCGCATGGGGGAGCCCCGTCGCACAGCCGCCCGCAGGCTGTTCTCCCGGATCGATTCCCCCGCCAGGCAAGTGCCAGAGACCCGGCTCGAAAACGGGCGAAGCGTCCGACAGCCGGGCCGACAGCAGCCGATCGCCTTCCACGGCGATTGCGTACGCCGAAACGCGCGTTCCCACCTGAGTGTTCAGCAACGGTGTCTGTGGTGACGGATGGTCAGGTCAGGGTCTGTGTCCACGCCCAGCCGCTGCCGGCGATGCAGGTCCGCTCGTTCGCGGGCGGCTTCTCGGCACGGTCGCCGCGCGGGTGTCACCTCGCGACGGTCCGCGTACCGCCGGGCCCGGTCAGGGGGAGCGCGATCGCTTCGGCGCCGCTTTTTTGACCTGGGGATCAAAAACCGTGTTAGTGTTCTGATCATGGGAAGGCCCAAGCAGTTCGATCCGGACGCGGCCGTCGATCAGGCCATGCAGGTGTTCTGGCGGAAGGGGTATGCCGGAACCACCCCGCAGGACCTCGTCGACGCGCTCGGCATCGGCAAGGGTAGTCTCTACAACGCCTTCGGCAGCAAGCACGCCCTGTTCGAACGGGCGCTCCGCCGCTACCGTGACAGCCAGGCCGTCCTTCTCATGGAGATGCTCGAAGAGCGCGGCCCGGTCAAGGCGCGGCTGCGCAAGGCCCTGGAGTTCCTCGCCGAACTGGACCTTGCCGACCCCGACCGCCGGGGCTGCATGGCCGTGAACACGGCGGCGGAACTGGCGCGTACGGACCAGACGGCGGCGGAACTCGTCCGGCGCATGTTCGACCGGACGGAGGACGCCTTCCGGGCGCTGATCGAGGAGGGGCAGCGCGCGGGAGAGATCGCGCCCGAGCGGGATCCAGCGGCGCTGGGCAGCCTGCTGCTGAACACGGTCGTGGGCCTGCGCCTCATGGCACGTATCGCCGAAAGCCCTGACCGACTCGTTCGAGTGATCGACGCGACCGTCGAGTCCCTCTGATCCGAACCGTAGCGCTCGCTCCTCCCTGAGCGCGCGCTGCCGATTTTTTGTACCTATAGTTCAAGAACTGGAGCGTCATGCATCTCGACCTCGCTTCCAAGACGGCCGTCGTCACCGGTGCCGGCCGGGGCATCGGACTCGCCACCGCGCGGGCCCTGACGGCCGAAGGCGTCCGCGTCATGGGCGCGGCCCGCACCATCACGCCCGAACTGAAGGAGACCGGCGCGTACACGGTGTCGGCCGACCTGAGCACGGCCGACGGCGTCGCCACCCTCATGGACAGCGCCTTCGCCGAGCTGGGAGGCATCGACCTGCTGGTCAACAACGTCGGCGCCGGGGACGACGTGGAGCCCGTCGGCTTCCTCGACACCGATGACACCCAGTGGTCCCGCATACTCGACCTCAACCTGCTCAGTGCGGTCCGGGTCACCCGCGCCGCCCTGCCCAGCCTGATCGAGCGCCGCGGATCGATCGTCAACGTCTCCTCCATCAACTCCCGGCTGCCCGCCGCCGGCCCGGTCGCCTACAGCGCGGCCAAGGCGGCCCTCGCCGCACTGGGCAAGTCGCTGGCCGAGGAGTTCGGTCCCCAGGGCGTGCGCGTGAACACCGTCTCCCCCGGAGTGGTCCGCACCTCCATCTGGGACGACCCCCAAGGCTTCGGCGCCAAGGTGGCGGCTGGGGCCGGCGCCGAGCACGCGGCCTTCCTCGAGCGGATCCCGGAGGCCTTCGCCATCACGACCGGCCGGATCACCGAACCCGAAGAGGTGGCGGCCCTGATCACGTTCCTGCTCTCCGGTATCGCCGGCAACATCACCGGCGCCGACTACGTCATCGACGGTGGCACGGTCAAAACGCTCTGACCGATCCCTCGGACGATCGCCTTCTCCTCCATCAGGCACTCCAGTTCCGCGTCCGAAACCGGGTGCAGCGTGTCCAGGAGGTGGCGCAGGGCCGGTTCGTCCAGGGTCCGGCTGGTGATCTGGGCCTCCGCGGTGCCGTGCCGGCCGGTGAGGGTGACGTGGTGGCCGCCGTCGGGCAAGGGCCGGAGCATGCGCATCTCGCCGCGCTCGTTCATCACGCAGGTCACGTCCTTCTCGGGGGGCGGGGGCCATGGCACGCGGGGCGAACGGCTTCCGGATGCCGAGGGTCGCGTAGCCGCCCCAGCGGATGAGGTGGTGTTCGACGGTGAAGGAGGCGGGCCCGTCCCCCCAGCAGGCCCTGGCGGTACCGGCACTACCCCGCCTCCAGCCACCTGCTACGCAGCGACCGCATCCTCGACGACGAGGTCCATGCGGCAGGCGGTGATGCTCGGATGCTCTGCGAGCTGTTCGGCCTCAGCGTCCAGGCCGCCACTCGCTGCACCGCCACGGGGGATTTTCCCCCGAGTGACTCCCAGCCGCCGCCGCAAGGCCCCGGGCCGGCCGAACGTCTCGGCCGGTCTGCCGGACCCCCTGCCTCACGTCAGGACTGGGACCAGGACGGCCGGCGGCGCGGTGAAGAGCGTCATGGCGCTGAAGCACACGAAGCCGCCGCGTCCGATGGCGGCGGAGATGGGCGCTCCTCCCTCGCGGGCGACGTCGTATCCGATCAGACCTGCGATGGCGGAGACCGCGGCGAGGGTGACCAACGCCAAGAACAGGGTCGGGAGGTTCTGTACGCTCACGCCCGGCGGCGGTGGTGAGCTTCAGCCGCTCGGCGATCTCGGTGTCGGGGAAGCCCATGATCGTCAGGCGCACGACCGCCTGCGTGCGCGGCGCCTGATCTTCGAGGAGCCTGGAGGAGCCCGCCGATGCCGGCTTCGTTCGCGGTGTCCTCGGTGAAGCCGTGCACGGCGTGCAGGCGGGCCCAGCTGACCCGCTGCCTGGCCCACCTCACGTACGCGCGCCTGAACACCCTCACGCGCCGGACGATGAAGTACGACATCAGGCTGCAGGCGCCGCAGGGGGCGTTCTCAGGCTCGCCCGCTCGCTGATCCGCCGGCGCCGCCTGCGAGCCGCATACCGTCAGGAAAACTCTAAGCGGATGCGCGCCGCACCAGCTCCGTGGGAAGGATCACCGCCGCCGGGTCCTCACCGCCGAGCTGGGCGAGCAGCACCCGGACCATCTCGCTGCTGATCCGGTCCCACGGCTGGCGGATCGTGGTGAGCGCCGGCGTCGCGGCGGTGGCCGCCGGGGAGTCGTCGAAACCGCCGACGGCGATGTCCTCCGGCACCCGCTTCCCGGCCCGGTGCAGGGCCGCCAGCACGCCCTGCGCCATCAGGTCGGAGGCGACGAACACGGCGTCCATGTCGGGCGCCTGGGCCAGCAGCCGCTCCGCCCCCGCCTCACCGCTGGCCCGGCTGTAGTCGCCGGAGACGACGAGCCGCTCGTCGGCCGGAAGGCCCGCCTCGGCGAGCACCTCCCGGTACCCGGCGAGCCGCTCCACACCACCGGGGGTGTCCGGCGGACCGGTGACCACGCCGATCCGGCGCCGCCCCAGCGACAGCAGGTGCCGCACCATGTCCCGGGCACCGTCCCGGTCGTCGGCGGCGACATAACTCACCTTCGAGCCCAGGCCGATGGGCTTGCCGCAGGCGACCAGCGGCACGCCCGCCGCCCGCAGCTCCTCGGCGACCGGGTCGCCGGAGTGGCTGGAGACCAGCAGCACCCCGTCGACATGCCCGGCGGTGATGTACCGCGTGATCCGGCGCCGTTCGTCCCGCGTGCCCGCCAGCATCAGCAGCAGCGGGATGTCGTGCGCGGCCAGCGCCTGGGTGCAACCGCGCAGCAGCACATTAAAGTTCGGGTCTTCGAAGAACCGCTCCTGCGGCTCGGTCAGCAGGAAGCCGACCGAGTCCGAACGCCCCGTGATCAGCGAACGGGCGTGCCGGTTCACGACGTATCCGGTCCTGCGGATCGCGGCGTTGACCGCCTCCTGCGCGGCAGGGCTCACATAGTGCCCGCCGTTGAGCACCCGCGAGACGGTGCCGCGCGAGACCCCGGCCTCGCGCGCCACGTCGTGGATCGTCGGTGCCCTGCGCCGGCCCCCCGTATTGCTCATGGTCATGACTTTACGGCCCCGGACAGCAGATCCAGGCTCCAGAACCGCTGGATGACCAGGAACAGCGCGATCAGCGGAAGCACCGCGAGGAACGCGCCGGTGATCACCAGCGTGTACAGCGCGGGCGTGTTCGCCCCCTGCTCCAGCAGCGTGTAAAGGCCCAGCGTCAGCGGGAACTTCTCGTCGTCGCTGAGCATGATGTACGGCAGCAGGAAGTTGTTCCACACCGCGACGAACTGGAACAGGAACACCGTCACCATGCCGGGGATCATCATCGGCAGCGCGATCCGGGTGAAGATCCGCCACTCGCTCGCCCCGTCCATCCGCCCGGCCTCCACCACGTCGGCCGGCACGGCGGCGGACGCGTAGATCCGGGCCAGGTAGACCCCGTACGGGGAGAGGATCTGCGGCAGCAGCACGGACAGGTAGGAGTCCGTGAGGTCGGCCTTCGCCAGCAGCAGGTACTGCGGGATCGCGAGGATCACCGGCGGCATCAGCACGCCCGCGAGCAGGACGTTGAACATCGTCTCGCGGCCCCTGAAGCGGTACGTGGCGAGCGCGTAGCCGCTGAACGCCGACACCGCGGTGGACAGCAGGGCGCCCAGACCGGCGTACAGCGCGGAGTTGCCCATCCACGTCCAGTAGACCCCGCCCCGGTAGGCGTCGAGATCCCTGATGTTGTCGGCGAAGCCGGTGCCGGGCAGGAACGTGAACGTGGAGAACAGCTCGTGCCCGGACTTGGTCGACGCGATCACCACCCAGGCGACCGGCAGCAGGGTGTAGACCGCGCCGAGCAGCAGGGTGACCGTCGGCACCAGCGCGATCCGGCGGCGCAGCGGCGGGCGCCGCGCCGTGCCGGGGGTGGTGCCGGCGGCCGGGGCCGCCTCGTGGACGGCGAGAGCACTCATCGCGCCCCTCCTTGACTGACGTCCCGCTTGTCGCGGCGGTTCGATGCCCGCAGGAACCCGAACGACAGCAGCAGCGTGACCACGGCGATCAGCGTCGCCTCGGCCGCCGCCGAGTACATGTCGTTGCGGCCGAAGGCGTCCTGGTACACCTTCATCAGCGGACTCCAGGTCGTGTTGACCGAGTTGGTGAGCGGCTTCAGGGTGGTCGGCTCGTTGAACACCTGGAGCGTCGCGATGATCGAGAAGAAGAAGGTCAGCACCAGCGAGGGCGCCACCATCGGGATCTTGATCCGCAGCGCGATCTGCAGCGGGGTGGCGCCGTCCAGCCGCGCCGCCTCGTACACCTCGGCCGGGATCGACCTGAGCGAGGTGTAGATGACGATCATGTTGAAGCCGGTGCCGCCCCACACCGCGATGTTCGACAGGGCGAGGTAGAGCGGGCCGCCGTCGAGCAGGTCCGGCTGCGGCAGGCCCAGCTTGTCGAGCACGAAGTAGAACGGGCTGACGTCCGGCAGGTACAGGAAGCCCCACAGCAGCGCGGCCACCACGCCGGGGATGGCGTACGGCAGGAAGATCGCGAGCCGGGTGAACGGGGCGAGGCGCACCTTCTCGGAGTCCAGCATCAGCGCGAACAGCAGGGCGAGGCCGAGCATCACCGGGACGACGACGCAGCCGTAGCCGAGCACGCGCAGCGCGCCGTGCAGCAGCTCACTGTCCTGGAAGGCCGCGCGGTAGTTCTCGAGGCCGGCCCAGACCTCGTGCCGCGCACCCGAGCCCAGGCCGAGCCCGGAGACACGCACCTTGCGGAAGCTGAGCCACACCGCGTAGCCGATGGGCAGCGCGAAGAAGAGGGCGAACAGGAGCGTGGCGGGGATGAGGAAGGTGTAGGGGGCCGCCTTGACCCCGTACCCCCTCCGCGTGGCGGAGCTGCTCACCGGGAAACCCCGAAGCCCTGCTTCTTCATGTCGGCGACCGTGTCGTCCTGCATCTTCTTCAGGGCGGCGGCGAAGTCCGACTTGTTCTTGGCGGCGGCGCCGAAGGCGTCCTTGAAGGACGTGTAGGCGACGTTCACGTTCGGGCCCCAGGACGCGGGCGCGGTGGTCTTCGCGATGTCGGCGGCCTTGGTGTAGAAGTCCGGCTGGTTGGAGAAGTACGCCGGCGGGTTGGAGAAGGCGC
The DNA here is from genome assembly GCF_040636485.1 of Streptomyces sp. NPDC038707. Classification (NCBI taxonomy): domain Bacteria; kingdom Bacillati; phylum Actinomycetota; class Actinomycetes; order Kitasatosporales; family Streptomycetaceae; genus Streptomyces; species Streptomyces sp. NPDC038707. Next base: position 53,495 of record NZ_JBEZUP010000025.1, read on the forward strand.
CGCTGAGCTGGGCGGAGGTGGACGCCGGGTAGATGCCGCCCTCCTTCGCCAGCGCGTTCAGGGCGTCGTGGTCGGTGTTCAGCCAGACCGCGAACTTGGCGGCGGCCTCCTGGTGCGCGGAGTCGGTGGTGACCGCCGTGGAGGAGCCGCCCCAGCTGCCGGTGACGTCCTGCTCGACCGACCACTGGGGGAGCGGGGCCATGGCCCACTTGCCCTTGGTGTCCGGCGCGGCCGTGTTCAGCGTGCCGGGCGCCCACACGGCACTGACCCAGGCGATCTGCTTGCCGGTGTTCAGCGCCTTGTTCCAGGAGGGGGTGTACATCGGCTGGTTGTCGATGACGCCCTCCTTGACCAGGCCGCCCCAGAACTGGGCGACCTTCCGGGTGGCCGCGTCGTCGATGCCGACCTTCCACTTGTCGCCGGAGGTGGTCCACCACTTGGCGCCGGCCTGCTGGGCGAGGCCCGCGAAGAGACCGGAGTCGTTGGCGGAGAAGGTGGTCAGGTCCTTGTCCGGCGCCTTCTTCTTCAGTTGGCGGGCGGTCTCGGCGAACTGCTCCCAGGTGGTGGGAACCTTGAGGCCGTACTGCTTGAAGAGGTCCTCGCGGTAGTAGAACATCATCGGGCCGATGTCCTGCGGCACCGCGTAGACGGCGTCCGTGCCGAGCGTGGTCTGCTGCCAGACGCCCTCGGCGAACTTGTCCTTGACGCCGTCGACGTCGTCGGACACATCGGCCAGGGCGTCGTTGCTGACCAGCGTCGGCAGTGCCTGGTACTCGGCCTGCACCAGGTCGGGGGCCTTCTTCGCCTTGTGCGCGGTGAGGATCTTGGTGACCAGCGTGTCGCCGGACGCCTGCTTCTTCACCGTGACGGTGATCTGCTCCTTCTTCCCCGGCCCCTTGTTCCACAGGTCGACGACCTTGTCCATGCCGGGTGTCCAGGTCCAGTACGTCAGCGACACGGGACCCGACTCGGCCTTGCTGTCGTCCCCGGAGCCACAGGCGGCGAGGGCGGTGGCGCCGAGCGACACGGCGACGGCGGTTGTCACGAGGCGACGGCGCTTCGTGTGCGGCATGGTTTCTCCCCTGACCCGGGTCCCCGCCCGCTGCGGGGACCTGTCGTGCGTTGTGCACGCTCACATGACCCGGGCCCCCGCCTGCCGGGAACCCCTGCCATGCTTCTGTGAGCGTTCACAGTAGAGAAACATCCCGGACACTTGTCAATGGTTGTTGCTGTGCGGTTATGTTGGGCGCGCACCGCCGCTGCTGTGTGTGCGCGTTCCCATTTGATCGATTTCCCGGGAGAGATCCATGCCGGACACCGCCCCCAGGGGCCTCACGAGGCTCGCCTTCGGCGGGGACTACAACCCCGAGCAGTGGCCGGAGTCCGTCTGGCGGGAGGACGTCCGGCTGATGCGGGAGGCCGGCGTCACGATGGTGAGCGTCGGCATCTTCTCCTGGGCACTGCTGGAACCGGCGCCGGGGGAGTACGACTTCGGCTGGCTCGACCGGATCCTCGGCCTGCTGCACGAGGGCGGCATCCGCGTCGACCTCGGCACCCCCACCGTGGTGCCGCCCGTCTGGTTCTACCGCGCCCACCCCGAGGCCCTGCCGGTCACCGCCGACGGCGTGCGCTACGAATTCGGCTCGCGCGGCGCGATCTGCCACAGCAACGCCGACTACCGCGCCGCCGCCGCGGACATCACCACCCGGCTCGCCGAGCGCTACGGCGACCATCCCGCGCTGGCCATGTGGCACGTCCACAACGAGTACGGCGTCCCCGTCTCCGCCTGCTACTGCGACTCCTGCGCGGCCCGCTTCCGCCGCTGGCTCGCGGACACCTACGGCACCGTGGACGCGGTCAACGAGGCCTGGGGCACCGCGTTCTGGGGCCAGCGCTACACGGACCTGGAGCAGATCAACCCGCCCCGCACCACCCCGACCGTGGGCAACCCCGGCCAGGCCCTGGACTACAAGCGGTTCACCGACGCCGTCATCCGGGAGAACTTCCGCGCCGAACGCGACATCCTGCACCGCCTGTCACCCGGCGTCCCGGTCACCACCAACTTCATGACCGCCCTCAGCCAGTGCGATTCCATGGACTACTGGGCCTGGGGCCGCGAGGTCGATCTCGTCACCAACGACCACTACCTGATCACCGACGGCCGCCGCACCCACGTCAACCTCGCGATGGCCGCCGACCTCACCCGCTCGGTCGCCGGCGGCGCCCCCTGGCTGCTGCTGGAGCACTCCACCTCCGGCGTCAACTGGCAGCCCCGCAACCCCGCCAAGGCACCCGGCCAGATGGCCCGCAACTCCCTCGCCCATGTCGCCCGCGGCTCCGAGGGCGCGATGTTCTTCCAGTGGCGCCAGTCCCGGCGCGGCGCCGAGAAGTTCCACTCCGCGATGGTCCCGCACGGCGGCACCGACACCCGCGTCTGGCGCGAGGTGGTCGAACTCGGCGCCTCAGTCGACGCGTTGAGCGAGATCCGGAGCACCCGCACCGAGGCCGACGCCGCCATGCTGTGGGACTGGCAGTCCTGGTGGGCGCAGAACCTGGACTGGCGCCCCAGCGAGGACCACGACGCCCGCGAACGCGCCGACTCCTTCTACGAGGCCCTCTACGACCGCCACCTCACCGTCGACTTCGCCCACCCGGAAGCCGGCCTGTCCGCCTACCCGCTGGTCGTGGTGCCGGCCCTGTACCTGATGACCGAGGCCGCCGGGCGCAACGTCCGGGAGTACGTCGAGAACGGCGGCACGCTCGTCGTGTCGTACTTCTCCGGCATCGTGGACGAACACGACGCCGTGCACGAGGGCGCCTACCCGGGCGTGCTGCGCGAGGTCCTCGGACTGACCGTGGAGGAGTTCTCACCGCTGCTGAAGGACCAGCGGGTGCGGCTGACCGGCCCGGACGGACCCGGACCGACCGGCGACGTGTGGACGGAGTCCGTCGTCCCGCGCGGCGCCGAGACCGTGTGGCACTACGCCGACGGGCTCACCGCGGGCCGCCCGGCCGTCACCCGGCACCGGCTCGGCCGCGGCACCGCCTGGTACGTCTCCACCCGCCTCGACACCCAGGGCCTGGACGCGCTGCTCGGCCGGGCGGCCGACGACGCCGGACTCGCCCCGCGCGCCGAACTGCCGCGCGACGTCGAGGTCGTACGCCGCAGCGGCGAGTCGGGCACCTACCTCTTCGTCATCAACCACACCGCCGGCGACACCAAGGTGCCGCTGGCTTCGCCCGGCACCGAGCTGCTGACGGGCGAACGCGCCGCGGGCCGCCTCGCGGTCCCGGCGGGCGCCGTCCGGGTCGTGCGACTCGACGGCTGAGCCGACTCCCCTCCGCCCGTGCGAGCCGTGGGAGCCGCGGGCGGAGGGGTCTCCTCCGGCCCCACCGCGGGAGGAGCCTCTCCCCAGTTACGTCGAAGGGACGACGGACGATGAAGTTCCATCCCAGACGCACCATCACCGCCCTGCTGCCGCCGCTCGCGGCCGGGCTCGCCCTCACCGCCCTGCCCGCCCAGACCGCCCAGGCCGCGAGCACGCTGACCAACGGCGGCTTCGAGTCCGACGGCACGGGCGCGGCCGTGCCCGCCGGCTGGTCGGAGTACGGCGACACCGGCGCCTCCTACACCGAGGCCGGCGGCCTCGGCGGGAGCTACCGCCTCAGCCACTACTCGGCGTCCGCCTACAAGGTGGAGACCTACCAGTACCTGTCCGGGCTGGCCAACGGGAACTACACGCTGACCGCGTGGGTGCGCTCCGGCGGCGGACAGAAGGCCGCGTACATGGCGCTCAAGAACTGCGGGGGCGCCGAACAGCGCACCGATCTGCCGGTCTCGTCCAGTGGATGGATCCGGATCGTCACGCCGGTCAAGGTGAGCAACAACCAGTGCACCATCAGCGTCAACAGTGACGCGAACGCGGGCAACTGGATCAACGTCGACGACCTGACCTTCACGCCCGGCACCACGGGTACCTCCATCCACGGCGCCGACATCTCGTCCCTCGCCAAGAGCGAGGCCAAGGGCGGTGTCTACCGGACGGGTCCGGGCACCGCCGGCGACGCGCTCCCCATCCTCACGTCGTACGGCATGAACTACGCGCGCCTGAAGGTGTGGGTGAACCCCGCCGACGGCTTCAACGACAAGGCGCACGTCCTGGCGATGGCCAAGCGCGTCAAGGCCCAGGGCATGAAGCTGCTGGTGGACTTCCACTACTCGGACACCTGGGCCGACCCGGGCGCCCAGAAGAAGCCGGCCGCGTGGTCGGGTCACACGTACAGTCAGCTCAAGACCGACGTGTACACCCACACGTACGACGTGCTGAACGCCTTGAAGGCGCAGGGCACCACCGCCGACATGGTCCAGGTGGGCAATGAGATCAACGGCGGCATGCTGTGGTCCGAGGGGTCGACGGACAACTGGACCCAGCTCGCGGGGTTGCTCAACTCCGGCTACAGCGCCGTCAAGGCGGTCAACCCGTCCACCCTCGTCGCCCTGCACCTGGCCAAGGGCGGGGACAAGGCCGGCACCGAGTGGTGGTTCGACAACGCGGTCGCGCAGGGCGTGAAGTTCGACGTGATCGGCCTGTCGTACTACGGCTACTGGCACGGCGCGCTCTCCGACTTCCAGACCACCCTGGACGACGCGGCCGCCCGCTACGGCAAGCCGGTGTTCGTCGCCGAGACGGCCTACCCCTTCCGTCTCGACAGCGACGACGCGCTCACCAACCAGATCGACACCACCGGCGAACTCGTCCCCGGCTACCCGGCGACCGTGGCCGGCCAGACCAAGTGGATGAACGACGTGACGAGCATCGTGGAGGCCGTCCCGAACGGCCGCGGACTCGGCGTCTTCTACTGGGAGGCCACCTGGACCGCCGTCCCCGGCAACGGCTGGGACCCCGCGGACGCCGGCTCCGGCAACGGCTGGGAGAACCAGGCCCTCTTCGGCTACGACGACAGGGCACTCTCCTCCATGACGTGGTTCAGCCACCGCTGAGCCCCGGACACCGGGCCCGGTCACCGCGCGGCGACCGGGCCCCCGCCACGGGCCTGGGGCGTCACACCGCCGTTGGGAACAGGGCCGTTCCTTACCGGACAACGGCCGCCGAGTCCCGGACGCGCCGGCGTCGCCCGGGCCACAGTGGGAACACTGCGTACGAGGAGGCCGCGGGCGGGAGGCGGACGGATGACGGTGACTTCCCCGGGGACCCCCACGGGCCGGGTACGGCTGACCATCCTGGAGTGGCTCAAGGACCCGGCCGCGTACTTCCCGGCCGGGCGCCGCCGCGACCTCGCCGCCACCGGCGTCACCGCGCGGGCCGTCGCCGCCAAGCTGGGCCTGCCCCCGCGCACCGTGCGCGCCCACCTCGACCTCCTCGCCCGCCTCGGCGTCCTGCGCACCCGCCGGATCCGCTGCCGCGTCCACTACCGGCGCGACGAGACCCGCGTCGCCGAGGTGGCCCGACTGTTCGACAAGGGCTGGTGACGGAGGTGTACGCCCGTGACGACCGCACCCGACGGTGAGAAGGTTCCGCCCATGGAGCGACCGGCGGAACTCGTGCCGCTGCACTACGTCTCCCTGGGCGCCCGCGGCCCCGAGGACGTCGTCCCCGACGCGCGGGGGCGCGTGCTGACCGGCGTGGCCGACGGCCGGATCCTGCGCGTCCACCACCTCGGCGACCCGCGCACGGCCCGCACCGAGGCGCTGGCCCGCACCGGCGGCCGGCCGCTCGGACTGGAACTCCTCCCGGACGGCGACCTGGTGGTGTGCGACGCCGAACGCGGCCTGCTGCGCGTGGGCACGGACGACGGCACCGTCCGCGTCCTCGCCGACTCGGTGGCGGGGGAGCGGCTCCGCTTCTGCAGCAACGCCGTCGCCCTCCCCGACGGCACCCTGTACTTCACCGTCTCCAGCCGCCGCTACCCGCACGACCGGTGGATCGGTGACATCGTCGAGCACACCGGCACCGGACGCCTGCTGCGGCTGCCCCCACAGGGCGGCGAGCCCGAGGTCCTGCTGGAGGGGCTGCGGTTCGCCAACGGCCTCGCCGTCGCGGCCGACGGCTCCTTCCTGGTGGTCGCCGAGACCGGCGCCCGCCGGCTGATCCGCTACCGGCTCACCGGCCCCCGCGCCAGGCATGCCGAACCCTTCGCCGACCTGCCCGGCATGCCGGACAACCTCTGGCGCGAGGGGGCCGACGGCCCGGTGTGGGTCGCCCTGGCCAGTCCCCGGGTGCCCCCGCTGGACCTGCTGCACCGCACCCCGCCGGCCGTCCGCCGCGGCGCCGCCCGGGCCGCCGTGCGCCTGCCGTACCGCCCGAGCGGCACCGCCGGCGTCGTCGCCGTGGACGACGAGGGACGCGTCGTCCACCACCTCACCCGCCGCCGGTCCGGCTTCCGCATGGTCACCAGCGTCTGCGTCACCGGCGACCACCTGGTACTGGGCAGCTTCCTGGAGCCCGGCGTCGCCGTCTGCGCGCGGCCCGCCGCCCGCTGACCCGGCGGTACGCTGGGGCCCGGCCTCGACCGCCCGAAGGGGCACGGGCCGGCAGAGGAGAAGCGACCCATGACAGCCCCGGAAACGGAGACCCGCGGCGTCCGCCCCGCACCACCCCGGCGGACCGAGTGGCGTACACAGGCGCCCGTCGTCGCGGCCGTGGCGGCCGGCGGCGCGCTCGGCGCGACGGCCCGCTACGCGCTCACGCTCGCCTGGCCCGCGCCCCCCGGCCACTTCCCCTGGGCCACCTTCTGGACCAATGTCTCCGGCTGCGCCGCCATGGGCGTCCTCATGGTGCTCGTCACCGACGTGTGGGCCGCCCACCGCCTGCTGCGCCCGTTCCTCGGCACCGGCGTGCTCGGCGGCTACACCACCTTCTCCACCTACGCGGTCGACATCCGGCAGCTGACCGGCGCCGGCCGCCCCGGCCCGGCACTCCTCTGTCTGGCCGCCACACTGTGCGCGGCCCTCGCGGCGGTGTGGCTCGCCTCGGCCGCCACCCGCCGGGTCCTCGCCGGGAGGCAGCGACGATGACCTGGGAGACCGCGGTGACCCCCCGCACCCCCCGCACCCGCCGCGCCCTGCGGCTGACCGTCTACGCCGGCGAGAACGCCACCTGGCACCACCGGCCCCTGTACTCCGAGATCGTGCACCGCGCGCACGCCGCGGGACTCGCCGGCGCCAGCGTCTTCCGGGGCATCGAGGGCTACGGCGCCTCCTCGCGCATCCACACCTCCCGCCTGCTGTCCCTGAGCGAGGACCTGCCGGTCGCGGTGGTCGTGGTGGACGCCGAGGAGCGGATCCGGGCGTTCCTGCCCCGGCTAGGCGAACTGGCCGGCCGGTGCCTGGTGACCCTGGACACGTGCGAGGTCGTCCGGTGGGAAGAAGGGGCTTCCCGCGGCCCGGACGAGACGGATCCGGAGGGTAAGAAGTCGTTGTGAACTGGCTGCTGGTCGTCGTGGGCGCCATGGTCGGCGCCCCCCTGCGCTATCTCACCGACCGCGCCGTGCAGGCCCGGCACGACTCGATCTTCCCCTGGGGCACCTTCGTGGTGAACGTGACCGGCTGCCTGGTCCTCGGGCTGGTCACGGGCGCCGCCTCCGCCGGGGCCGCCGGGCCCCACCTGAGGCTCCTGCTCGGTACCGGGCTGTGCGGCGCGCTGACGACGTACTCGACCTTCTCCTACGAGACCCTCCGGCTGACCGAGGCCGGCTCGGGCCTCTACGCCGCCGGGAACGTCGTGGCGAGCGTGGCGGCGGGGCTCGCCGCGGCTTTTACCGGTGTCTCACTCGCCGGGCTCCTGTGGGCGTAGGCGGATGCCGCGCGGCCCCGAACGGTGGGTACTGTCCACAGCACTGTCGACCCACTCTTCCCCAGAACTGGATCCCATGAGCGCCATCTCCGTCGGTCAGGCCGTCGTCCTCGGAGTAGTCGAGGGGGTGACCGAGTTCCTCCCGGTGTCCTCCACCGGACACCTCAAGATCGCCGAAGGACTCATGGACATCCCCGTCGACGACTCGTCCGTCGTCGGGTTCTCCGCCGTCATCCAGGTCGGCGCCATCGCCGCCGTGCTGGTGTACTTCTTCAAGGACATCCGGCGGATCGTCACCGCCTGGTTCCGCGGCCTGGGCAACCGCGAGGAGCGCTACCACCACGACTACAAGTTCGCCTGGTGGGTGATCGCCGCCACCGTCCCGATCGTGGTGGTGGGCCTCGCCGCCAAGCCGCTGATCGACGGCCCGCTCGCCTCGCTGTGGGTGGTCGCCGGCTCCCTGATCGTCGGCTCCGGCGTGATGTGGGCCGCCGACCAGATGGGCCGGCACAAGCGCGGCGAGGACGACACGTCCTTCAAGGACGCGATGTGGGTCGGCTGCTCGCAGATCCTCGCCCTGCTCTTCCCCGGCTTCTCGCGCTCCGGCGCCACCATGTCCACCGCGCTCATCCTGGACCTGGACCGCGTCGCCGCCACCCGGCTGTCCTTCTTCCTCGGCATCCCCGCCCTGACCGGCGCCGGCCTGTACGAGCTGAAGGACGCCCTGGGTGCCGGGGTCGGCGCCGCCCCGCTCGCCGTCGGCACGATCGTGTCGTTCGTCGTCGCCTACGCCTCCATCGCCTGGCTGCTGAAGTTCGTCGCCAAGCACTCCTTCAACGCCTTCGTGATCTACCGGATCGCCGTCGGCGTGCTGCTGCTCGGCCTGCTCGGCACCGGCACGCTCGGCAGCTGAACCGACCGCTGTTCCCCCACGGGGTGCGGATGCCTGTATTCAGGTACCGCACCCCGTGAATCTTTTCTTACCGGGTGCCTTGACAGGGCGCGTCCGTACCCCGCACGATCGCTCCGTGAACCTGTCAGACAGCCAGACAGGTGGTCTCGTTCCCCGGCGCGTCAGCGCCATGGAAGCGGTACTCGGCCACCTCCGCGGCGCCATCGAGAGCGGCCGGTACGCCATCGGTGACAAGCTCCCCTCCGAGGCCGAGCTGTGCCGCGCCCTGGAGGTCTCCCGGCCCGTGCTCCGGGAGGCGCTGCGCGCGCTGCAGACCATGGGGCTGACGGTCTCCCGCACCGGAAAGGGCACCTTCGTCGTCGCGAGCACCGTCGAGGAACCCACCTTCGGCGACTACGCGGCCAGCGACCTGCTGGAGGTCCGCCGCCACATCGAGATCCCGGTCGCCGGCTACGCGGCCCTGCGCCGCACCCCGGAGAACCTGGACCACCTGGCCCACCTGCTCGACCGCATGGAGCGGGAGACCGACACCACCGCCTGGGTCGCGATGGACACCCTCTTCCACCTCGCCGTGGCCGAGGCCGCCCAGAACCCGGTCTTCCGCCGGGTCATCGAGGAGATCCGCGACGCCCTGGCGCGCCAGTCGGCCTTCCTCAACGAACTGGGCGGCCGCCGCGAGCAGTCCGACCGCGAGCACCGGGCGATCGTCGAGGCACTGGCCGACGGCAGCGAGCACGCCGCGGCCGAGGCCATGAGCCACCACCTGGACCGCGTCGAGACGACGCTCACCGACATCGTCCGTCCCCAGCGGACGGCCCCCCGGGCGGGAGGGGGAGCCGAGGCGTGAGCGGACAGCACCTCGGCGGCCTCCGCGTCCTCGGTGCGGCCCCGGACCACGTGGGTTCCGCCGGCGCATCCGAGACCGCCCTCCCCCTCGCGGCGACCGGCGACCTCGCCACCCCGGCCAGAGCCACGGACCGTCACCCGCTCTCCCGGCGGAAAACCCGCCGTGACGGCCAGGCCCGGCCGGCCCCCGGGCTGCCGGACCTCCCCCGGACCGGGCGTGGGGCGCCGGCGTTCCCCGCCTGCGTCACAGTCCCCCTGTACGCCGACGGCGGCGCCGGACGCACCACCGTGCTCCGTCCGCCACCGCTCGTCGCGACGCCGGGCGCGGGCCGGCACACCGTCCGCGCCCGCGTCACCCGCACCTCCACCGGCGCCGGCGCGTGACCCGCGTTCCGGCCGACCCCGACCGATACAGGCAGTGATGCACACCAGTTCCCCCGCCGACGCCCCCGTCGTCCGCGCACCCCGCCACGCCCCCGTCGCCCACCTCGTGCGCGGCGGGGTCGTCGAGGGCATCCACTACGGCTCCGTCGTCGTCCTCGGTCCCGACGGCCGGACACGGTTCCAGCTCGGTGACACAGAAGCGGCCTGCTACCCGCGCTCGGCCCTCAAGCCCGTCCAGGCCGTGGCCATGGTCCGGGCCGGGCTGCCGCTCGACGGCGAACTGCTGTCGCTGGCCGCCGCCAGCCACTCCGGCGAGGAGCGGCACCTGGCCGGCACCCGGCGCATCCTGGAACTCGCCGGCCTCACCGAGGACGACCTGCGCAACGTGCCCGACATGCCGTTCGACCCGGTCGTCCGGGACGCCTGGGTGCGCGAGGGCCGCATGCCGTCGCGGCTCGCCCAGAACTGCTCCGGCAAGCACGCCGCCATGCTGTGGACGGCCCAGCTCAACGGCTGGTCCCTGGACGACTACCTGGACCCGGCACACCCGCTCCAGCGGAAGATCGCCGCCACCGTCGAGGAACTGACCGGTCAGCGGGTCGCCCGGGTCACCGTGGACGGCTGCGGCGCCCCGCTGTTCGCCGTCTCCCTGCACGGCCTCGCCCGCGCCCTCGCCCGGATCACCACGGCCGCCCCCGGCACCCCCGAGGCCCGGGTCGCCGACGCGATGCGCGAACACGCCGAGATGGCCTCCGGCTCCGGCCGGGACGTCGCCGCGCTCATGCGGGCCGTGCCCGGACTGCTCGCCAAGGACGGCTTCGAGGGCGTCCAGGTCGCGGCGCTGCCCGACGGCACGGCCATCGCCGTGAAGATCGCCGACGGGGCGAACCGGGCGCGGATCCCGGTGGCCGCGGCGGCGCTCGTGCGGGCCGGCGTCGACCCCGCGCTGCTCACCGAGTTCGCCGGGGAGCCACTGCTCGGCGGCGGGGAACCGGTGGGAAGCGTACGGCTCGCGCCGGCCCTGGACCCTGCTCGCGCCCTGACCCGCGCCTAATCCGTGTAGAGGTAGAGACGCCAATAACTGGAGGAGGAATTCCGGGTGCACGAGTAGAGGTAGCCGGAGGCCTCCCCGGCTGCCCGACACTGGGCGAGCGACGGGTAGATCATGGGGATCTCCGTCCTTGACAGGGACAGCGGCATCCCGCGACCGGCCGTGATGGTCGTGCTCGCGTCGATGGGCGTGGTCGCCGCCTGCGCGGAGGCGGCAGCACCCCCTGTCACCAGGGCGGCTCCCAGTGCGAGGCTGGTGAGCCACAAGCGCTTACGCATACGTGTGTCCGTTTCGGTTGTGTGGATGATGCGTACGGATCCGCAGCACTGCGGGGGCCGCTGCGGCAGCCCGCCCCCCAGGGGCCCGGGACAGCCGGGCCCCTGGGAGTGCCGCGTGCTTACGAGTCGGTGTCCACGTACAGCCCCCAGGCCTTGCGGGTGCTGTTCCACCTGCAGTCCCACCAGCTGTAGGCGGAGTTCGCTCCGTCGGCCTCGCACCGTGCCAAGGTGGTGTACCAGCCGACGTTGACGATGCTCAACGCGGTGATCGGTGCGGCTGTCGTCGTGCTGCTTCCGACGGACGCGGGAGCGGCCTGCGCGGGAGCGGCCAGGCCGCCCAGCGCAAGCGCGGACCCGAGGGCCGCGCCGGCGAGAACATTGCGCACGCGCATGACTCATCCTTCTCTCTCGACGGTTGGACTCTCGCGTGTCCACGGGCCCGTGCCTGACCTGCCTCACACCCAGCCGGCTCATCGCCGGACGCGGCACGCATGCCCGGGACAACGGCCCAGAGCCTTCCCATGACGGTGAGCGCGCACAAGCCACTCGGGTGTTCGTGAACGTTCGGGTCAGTCCCGACCAGCCCTCGGACACTGCCGGACAGCGGATCCCGAACATGGCCGGGCACCGCGACTGGTTGACGAATTCGCCGTGGTCGCAAACCGTGACCCTCCCCTTACGGTGAGGGCATGGGACAAGAGGCAGGCAGCGACGACGTCCAGGCACCCCCCGATGTGCCGCATCCGGACCAGTCCCGCACCGCCGCTGAGTTCACCGCGGCGTTGCGTGTGCTACGCATCTATTCAGGGTTGTCCTACCGGCAACTGGAGGGAAAAGCCTCGGCGCGCGGCGACGCGCTGGCCTCCAGCACGATCGCGACCACTCTGGGGCGCGCCACGCTGCCCCGTGAGCCGTTCGTCGCCGCGTTCACCCGCGCGTGCGGACTCAGTGAGGCCGAGGTCCAGCGGTGGCTCGACGCTCGCCGACGCCTGGCCGTGGCTCAGCAATCCCCCGGCCCCCGTGCCGATCCTGTCCCGCCGGACTCCGAGGAGCAGCGGACACCCCGTACGGACGCACCGGACCGCGAGCGGCAGCGCGGCCACCGGTACCGGCACCTGCGCTTGGTCGCGGCCGCGGCGATCGGCGCCGCGGTGGCCCTGGGCGCACAGACACTGCTGTCACCTCCGTCCGCACCCGACAGCACGACAAGCACCGCTCGCCCCGTGCGCCACCTGCCCCTTCTGGCGGTCGGCAGCTGGGCGCAGATCCACCCCGCCCGCACCCCGCGGCTGTGCGTCACCGAAGGGCGGGACCGGACGCACCGCTACGCCACGGCCATCGCCGCCCAGTCCCCCTGCTCACAGGCCGTCCTGCCCCGCACTTACATAGAACCCGTCGGCGAGAACCTGATCCAGATCCAGTGGCACCATCCGAAGCACGGTGTCGGCTGCCTGACCCTTTTACGCCAGGGGCCCGGCCGCGACCTGATCGAACCCAGGGACGACGGCTGTGCCGAGGACGACCCCGCACAACAGTTCCGGATCGAACTCATCGGCCCGCCGGCCTCGGCGCACTTCCGACTCCGCCCCGCCGCCACGGGCCAGTGCCTCTCCGTTCGCGGCCAGGACACCGCTGCGGGGGCCGAGATCGTCGAAAGTCCCTGCTCGGGCGCCCGCGACCAAGAATTCCTCATCACCCTGATACCGCCCGCATGACCACGCCTTTGCGGCCTGCTGCGCAGGGCCGGCAAAGAAGGCCGGCAGGCCGGCCGATCCGCGCCGCCCGGACGTCGTCGCGGGTCGTGGTGCCCGGCCGCTGACCTGGGCGAAGGTCACCTCGGCGAGGCCCGGGGACCGGCCGGGAGGCACAATGGTGATCATGACAACGACGTCGTCCGCCACCTTCCTGCCGGTGCTGGAGCGCATCGCCGAGGAGATCAGCCACACGCCCGGGCGCGGCCGCCCCGCCGACTACATCCCGGCCCTCGCGGCCCGCGACCCGCGCAGCTTCGGCATGGCCGTCGCCGAGCCGGACGGCACGGTGTACGGGGTGGGGGACTGGCGGCAGCCGTTCTCCGCGCAGTCGATCACCAAGGTCTTCACGCTCGCCCTGGACCTGGCCCGGGAGGGCGACGAACTCTGGGAGCACGTGGGCCGCGAGCCCTCCGGCAACCCGTTCAACTCCCTGGTGCAGCTGGAGTACGAGAACGGCATCCCGCGGAATCCTTTCATCAACGCGGGGGCCCTCGTCGTCACCGACCGCCTCCAGACCCGTACCGGGGAGGCGGCCGGGGAACTGCTCGCCTTCCTGCGCGCCGAGAGCGGCAACCCCGCCCTCGACTTCGACACGGAGGTGGCCGCCTCCGAGGCCGCGCACGGCGACCGCAACGCCGCCCTCGCCCACTTCATGGCGTCCTACGGCAACATCGACAACGACGTACCGGTCCTGCTCGACCAGTACTTCCGGCAGTGCTCCATCGCCGCGTCCTGCGCCGACCTGGCCCTCGCCACCGGCTTCCTCGCCCGGCACGGCATCCGCGCCGACGGCAGCCGGCTGCTCAGCCGCAGCCAGGCCAAGCAGGTCAACGCGATCATGCTGACCTGCGGCACGTACGACGCGGCCGGGAACTTCGCCTACCGGGTGGGGCTGCCCGGCAAGAGCGGGGTCGGTGGCGGGATCATCGCCGTCGTGCCGGGCCGGTGCACGCTGTGCGTGTGGAGCCCCGGCCTGGACGAACACGGCAACTCGGTCGCCGGCGTCGCGGCCCTGGACCGCTTCACCACCCTCACGGGCCTGTCGATCTTCTGAACCGGGCCCCCGACTGCCCTGGCCGGGCCCGGCCGGCGACGTCACGGCTGTACCGGTGGGTGCTGTCCCCGTCCCTGTCCCTGTGCCTGCTCGCCCGGTTCGAGCGGCTGCGGGACACCTTGAGCTCGCGTATGTGTCCGACCCGTCGCTGCCCGGCCGGCGACGTACGCGCTCACCGGCATCGCGGGCTGCCTGGTCGGCCCGATCGCCTGGGCGCACCATCGACGCGTCCGGCGCCGGCGGGTTCGCCGGGCACCAGCGCCTGCGTCCGGGTCTCCCCGGCCCCGCGGCTCGGCCTGCTGTCGGGTCAGCCGCGGGCCGCCCGGCCGCCCTTGGCCCGCAGGGCGAGGGCCACGGCTCCCGCGCCGAGCCCGGAGAGCCCGGCCACGAGGGCGGCGGGGGACCAGTCCGAGTCGTCGTCCGAGGCCGGCGCCCCGGCCGCCGCGACCGGCACGGCCGACGGCTCGGCGCGGGAGTGCGGGCGCAGCCCGTCCAGCGAGCCCACCGGGTCCACCTGCCCGGCCGCCGCGAAGCCCCAGTCGAGCAGCGCCCGGGCCTCCTCGTACACGGTCAGCCCACCGTCGGCCTGAGGGTTGAGCACGCTCACCACGAGGGTGTGCCCGTTCCGGCGCGCCGCGGCCACCAGGGTGTTGCCCGCGTTGCTGGTGTAGCCGTTCTTGATCCCGATCAGCCCGGGGTAGGGCGTCACGCCGTCCTCGCCGGTCAGCAGCCGGTTGGTGTTCTCGATGGGGTACGACGAGCCGTCACCGGGGAAACTGGCCTCGGCGGTGCCGCAGTACCGGGCGAAGTCCGGGTCGCGCAGGCCCGCCCGGCCGAACACCGCGAGGTCGAAGGCGGAGGAGACCTGGCCGGGGGCGTCGTAGCCGTCCGGGGAGACGACATGGGTGTCGAGCGCGCCGAGCGTGCGGGCCTTGTCCTGCATCCGGGCGGCCGTGGCCTCCCAGCCGCCGCCGAGCCGGGCGAGCACGTGCACGGCGTCGTTCCCGGAGCTGAGGAACACCCCGCGCCACAGGTCGGCCACCTGGTAGGTGTGCCCCTCCTCGACGCCGACCAGGCTGCTGCCCTCGCCGACGTCCGCCAGTTCGTCGTAGCGCACGGTGTGCTGGAGGCCGCGGGGCAGGACCGGCAGCACGGTGAGGGCGAACAGTGTCTTCAGGGTGCTGGCGGGCGGCAGTTCGCGGTGCGCGTCGTGCGCGGCCAGCACCTCTCCGCCGGCCGCGTCGGCGACGAGCCAGGAGAGCGCCGAGACGTCGGGCACCTCGGGGGCGCCCCGGTGCGGCCGGACCTGGGTGCCGGACCGGTAGAGCAGGGACGGCCCGGGCATCGCCGCCGGTGGGCGGGGCGGTGCGGGCTCCCCGGCCGGAGGTCCGGCGGCGGCAGCGGCCGGTGTGAGCACCAGCAGACCCGCCACACAGAGGGAGCAGGCCGACACTGCCGCGCGATACGAGAATCCGGTGATCATACGATCAACCTACGAACAGGGTGCGGGTCCCTCACCCCGCCGGGGCCGTTCGGGGAGCCGAGCAACCCGGATGCCGCACCGGGCCGTCCCGGGGCCGTCCCGGACCCGCGGTCAGCCGGCCGGCAGGGTGGGCCGGATCTGCCGCAGGAACGTGGCGTTGTCGGGGGTGGCGCGCAGCCGTTCGAGCAGGGTCTCCACGGCGGACGGACCGCCCTCCCGGGAGCGCAGGGCCCGGCGCAGCCCGCGTGTGGCGGCCAACTCGGCCGGGGGGAGCAGGAGTTCCTCGCGGCGGGTGCCGCTGGCGTCGATGTCCACGGCGGGGAAGACCCGCCGGGCGGCCAGTTCCCGGTCCAGCCGCAGCTCCATGTTGCCGGTGCTCTTGAGCTCCTCGAAGAAGAAGCCGTCGGCGCGGGAGCCGGTGTCCACCAGCGCCGAGGCGAGGATGGTCAGGGAGCCGCCCTCCTCGGCCTGGCGCGCGGCGCCGAAGAACCGCTTGGGGCCGGTCAGGGCACCCGCGTCGACACCGCCGCTCAAGGTGCGGCCGCCGGCGGCGGAGGCGTTGTTGTACGCCCGGCACAGCCGGGTCAGCGAGTCCAGCAGCACGACGACGTCCTCGCCGGCCTCCACCAGCCGCTTGGCCCGCTCCACGACCAGCTCGGCGAGGGCGATGTGGTCCCTCGGCGAGCGGTCGAAGGTGGAGGCGTACACCTCGCCGCGCACCGAGCGGCGCATCTCGGTGACCTCCTCGGGCCGTTCGTCGAGCAGCAGGACGATCAGCCGGCACTCGGGGTGGTTGCCGGCCACGGCGGCGGCGAGCTGCTGGATCAGCACCGTCTTGCCGCTCTTGGGCGGGGCCACGATGAGGCCGCGCTGGCCCTTGCCGACCGGCGCGAGCAGATCGGTCAGGCGCCCGGTCAGTCCGGCGCCGGGGTGTTCCAGGCGCAGCCGCCGGTGCGGGTGGAGCGGGGTGAGGGCGCGGAAGTCCCGGCGCGCCCGGGGGTCCCCGGGGGCGCGCCCGTTCACCCGCGCGATCTCGGTCAGGGACCGCTGGGCGCCCTGGACGCCCTCGATCAGGTCGCCCTTGCGCAGCCCGTGCCGGCGCACGAGCGCCGCCGTGACCTGCGGATCGGCGGGGGAGGGCAGCAGGCTCGCGGCCCTCAGGTGCCCCTTTCCGTGCCCGTCGATGTCCAGGACACCGGTGACGAGCGGTGCCGCCGGTGCCCGCCGGGCCTCGGCGCGGGGTGCGAGTGTGGTGGTCATGTGGGTGTCCTTTCGCGGACGGAACAGGGCGGAGAAGCGGGGGAGAGGCCGCGAGCGGGAGGCGTCTGCGACTGCCTCCGGGCGGCGGAGACGGTGCCTCGGGTACGGCGAGAAGGCCCGTCACGAGGCGGTACCGGGAAGCTGAGGTGCCGGGGACCGGAAAGTCCGGGACGGCGGCGAACCGATCAGCTGGGAGAAGGAGAATGGCACCGGCGCCCACCTTGGGCGTGCACGAGTGCTGATGGCACCGTACCACTGGACGGGGTGCGGTGTCCGTGATCCGGTCAACAAACCACCGGATCGTGGCATTCCCGCGGAGCCGGACGCCCGCCGGACCCGCCGACCGTAGCGCGCAACGGGTAGCGCCCGGAGGCGAGTTGCCGGGGCCCGGCGCGCACGCCTGAGCGGCCTGGCGGGGACCGTCGTCCCGGGCCGGTCGCTCGTGGGGGTGGTGATCCGGCGTGGGGCGCGCCGTGGCCGCGGGCGGTGCGGCACAGTGAGCGGGTGCCTCGCCGACTTCTTCCGCTGGTGATCGCCGCTCTGGTGAGCGTCGCCGGCTGCACCACCGTCAACCCCGGTTCCCACCCGGCACCCGCCGGCTCCCGGCGCGCCCTCCCCTCGGGCGCCGCGGCGGGACCGTCGGTCCTCCGGGCCCCGGTGAGCGATCCGGCCACCGGAGCCGCGCTGGTCCGCACCGGTGACAAGCGCCCGGGACGGCCCGGCCCGGCGGCCCGGACCCCAGGGCCCGCGTCCGCCCGCGGACCCGCGGCCGCCGGGTCCTCCCGGGCCGCCCCCGCCGCACCGGCTCCCCACCCGCGCGCGAAGCGCCGCTCACCCGTACGGCACCTGGTCCCCCGCCCCCGTACGGCCTCCCGGCCGCCCACCGCCGTGATGCGCGACCTGTGCCGCCGGGCGGACGGCGTGGCCGCGCCGGAGATCGTCCGCCTCTGCCGCGAGACCTACGGCTGACACCGGAACGGGGTACGCCGCGGCGGCCCGCGGTGGCGTCGTAGGCTGCCGGCATGTTCGGTCCCGAAGGCCCCACGCTGCGCGAACTCGCCGTGCAGGCACTGTCGTCCGTCGAGCGCGGCTACGACCTGCTCGCACCGAAGTTCGACCACACCCCCTTCCGGACCCCCGACCCCGTGCTGGACGCCGTGGCCGAAGCACTCGCGCCGCTGGGACCGTTCACGGACGGACTCGACCTGTGCTGCGGCACCGGCGCCGGGGTCCGGCCGCTCGCCCGGCTCTGCCGCCGCAGCGTCACCGGGGTCGACTTCAGCGCCGGCATGCTCGACGTCGCCCGGCACCGGGCGCGGCCCGCCGGTGGGCCCCGGGTCGCCTGGGTACGCGGCGACGCCCGGGCCCTGCCGTTCACGGCGGCCTTCGATCTCGTCGTCTCCTTCGGGGCGTTCGGTCACTTCCTGCCGGGGGAACTGCCGGGACTGTTCACCGGGGTCCGCGCGGCGCTGCGGCCGGGTGGCCGGTTCGCCTTCCCGGTGTTCGCCCCGCCGCGCCCCGCCCGGCCCGGTTTCTGGCTGCTGTCCGGCTTCGACGCGGTGATGCGGGTGCGCAACGCGTTGTGGCGGCCGCCGTTCGTCATGTACTACCGGGCACTCCGACTCGGAGCACTCCTGGGCGAGTTGGAGCGGGCCGGGTTCTCGGTGGAGCTGCCCGCACTGCCCGCGTTCGGCCGGCGGGCCGACGGCGGTCCGCGCGGCCGGCTGGTGGTGGCCCGGAACGCCGGCGCGCCGGACGCCGGCGGTCACACCGCGGCGGGCAGCGTGAACTCGTAGACCAGCGTGTCCTGTCCGGCGTGCACCACCAGGTCCGTGATCTCCAGCGGACGCGCGTACTGATCGTGCACGCACCGGGTCACCCGGACCGAGGCGGCCTGGGAGACCTGGCTGATGGCGTCCCGGTGGTGCAGGCACAGCCCGGCCTTGCGCATCCAGTCGTAGGCCCGCCCCAACTGCACGGGCGTCACGCCGTCGGCCCGGTCCCGGTACCGCGCGAGTTCCGCCACCTCCGCCAGGGCCACCGCCGAGAACGAGGTCACCGCCGTCCGCAGCACCCGGCCGTCCGGCGCGGCCGACCGGTAACGGTGCACCAGTGTCGGCCGGTGCGGGGCCAGGCCCAGTCCCCGCGCGTGCTCCGGCGGCGGCACCTCCCAGGTCACCGTGGCCCGGTCCACCGCGCACGGGTCCGCGGGCCGCGCGCCCACCGGGAAGGCGAGCGCGTCCGGCGACTCCACCGGCCGGCCGGGCAGCATGGCATGGCTGCCCCGCCGGTCCGTGGCGACCACCCCGCTGCGCCGCAGCACCTCCAGCGCCTGCCGCACGGTCTCCCGGCTGACCCCGAAGTGCGCGGCCAAGTGCCGCTCGCCCGGCAGCCGTTCACCCGGCGGTATGGTGCCGTCGCGCAACTCACCGAGCAGCAGCGCCGCTATGCGCCCGTACAAGGGGCGGCCGTCGTCGGGCGGGGGATCGTGCGGGGTGGTGCGGGCCATGCCGCGCCCTCCTGTCGGTGACAAGACGTAGTCGTACGGGCTCATTGCGCGACCACAATTAGCATTGGTCTAAACCACGAGGGAAGGGCGGCCGGTGGTTTCGACCGAAATCCACCCCGCCCCGCACGGCGGTCACCGGGCGCCGTGATGGGGGTTCACAGGGCGCGGTAAAGGGCGTCGACCAGCGCTGTCTTCCGTGGATCATCGGCGATGCGGGACCCCATGCGGTTCATCGCGTAGCCCAGCGACACCCCGGCCTCCGGGTCGGCGAGCCCGCAGGAACCACCGAAGCCGTCATGGCCGAAAGCCCGCGGGTTCGGGCCGTACAGACCCCGCGGCCCGCTCAGCCACAGCCCGAGGCCGATCTCGGTCTCGCCTTCCAGTGCCGCGCCCAGCACCAGGTCACGGCCGGGCCCCTCGCTCTCCCGCACCCGCTCCACGGCCCGCGGCGAAAGGAACCGCCGGCCGCCGAACGCGCCGCGCCCGGCGAGGACGCCGTACAGTGCCGCCACCGCCCGCGCGGTGCCGTGCCCGTTGGCCGCGGGGATCTCCGCGGCCCGCCAGCCGGCGCTGTTCGCCTGCGCGGGCCCGGCGGCCGGGTTGGCCAGGGCGGCCCGCGCGACCGGGGACAACCCGGCGGAGAACGCGGCCTGTTCGGCGGCCGGCCGGGCCGGCGCGGGCACCAGCTCGGCCACCCGGCCCGCATCCCGCGCGGGCAGGCCCACCGTGAAGCCGCCCCCGAGCGGCCCGGCCAGTTCCCGCTCCAGGAAGGCCCCCGGCCGCAGCCCCGAGACCCGCCGTATCACCTCCCCGACCAGGAAGCCGTACGTCAGCACGTGGTACCCGGACCGGGTGCCCGGCTCCCACCAGGGCGCCATGGCGGCGAGCCGCCCGGTGGTCAGATCCCAGTCGTACAACTGCTCCAGGGAGTGCGGCTCGCGCAGTCCGGACAGCCCGGCGCGGTGCGACAGCAGATGCCGCACGAGCACCTTCTCCTTGCCCGCGGCGGCGAACTCGGGCCAGTACGCGGCCACCGGCGCGTCCAGATCGAGCAGCCCCCGGTCGGCCAGGAGGTGGGCGCCGAGGGCCACGACCCCCTTGGTGGTGGACCACACGTTCACCACCGTGTCCCGCTCCCAGGGCCGGGTCCGCGCCGGGTCCGCCCAGCCGCCCCAGAGGTCCACCACCGTCTGACCGGCGACGGTGACCGCCATCGCGGCGCCCAGTTCCCCGCGGGTGCGGAAGTTCTCCTCGAAGGCCTCCCGGACCGCGCCGAACCGTGGATCGCAGTGCCCGTGGACCGGTACGTCCGCCCGCGGTGTCTGCCGTGTCTCGTGCGTGGACATGAGGCCTCCGTCGTCGCCGGGAACCCGGGTCCGCGCCGGCCGCGACCCGGGGGCTCCGAACGTACCGACTGCCCGGTCTGCGGGGAAGGGGACTCCCGGCCGCCCTGCCCGCCGGCCGGGCTCAGGCGTACGCGCGCAGCCAGCGCACCTTCGCCGCCTCGTGGAACGGGCCGCCGCCCTCGTGGTCGTTGAAGTCGTACACCTCGATGGTCTTGTCCTCGTTGCCCCAGGCGTTGAACGCCGCGAACACGGTCGACGGCGGGCAGGTCTGGTCCTCCAGCGCCGCCGAGAACAGGGCGGGCGCCCGGCCCCGGGCCGCGAAGTGCACCCCGTCGAAGTAGGACAGCGTGCGCCGCACCTCGGCGGTGCGCCCCCGGTGCGTCTTCAGGAACAGGCCGATCTCCCGGTACGGGTGACGGTCCGTCAGGGTCACCGCGCGCGGGAAGTCGCACAGGAACGGCACGTCCGGGGCGACCGCGGCCAGGTCGGGGACCAGGGCGCCGACCGCGATGGTGAGACCGCCGCCCTGGCTGGCACCGAGGGCCACGGTCCGCGACGCGTCGGTCAGCGGGTGCGAGCGGGCCGCCTCCACCGCGCGCACCGCGTCCGTGATCACCCGGCGGTAGTAGTAGTTCTCGGGCGCCTCGATGCCCCGCGTCATGTATCCGGGGTAGGCCGGTGCCGCGCCCACCGGGTCCGCGGTGGCGCCCCCGCCGCCCCAGGCGCTGCCCTGCCCGCGGGTGTCCATCAGGAAGTGGGCCCGGCCCGTCGACGCCCAGAGCAGGCTCTCGTGCGGCAGCCCGCGCCCGCCGCCGTAACCGAGGAACTCCACCACCAGGGGCAGCGGCCCGGTCGCCCCGGCGGGCAGCCGCAGCCAGCCCTTGACGGGGTGGCCGCCGAACCCGGCGAACGTCACGTCGTAGACATCGACCGTGGTCAGCCCGGTCTCCACCGGCTCGAAACGCACGTCCAGGTCGTGCTCGCGGGCCTGCTCGAGGGTCTTCTCCCAGAAGGCGTCGAAATCCTCCGGTTCGGTCGACTCGCTGTGGTACGCGCGGAGTTCGTCCAGGGGCAGATCGAACAGGGCCATCAACAACCGCCTTTGTGAAGGAAGGGTGAGCGGTCACACGGTACGTGGGTGATCGGACCTCTGGCCAGGGGATCGACGGCGCCGGGTCCCTTCGCCACCGCTTCACCGGTGGGTCGACGGGCCAGGTCGGAGGGTGAGCAACCGCTTGCTCAAGGCGGGCGCGCACACCCGCGGCGGGCGCCCGGTGATCGGGTCACCCGCCGGTCACGTCCGGGGCTGTGTCCACCGCGGCCCGGTCCGCTCCCACTCCCGCTCCCATTCGGCGAGCCGGTGGCGCAGGGCGATCCGGCGCTGGATCACGCGGCCGAGGAACACCACCGTCGCCGTGCCGCCGGCCGCGCACAGGCCGACGGTCACCGCGTGCTGCCATACCGCCACGTCGTCCGGCGGCGCCGCCACACTGCGGCCCCGGGAATCGAACCACACCGAGACCGGCTCCCCGGGGCGGGCCCCGGCGGGCACCTGGGCCCACGCGGTCCGGACACCCTTGCTCGGCTCGGTCCAGCGGATCTGGGCGTGGTAAGGCTGGCGGCGGTCGCTCTGGGCCGCGGCCGGCCGCTCGCCGGGGTCGCCCACCACGACGGCGCGCACCTGGTGGCGCTCGGCCCGCTGCTTCGCGGCCAGCGCCCGGGCCTGGTCGTGGGCGTGCAGGCCGGCGAACACCCCGGCCAGGGGGGCGGCCACGCACAGCAGGACGGCGACCAGCAGCACCGTCCACGCCTCCACGACGTCCGCCCGGCGCCGCAGCGGATTGCGCCGCCAGCGCCAGCCACACACCCGGGTACGCATGTCCACCTCCTTGCCACCACCGGAGCCGGTGAGCCGGCACACCGGGCTCCTCGCCCCACCGCCCGCACCGCTCCCGCGCACGAACGTGCACACCCGTCTCGTACCCCGTTCGGCGCACCTCGCGCATGCCGCGAACCCCGAGTTCCGGCCCACATGGCGCACGCCGGACATCACGCGCCCCACGATCGCGCGCCGGGCGCTGCCGCGCGACCCGGGCGCCGGAGCGCATCGCGCGGTTCCCGGAGGCGCGGGCTCCCGGCGGTCACGTGCCGGCGGGCGCCGCCGCTCAGCCGGGACACGCGCCGGGGGCAGCCGACGGACTCCGTCCGGGACACGCGCCGGGGCAGCCGTCCGCCCTCGTCCCGTCCGCCCCCAGTGAGGGCTGCCCGTCGTCGACCGGGGTGCACACGACGGGTGGACCCGTCTGCTGCGCTTCCGGCCTGCGGGCGCGTGCCCGCGGAAGCGCCGCCCGCGCCCGAGGGGCTGGTCGGCCTCCGCCCGGGGAGCACGTCACGCGTCCGAGGCCCCGGCGCTTCCCGCAGGCCGCCGGGGCCGGCCGGGAGTCACGCGGTCCCGGCCGGCCGGGTCGGGTCCGCCCGAGGGGTCCGTTCCCGGTCTTCGTCCCGAGGCGTCAGCCGAAGCGTTCGATGCGGATCCGTTCCACCGGCTGGCCCGCCGCGACCAGCAGCCGGGAAGCGTGCTCGGCGAAGGCGTTGGAGCCGCACACATAGGCTTCCCACCCACCTGTGGGCCGCTCGGCCAGGAGTGGCGCCACATGTGCGGCCGTCATACGTCCTACCGGCACCCCGGGCGGAGCGCTGCGGGTGAACACGGGGGTCGTCTCCGCGCCCAGTTCGCCCGCGTAGATCAGCTCCTCGGGGCTGCGCGCCGACACCAGCATCCGCAGCGGGACGGTGAGTCCGCGCGCCCGGTGGTGCCGCAGCATCGACATCAGCGGTACCACCCCGGAGCCGGCCCCGAGCAGCAGCGCGGGGCGGTCGCCCGGCCAGGCGAAGAAGCCGCTGAGCGGGCCCCGCACCTCCACCGTGTCCCCGGGCCGGGCCACGGTGTGGAACCAGCCGGAGACCTCGCCGTCCGGCACCCGGTCCAGGGTCAGCTCGATGTGCCCGGACGCGTCCGGCGCCGACGCGATCGAGTAGTGGCGCTGCGCCGCATAGCCGTCCGCGGCGGTCAGCCGCAGCATCAGGTGCTGGCCCGGCAGATGCCCCGCCCACCCCGGCACCGCCAGGCGGAACGTGGCCGCGCGCGGCGTCTCGTGGCGGATCTCCGTCAGCGTGGCGGTCTGCCACTGCGACGCCGTCCGGGCGCTCACGGCGATCCGCCCGGGCACCGCGAACCGTGTCAGGGGAGTCGTCGTCTCAGTCACCGGAGTACCGCTGCTCCTCCCACGGGTTGCCGCGCGCGTGGTAGCCGTTGCGCTCCCAGAAGCCCGGCTCGTCGTGGTCGAGGAGCGTGACGCCCGCGATCCACTTGGCGCTCTTCCAGAAGTACAGGTGCGGCACCACCAGCCGCGCCGGGCCGCCGTGTTCGGGCGGCAGCGGTGCGCCGTCGTACTCCCAGACGATCCAGGCCCGTCCGCCGGTGAGGTCGGCGAGCGGCAGGTTGGTGGTGTAACCGGTGTGGGAGTAGGCGAGGGCATGTGTGGCGGACCCATGTGGCCGCGCCCGGTCGAGGAAGGCGTCCAGTGAGACGCCCCCGAACCGCACGCCGAACTTCGACCAGCCGGTCACACAGTGGATGTCGCCCTCGTACGCCGACGCCGGCAGCGCGTGCGCGGCGTCCCAGTCCCAGGTGTGCGGGTGCTCGACCAGGCCGTCCACGCGGAAGGACCAGTCGGCGGGGGAGAGGTCCGGGGTGACCTCGGCGGACAGGACGGGCCAGTCGTCGCGCGCGTCGTACTGCCCGGGCGGCAGCCCCGGACGGTGGACGCGCGGGCGGCCCGTGAAGCCTCGCGTGACGTTCATGGTTCAACCGTACGCTGTCGTTCCGGGTGCTCCGTGCCTGGCCGGCGCCCCCATCGTTGCGGCCGTATGAACTCTGCCGGGGCCCGGGAATACCGCCCCGGCGCCGCTCCTTGGCGATCGGTGCCGGCCCCGGTGGGCCCGGTGACACAGCGAGAGACGGCCGAGAGAAGCGAGGAAACGAGGATGCCCCAGGCGTATCTGCCCAGGACCGTGATCGAGGTGGCCGCATGAGCGTCGTGAGCAGCCCGGACGCCGGCCCCGGCCGGCCCGTCACCGGCGTCCCCCATGTCCTCGACAATCCGGCCCTGGCCTCCCTGACCGGCCCGCACGCCCGCTTCGCCGAGCGGCGCGGCCGGGTGCTGCGCTATCCCCTCGACGTCTCGCCGTGGCTGGCGCTGCCGGACGATCCCGACGAGCGGGACTGGGCGGACCTGGCCGCGCTGGCCGGTCCCGGCGCCGAGGTCCCGCTGCCCGGTTTCGGCGGCCGGGTCCCGGCGGGGTGGGAGGTCACCTTCCGGCTGGAGGGCGTACAGCTCGTGGACGACGCGCTGGCCGCCGCGCCGGACACCGAGGCGGTGCGGCTGGGGCCGGCGGACGTGCCCGAGATGCTGGACCTGGTGGCGCGCACCCGGCCCGGACCGTTCCTGCCGCGCACCGTGGAACTCGGTACCTACCTCGGCATCCGCCGCGGCGGTGCGCTGGTCGCCATGGCGGGGGAGCGGCTGCACCCGCCGGGCTGGACCGAGATCAGCGCGGTCTGCACCGACCCCGCCTTCCGCGGCCAGGGCCTGGCCACCCGGCTTATCCGCGCGGTGGCGCACGGCATCCGGGAGCGCGGCGAGACGCCGTTCCTGCACACCAGCGCCGGGAACACGGGCGCCATCCGGCTGTACGAGTCGCTGGGCTTCCGGCTGCGCCGCCGCACGGTGTTCCTGGAGGCCCGGACACCCCAGGGCCAGCCGGACGACCGCGAGCCGGTCCCGGTCCCCTGACCAGCGCGGCCCGCCCGGCCGAACCTCCGCGGAGGTGAGCCGCGGAGGTGAGCCGCCTCTTCGGCCGGGGCGGGCGGGGTCCTGCGCTCGGTGCTGCTGCCCTGCCTGCCGTCTTTGCTTCCGCCCGCCGGAGCCACCGGCCGCCTCGCCCGTCGGTGTCGGTGCGTCTTCTGCCGGGGTGGGTGGTGTTCTCCGTCGGCGCTGGAGGCTCGTTCCGTGGAGGCGGGCCGTAGTCTTCGGTCGGGTCCGGTCGTGTCGTCTGCCGGGGCGGGCCGCGCCCCTTCGCCGAAGTCGGCCGCGTCTTGGGCTGGGGCGGGCGGGGTCCTGCGCTTGGTGCTGTTGCCCGGCCTGCCGTCTTTGCTTCCGTCGGCCGGAGTCACCGGCCGCCTCGCCCGTCGGTGTCGGTGCGTCTTCTGCCGGGGTGGGTGGTGTTCTCCGTCGGCGCTGGAGGCTTGCTCCGTGGAGGCGGGCCGTAATCTTCGGTCGGGTCCGGTCGTGTCGTCTGCCGGGGCGGGCCGCGCCCCCTCGCCGACGACGGTCGCGTCTTGGGCTGGGGTGGCCGGGCCTCCGTCGGTGACGGGCGCGTCGTCTGCCGAGGGGGCGTGTTCTCCCTCACGCCCGCACCCTCGCTCACACCCGTCCCGTTCCCCAGCCCCCACGCCCCTCACGCCCTCACTCCGAGTCCGTGCCCGCCGGACCGCCGGAGTTGTACCGCTCCAGGTACGCCGCGAACCGCACCAGGTCCTCCTCGGACCACTCGGCGAGGCGTTCCCGGAAGGCGGCCCGGCGGCTGCGGGTGACCTGGGCCAGGATCTCCCGGCCGGCCTCCGTCAGGTGCAGCACCTGGACCCGGTGGTCCTCCGGGTCCAGCCGGCGCTCGATCAGCGCGGCCCGCTCCAGCGCCGCCACCTGCCGGCTCACCGTGGACTTGTCCAGGGCGTAGTGGGCCGCCAGGTCGGTCGCCCGGCAGCCGTCGCGTTCCTCCAGGTGTCCCAGCAGCGTGTACGACACCAGGGACAGCTCGGGGTGCATGCGGCCCGCCGAGGCGCGGGCCCGGCGGGCGAAGATGGTCATCTCGCGCTGGATCGTCTCGACGGCCGACTCCGCTGCGCTCACGGACAATACCTCCTCCAGGGGTTCTAGTTGTATAGTACAACTTGAAGTGAAAGTTGTATAAGCCAACCTTTGGAGGCTGCCCGCGATGAGGTCACCGGCACTGCGTCATGTGCTCACGCACCTGATCACCCCGCTGCTGATGTGCATAGGCATGGGGCTCGCCTACATGGGGGCGTTCGTCACCCCCGAGCCGCACCACCTGCCGGTCGCCGTCGTCGGCACCAGCCCCCGGGCCAAGGTCTTCGCGCAGACGGTCAAGGACACCGCCGGTGAGAAGCTCGACGTGCGCACGGTGGCCACCCGGGCCGACGCCGTCGGCCTGCTCGAGTCCCGCGAGGTGACCGGCGCCTACGTGCCGAGCCCCAAGGCGCCCGAGCTGCTGGTGGCGAGCGCCGCCTCCGACATGGGCGCCATGGCCGTGCAGAAGGTCTTCACCCCGGTCGCCGCCGGGCAGGGCGTGCCGCTGAAGGTCACCGACGTGGCCCGGCCGGTCGCCGACGACCCCACCGGACAGGGCCTGTTCTTCCTGATGATCGCGGTCAGCATCGGCTCGTACGCCTCGGTCGCCGCGCTCGGTGCCGCGGGTGCCGCCCTCGCGATGCGGATCCGGGCGCTGCTCGCCCTCGGTGTCTCCGCGGTGGTCAGCGGCATCGGCGCGCTGCTCGCCGGGCCGGTGTTCCACCTCGCCCACCACGGGCTCGCGGGCGTGTGGGGCATGGCCTGGCTGTACTCGGCGGGCATCCTGTTCATCGGCGTCGGCCTGCACACGTTCCTGAAGCGGTGGACCACGCTGACGATGATGGTGCTGTTCGTGATGCTGAACTTCACCAGCTCCGGCGGTCTGTTCCGGCCCGAGCTGCAGAACGGTTTCTTCGGCACCCTGCACGCCTTCTGGAACGGCGCGGGCTTCGTCGAGGGCGTCCGCAGCCTGCTGTACTTCGGCGACGACGGCCTCGGCCGCACGGTGTGGACCCTGGTGCTGTGGCTGCTGGCCGGCGTCCTGATGACCGCGGTGGCCGCCTGGTACGAGGGCGGTGGCCGTACCCGCCGGGAAGCCGCCGGCCCCGAGGCCGTACCCGCCGCGTCCGCCGGGACCGGGACCGGGCGGACGGGCCCGCGGCACGCCAGGGAAGAGGCCGCGCGGGAAGCCGAGCGCAACGCCGCGCGGGAGGCCGAGGAGGAGGCGGAGGAGTCGGTCGGCGTCTGACGGACGCACCGGTGGACGAACTCACCAGCCGCGGGGGCCTGTCGGGGCCGTGGGGTAGGGTGACAGCCCGGCCGTGGAGATCCACGGCCCCACGAGCGAGGAGGTGAGACCCATTACCGCTGTGTCGGCTGGGGTGCTCTCTCCTCGTGACGGCGCGGTACGCCGGCAGCGGTGACCGCGGGAGCGCCCTGAGGTTACGCGCTCCCGAAAGGCTTTCCGCTTCCATGACCGCTCCCGCCCCCCTGACCCCGTCCGCCGTCGTCTGTGCGCTGCGCGCCGCAGGGTGCGTCTTCGCCGAGGACGAGGCCGAGTTGATCCTGGCCACCGCCCGCACCCCCGAGGAGGCGGCCGGCATGGTGGACCGGCGCGCCGCCGGACTCCCCCTCGAGCAGGTCCTCGGCTGGGCCCGGTTCCACGGACTGCGCATCGCCGTGGAACCCGGGGTGTTCGTCCCCCGCCGCCGTACCGAGTTCCTCGCCGGCCAGGCGCTGGCCGCCGCCCCCGACGCCACCGTGGTGGTGGACCTGTGCTGCGGTTCCGGCGCCCTGGGCGCGGCCCTCGCCCACGCCCTGCCCGGGGCCGAGGTGCACGCCGCCGACATCGACCCGACCGCCGTACGCTGCGCCCGCCGCAATCTCGCCCCCTTCGGCGGCCGGGCCCACCAGGGGGACCTCTACGACGCCCTGCCGCCCGGGCTGCGCGGCCGGGTGGGCCTGCTGACGGCCAACGTGCCCTACGTCCCCACCGCCGAGGTGGCCCTGCTCCCGGCGGAGGCCCGCGACCACGAACCGCTGATCGCGCTGGACGGCGGGGCCGACGGACTCGACGTGCTGCGCCGGGTCGCCGCCGGGGCGTCCGAGTGGCTCGCCCCCGGCGGCTGCCTGCTCACCGAGACCAGCGAGCGCCAGGCCCCCGCAGCCGTACGGGCCTTCCGCGAGGCGGGCCTGACGACCCGGCTGGCGGTGGACGAGGACCTGTACGCGCATGTGGTGACCGGCATACGCCCCGCGCCCCGGGGGCGGGCGCGGTGACCGGACACCGTTCGCCCCCTACGGCAGCTGCTGCGCCCGGGCGATGAGCAACGCCACGTCGTCATGGTTGTCCGGGTGGCGCAGCGTGCGCAGGAGGTGGTCGCAGGTCTCCTCCAGCGGGCGGGCGGGGTCGTCGAGCAGGGTGAGCAGCAGGGCCAGCCGCTCGTCCAGCGAGTCGGACCGGGTCTCCACCAGTCCGTCGGTGTAGAACACCAGCTCGTCGCCGGGCCCGAGATCGACGGTGACGGTGGAGAAGCCGACCCCGCCCACCCCGAGCGGCACCCCGGTGGGCAGGTCGAGCAGCTCCGGCGGGTGGCCGGGCCGTATCCGGGCCGGCGGCAGATGGCCGGCGTTCGCGATCCGGCACTGGCGCAGATGCGGGTCGTGGACGGCGTACACGCAGGTCGCGATGGAGTGGTCCAGGGCCGAGGTCGTCTTGTCCAGGTGGGTCAGCAGCCGGGCCGGATCGAGATCCAGCGCGGCCAGGGTGGTGGTCGCGGTGCGCAGCCGGCCCATCGTGGCGGCCGCGCTGACCCCGCTGCCCATCACATCGCCCACGACGAGCGCGGTCTTGCCGCCCTCCAGCGGGATGACGTCGAACCAGTCGCCGCCCACCTCGCTGGTGGCCCCGGCCGGCTGGTAGCGGGAGGCCACCTCCAGACCGGTGGTGACCGGCGGATGGCTGGGCAGCAGGCTGCGCTGGAGGGTGAGCGCGGTGTTGCGGGCGTTCTGGTACCAGCGCGCGTTGTCGATCTGCACGGCCGCCCGGGCCGCCAGCTCCCGCGCCAGCAGCACGTCGTCCTCGTCGAACGGCGCCGGATTGCGGGTGCGCTTGAGGTCCAGCGCGCCCAGCACCTCGCCGCGCGCGATCAGCGGCACCGCGAGGTACGAGTGCAGGCCCGCCCGGCCGAGCAGCACGGCCGCCTCGGCGGAGCGGGCGATCAGCGGCAGGTCCTCGTCCTTCACCTGCGGCACCAGCACCGCCTCGCCGGTGCGCACGCACTCGGTGACCAGCCGGTCCGGCCCGTACCGGGCGATCTGGCCGGGCGGGTCGGCGGCCCGGACCGCGTCGCTGCCCTCCGCCGGCCGCACGGCCAGCGCCCGGATCACCGCGGACTCGGAGGGACCGAGCGCGCTCGGCCGGCCCTCCACCACCGCGTCCAGCAGGTCCACCGCCGCCACGTCCGCCAGCTCCGGCACCGCGACCTCGGCCAGCTCGCAGGCGGTGCGCTCCAGCTCCAGCGTGGTGCCGATCCGGGCGGAGGCGTCGGCGATGACGGCGAGCCGGCGCCGCGCGGTCTCCGCCTCCACCGAGGCCCGGTGCTGCTCGGTGATGTCGACCAGCGAGACGGCCACCCCGAGCACATGGCCCAGGGTGTCCTCCAGCCGGTACAGCGAGTGTGACCAGGTGTGGTCCTCGTCCGGGTCGGCCGGGGTGCGGCCGACCAGTGTGTCGTCGATCAGCGGCACCCCCGTCTCCAGCACCCGCCGGGCCGCGGCCTCCAGATCGAGGGCGTTCAGATGCGGCAGCACCTCCGGCAGCGTCCGGCCCACGTGCTCGGCGGCCGGCACCCCGTTGATGCGCTCCAGGGCCGGGTTGACGGAGACGAACCGCAGCTCGGTGTCCAGCACGGCGTAGCCGATCGGGGACTGCTTCACCATCCGCTCGGACAGCGCCACGTCCTGCTCGAGCCGCCGTACGGTCGACTGGTCGGCGGCCAGTCCGAGCGCGTAGACATCGCCGCGGTCGTCCAGCAGCCGCATGTTGCGGAACTCCACCAGACGGGTGCTGCCGTCCTTGTGCCGGACCGGGAAACCGCCCGCCCAGCTCTGCCCGGTGCGCATCACGTCGGCGAACAAGCGGGCCACCAGCCGGCTGTGCCGCTCGTCCACCATCAGCCGGGCGGCGTACTGGCCGAGGGCCTCCTCGGCGGTGTACCCGAACAACTCCTTCGCCTGCGGGCTCCACAGCACGATCCGGCCGTCGGTGTCCAGCACCACCGACGCCACGCCCAGCACGTCCAGCAGGCCGCCCGGAGGGACCGGCCCGCGCGCGGGCTCGCCGCTCTCCGTCACCGGAGCCTCGGCCGCACTCATGCCACGCACCGCCTTCGCCCGTCCGCACGGCACGCCGTACCGTGTGCCGACTGCCCTCGTTCCACCGCGCTCACACTCGACTCTCCGCCGCCGTCGCCGTTCTCCCTCCACCATCCCTCAACACGGCGGCGGACGTCCGCCCGAGCCGTCGCGCCGGTGGCGGGCGCGACGCGGCCCTCCCGCCGGGACCGTACCGCGCGGTCCCGGCGGGCCGTGAGAGTTCACGCTCATGGTGCGTTGT
Source organism: Streptomyces sp. NPDC038707 (assembly GCF_040636485.1). Lineage (NCBI taxonomy): Bacteria > Bacillati > Actinomycetota > Actinomycetes > Kitasatosporales > Streptomycetaceae > Streptomyces > Streptomyces sp. NPDC038707. Next base: position 84,735 of record NZ_JBEZUP010000025.1, read on the forward strand.
TGGTCTGTACATGACTTTGATGCCACGCCAGACTGTCCGCCGACCGAGTGCCCCCGTCGCCCGTCCGAGGAGCCGGCCATGCCCGCGACCGCCCGGCAACGCTGCCACACCGTCCTCGCCGGACTCGTCACCCTCGTCACCGCCGCCGTCGTGTCCCTCGCCGCACCCGCGCCCGCCTCGGCGGCCGGCACCTGGACCGAGACCGGCTCCGACCGCGCCGACCCGCTGACCGAGAGCCAGGGCCTGGCCTCGGTGGAGGCCCCGGCGAACAGCCCGAACCGCTACACCGGCGCCGGCACCGTCCCGCTCGGCCTGGCCGGCCGCGGCTGGAACCACGTCGGCGACCCCGACGCCTCGTACGACGGCTTCTACATCGAGCCCTACCAGCGGGACTCCGGCAACTCGAAGATGTTCCGGGTGCAGGCACCCGGCGGCGCCTGGTCGGAGTACGTCCACACGCTCGGCCCGGACGAGGCGCTGAACAACTCCTGGGCCGCCGTCTCGCCCGACGGCCAGTGGATGCTGTCCGGCGAGTGGGGCACCATGACCCGCCTGCTGGTCTTCCCGGCCCCCGGCGTCAACCCCGCCACCTCGCCCTCGGCGAACCTCCCGCAGGTCTCCGCCGTCCGCCTGGACCACGCCGTCCGCGACGTCCAGGGCTGCGACTTCACCGGCCCCACCACCCTGCTGTGCTCCTCCGACGACCCCGAGGGCAGTCTCTTCGGCCTCACCAAGCCGCTGCTCCAGATCGACCTGTCCGCCCCGCCGAACGGGACCGCCGACGTCACCGGGCACGTCACCGCCGTGCGCCAGCTGCCGCTGCGCAGCGCCTGCCAGGGCTCCTTCGAGGCGGAGGGCATCGACTACGACCGCCGCAACGGCGTCCTGCGTGTGATCGTCGTCTCGCCCGGCTTCTGCGTGCTGACGGACAGCAAGACGTACAAGTTCACCCGCGGCTGAGGTGTGCGCGACGGCCCGTGGTGATTTCCTGGGGGTGAACGCGGTCCGGCGGGGTACCCCGTTCCACCGCAGCGCGGCCACGAAAGGAGCGATCATGGAAGACACGGAGCGGTCGCATCCGGAAACCGTCACGGTGGAGCTCAGCGGCTCCAAGGAGGACGCCCGCCTCGTCTTCGAGGCGCTCAGGACCTGCTTCGCCTCCGACCGGGGCGAGGACGAGGAGCCACAGCAGCTCCACGAGACCCGGCCGATGGTGTGGCTCGGGACCTATGACGTCGCGGAGGCCCGGGGCGGCGGCTGCCCGCCGGTCCACCTCGGGCAGCCGGTCCAGGCGGACGTCCAGGGCGGTTACTGGGCCGTCGACCGGTTCCGCACCACCCTGGACTCGATGTTCACCGTGAAGGAGACCTGTACGGCCTCCGGCGACCAGGAGCGCGATCTGCACCTGCGCCTGGAGAGCCGCTGAGTCACCGAGGCGACGCCCCGGCCGGATCCTGCCCGGCCGGGGCGTACTGCGCCCGCCCGTACCCGAAGGACCAGTCGGCGTCGCCGTTCTCGGTCAGGGTGATCAGCACATTGCGCGGCTCGGTGCCGGTCCGCTCGTGCACCAGCTCGGCGATCCGCCGGTACACCGCCCGCTTGCGGTCCGCGTCCCGCCCGGCCCGCAGGGTGATCGCGACGAAGACGGCCGAGTCGTCCCGCGGAATGTCCGGGTAGGTGCCGTAGCGCAGGACGCTGCCGGTGCCGTCGTGACCGGTCAGCACCTGGAAGAGGTCTTCCGGCGGCACGCCCAGCGTCTCCGTCAGCGCGTCCTGTACGGCCCGGCCCAGCGCGTCGAGGCGGGCGGGGTCGGTGCCGAGCGTGTCGATGCGGACGAAGGGCATGGCGGGGCGTCCTTTCGGGCAGAGGAACGGTCCCGACCGAGTGTACATACTGGTAGGTACAGCACAGGCTGTTATGCAACTAGTTGCAAAAGACGTCGGGCTTCCTCTACAACAAGAGGCGACGACACCGCGTACGGAGGGCCCGATGAGCCGTTACCCGCACCTGATGAGCCCGCTCGACCTGGGCTTCACCACCCTGCCCAACCGCGTGCTCATGGGTTCCATGCACGTCGGCCTGGAGGAGGCCGAACGCGGCTTCGAGCGGATGGCGGCCTTCTACGCGGCCCGCGCGCGCGGCGGCGTCGGACTCATCGTCACCGGCGGCATCGCCCCCAACGAGGAGGGACGGCCGTACGAGGGCGGGGCCAAGCTCACCACCGAGGAGGAGGCCGAGCGCCACAGGGCGGTCACCGCGGCCGTGCACCGCGAGGGCGGCCGGATCGCGATGCAGATCCTGCACTTCGGCCGGTACGCCTACCACCGCGACCTCGTCGCGCCCAGCCCCCTCCAGGCCCCGATCAGCCCCTACGTGCCGCGCGAGCTGACCGACGCCGACGTGGAGCGCACCATCGACGACTACGCCCGCGCCGCCCGCCTCGCCCGGCGGGCCGGTTACGACGGCGTCGAGATCATGGGCTCCGAGGGCTACCTGATCAACGAGTTCATCGCCGCGCCCACCAACCGGCGCACCGACCGCTGGGGCGGCTCCTACGAGAACCGGACGCGCTTCCCCGTCGAGATCGTCAAGCGGGTCCGCGAGGCCGTCGGCGAGGACTTCATCGTCATCTACCGGCTGTCCATGCTGGACCTCGTCCCGGGCGGCTCCTCCCTGGAGGAGGTGATCGCCCTCGGCAAGGCCGTCGAGGCCGCCGGGGCGACGATCATCAACACCGGCATCGGCTGGCACGAGGCCCGCATCCCCACCATCGCCACCTCCGTGCCGCGCGGCGCCTACACCTGGGTCACCAAGAAGCTCATGGGCGAGGTCTCCGTGCCCCTGGTGACCACCAACCGCATCAACACCCCCGAACTGGCCGAGCAGCTGCTGGCCGACGGCTGCGCGGACATGGTCTCCATGGCCCGCCCGATGCTCGCCGACCCCGACTTCGTCGCCAAGGCCGCCGCCGGCACCCCGGAGGCCATCAACACCTGCATCGGCTGCAACCAGGCCTGCCTCGACCACACCTTCAGCGGGCAGATCACCTCCTGCCTGGTCAACCCGCGCGCCTGCCACGAGACCGAGCTGGTCCTCGCGCCGACCCGGCTGAAGAAGCGCGTCGCCGTGGTCGGCGCCGGCCCGGCCGGTCTCGCCTGCGCCGTCTCCGCCGCCGGACGCGGCCACGCGGTCACCCTGTTCGACGCGGCGAGCGAGATCGGCGGCCAGCTCAACATCGCCCGCAAGGTGCCCGGCAAGCAGGAGTTCGACGAGACGCTGCGCTACTTCCGCCACCAGCTCGACGCGCACGGCGTCGACGTCCGCCTGGACACCTGGGTGGAGGCCGCCGACCTGGACGGCTTCGACGAGGTCGTCGTCGCCACCGGCGTCACCCCGCGCACCCCGGACATCCCCGGCGTCGACCACCCCCGCGTCCTCGGCTACCTCGACGTGCTCCGCGACAACGCCCCCGTCGGCGACCGCGTCGCCGTCCTCGGCGCCGGCGGCATCGGCTTCGACGTCGCCGAGTACCTCACCGACGGCGGCGACAAGGCGAGCGAGGACCCCGAGACCTACTTCCGGCACTGGGGCGTCGACACCGGCTACCGGGCGCCCGGCGGCCTCGCCGCCCCCGAGCGGCCCGCCCCGCCCCGCCAGGTGCACCTGCTCCAGCGCAAGACCAGCAAGGTCGGCGCCGGCCTCGGCAAGACCACCGGCTGGATCCACCGCACCGAGCTGAAGCACCGGGGCGTGACCATGGTGCCGGGAGTGCGCTACGACCGGATCGACGACGCCGGCCTGCACCTCACCGTCGACGGGGAGAGCACGGTCCTGGAGGTCGACACGGTCGTGCTGTGCACCGGCCAGGAGCCGCGCCGCGACCTGTACGAGGCGCTGGTCGCCGCCGGTCGCAGCGCGCACCTGATCGGCGGCGCCGACGTGGCCGCCGAACTGGACGCCAAGCGGGCGATCAAGCAGGGCACGGAGCTGGCGGCGGCCCTGTAGGGGCCGGGGCGCACCTCCCTAGGATGAGCCCATGTCACTCCCGCACGCGATCCTCACCGCCCTGCTGGAAAAGCCGTCGTCGGGACTGGAACTGACCCGCCGGTTCGACAAGTCGATCGGCTACTTCTGGTCCTCGACGCACCAGCAGATCTATCGCGAGCTGGGGAAACTGGAGGCCGAGGGGCTCATCCGCGCGCTGCCGGCCGAGCAGCCGGCCCGCGGGCAGAAGAAGAGCTACGAGGTGCTGCCCGCGGGCCGGGCCGAGCTGGCCCGTTGGACCGCCGCCGCGCAGGACCCCAAGCCGCAGCGGGACGTGCTGCTGCTGCGGCTGCGCGCGGCGGCCGTGGTCGGCACCGCGGGCCTCGAGGCGGATCTGCGCCGCCACCTGGAGCTCCACCGGCGGCAGTTGGCCGAGTACCGGGAGATCGAGGAGCGTGACTTCCCGCCGGACCGGGACGCCCCGCAGGACCGGCTGCGCCATCTGGTCCTGCGGGCCGGGATCGACCTGGAGACCTTCTGGACCCAGTGGCTCGGCCACGCCCTGGCCGAGTTCGCCGAACTGCCGGACACCGACTGAAGGGCCCTCAGAGCCGGTACGGCCGGGAGCGGCGGCGCAGGACCCAGCCGGTGGCGACGACCCCGGTGCCGACCAGGGCCGCGCCGACGCCGAGGGTCAGCGTGCCGTAGTCGCGGGCGGCGCCGCCGAGGCCGCCCATCACTCCCCGGGTCGGGGCCGGGCCGGTGGTCGCCGAGACCGTCGGCCGGGCCGGGACGGGGGCGGGTCTGGTCGGCAGGGCCGGGGCGGGCCTGGTGGGCACGGCCGCGCCGGAGACGATCACCGACTGGCTGCCCGCGGTGGTGCCGGCGGCGCAGAGCACGACCACGGTGTACGTCCCCGGGCTCACCCCCGTCCAGGCCGCGGACTGGCTGACCGAGGTGCCGGACAGGGCCACCTGCCGGCCCTGGGAGAAGGTGGCCTGGCGGCCGGTGAGCAGGGCCGCGGTGCCCCAACTGCCGTTGACCTGGGTGCACGCGCTCGTGACCACCGAGACCGTGGAGCCGACGGTGCTGACCGAGATGCCCGACACCGCGGCGGTCGGCCCGGCGAGCGCGGCCGGGAGGACGGCGGCGGCCGCCAGGGTCGGGCCGGAGCGGAGCAGGAGTCGCGAGATGTCCATGGACGGGCCTCCGGCGGCACGGTCGGCGGTACGTCCCATGCGCCGCCGGGGGTCGGGAAGCGCCCGTGCTGCCTCAACCGCAGCCAACGCCCCACCGGACACGGCCGCACCCGGAGCGGCCCGATCAGGTGACGGCGGCGCGTGTGCGGGGGCCGGGTGACGGGTGCCCGGGTCGCGGGGGAGTCATGGCGGCTGCCTCGCCTTCCCGTGGTCCGGCGGCTATCGCGGCCGGTGGCGGCCCGTCAGCCGCCCGTGGTCACCGTCCGCTCCGCCGACCAGCCGCCCCAGGTGCCGTCGGGCAGCCGGGCCCGCAGCCGTACCCGGTGTTCCTCCCCGGCGGCGGTGCCCGCGTAGAAGCTGTGGCGGGCCCGGCCGCGCGGCGGGGTGCCGCCCCAGACCAGCGAGGTGGCCGCGGCGCCGTCCAGCCCGATCTGGTACTCGGTGATCACACCGTCCGCGCGCGGCGGGTCCCAGGCGAGGTCGATGTAATAGGCGCCGTCGGCGCGGTGGGTGCCGGCGGTGAACCCGGTGGGCGCGGTGGCCCGGCCGTCGTCGTGGCCCGGCGTCGCCAGGCGGACCGGCGGGCCGGCGGGGGAGAGGTTGTCGGCCGCGTCCCGGGCGCGCACCGTGAAGACGTAACGGGTGCCGGGGCGCAATCCCGTGACGACGGTGGCGGTCTGGTTCCCGCCGACACTGTGGATCTTCACACCGCCCTGGTAGACGTCGTACGACGACACGCCCCGGTCGTCCCGGGAGGCACCCCAGGACAGCTGGACGGCCCGGCTGCCCACGGCCCGCCCGGTGGCCGTCCCCGGCCGCGTCGGGGCCGAGCGGTCCGCCGCCGTCGCGGCCGGCGTACGGGCCTGGACCGCCCGGCTCGGCGGACCCAGCCGGCCTCCGTCGTCCCGGGCACGCACGGTGAAGGCGTACAGGGTGGACGGCCTGAGCCTGGTGACGTCCACCATGTGCTGTGCACCCGGTACTTCGGCCACCTTTGTGGTGTCCCGATATACCTCGTAGGTGCGGACCCCGGCACCGGCGGGAGCCGCGTTCCACATCACGTGCACGCTCGTGGCGCTGCCCGCCGCGGCGGTGACCCCCACGGGAACGCCCGGCATCCGGCCGTCACCCTCGTCCGCCCCGTTCCAGCCGCACGACGCGACCAGCAGCACGGACCCGCAGACCACCGCAAGCGGAAAGGGAACGCGTCGCACGGCACTGCCCTCCCCGGACGGCCTCGGCATCAGGAATGGTCCGGACCAATACTGGCCCGGCCGGTGTGACCGCAGCAAGGGGGCCGCGTTGGTGACCACCCCCCGCGGTTACGTATGCTGAAGCTCCCTACGGCTGAACTGCCCCCGTGAAAAGGGAAGTTCACGCAGGTGGCGCGGACACGCTGTCGTCGCCGATCCCGCGCCGGCGCGGGTGGCCGGGGATCCGGGACGGTACCCGGTCCGGATCCCCGGCCCCCTGTTGTCCTCTCCGGCGCCCCGGCTCCCGCCGCCCGCCCGTCCCCTTACCGGGTGTCGGCAGCGTGCTCCATCCGGCCTCTTCACGGCGCACCCCGTGGCCGAGGGCCCAAGATCACATCACAGTGGGGTCGGCGTCCAGCCCCGGACAGCGGGCCGGACGTTCGCCTTGTCCCCGACGAGAGGGTCTCCCATCGTGCGTGTCCCGTCGCTGACGCTGGCCGCGGCCGGCGCCGCCCTGATCGCTCCGGCACTGCCCGCGCCGGCCACCGCCGTCCCGCCCGCCGTCCCGCCCGCCGCCCGGGAGGAGAGCGCGGTCCGTGACGGGGCGGCGGCGCCCGGAACAGGCGCGGCCCGTCGTGACGGCGGGACCCGGAGCGGGGGCGCGGTCCGTGACGGGCGCGCGACGGGGAGGGCGGCCCGTGACGGGAGGGCGGGCCGTGCCGAGGACGCGGTCACCGCCGCCCGCCTCCTCGCCCGGGCCGGCACGTGCACCCGTGTCTCCCGGGGCCGGTACCGCACCGACGCGGGCCGCCCGGCCACCGTTCCCGTCTGCGGCACCCGGGACGCCGTGTTCTGGAAGGCCGACCTGGACGTCGACTGCGACGGCCGGCCCACCGCCCACTGCAACCGCCGCACCGACCCGGTGTTCGCCGCCGCCACCGCGGTGCTGGGGTCCGACGGCCGCCGGCTGAACGCCGAGACCCTGCCCTACATCGTCGTCCCGGCCCCCAGCCGCCGCTGGGACCACCGCGCCTCGGGCGTGCGCGGTGGCTCGGTCGCCGCCGTCGTCTACCGGGACCGGGTGCGGTACGCCGTCGTCGGCGACACCGGGCCGCGCGACCTCATCGGCGAGGCGTCCTACGCCACGGCACGCGCCCTCGGCATCCCGCCCGACCCGCGCACCGGCGGGGCGTCCTCCGGCGTGACCTACATCGTCTTCCGCGACTCCCGGATCCCTGCCGTGGAGGACCGGGCGGCGGCGATGGCGGAGGGCGAACGACTGGCCCGGCGCTTCCTCACCCACCCCTGACCGCCCCGGCCGCCTCGGCCTCCCGTTCCCCCGGCGATCCAGCCGTGCGTGAGGTCCACCCCGGGATCCCAGTGGCCTCGTCCGATAACCGTCCCGCGCCGGGGCCCTCAGGTCTGGCGCCATGGTGACGCCGGGAGAAGACAGGTACCGAGCTCGTGGCCGACACTCACGACGCCGGCCTTCCCGGCAGCGTGGGCGGCTAGGCAGTTTTGACCACCGCGCCGACCGGACCTCCTCCTCCCACGCCGACTTGCTGTGTGGCTGTCAACGCGGGTGCAGCAGCCTGAGTTCCCACTCGCTGTCGGGCCTGCCGCTGCCTTCCCGGTCGTTGTCGGTGATGACTTCTTCGCCCACGATGACTTCCAGGCGCCAAGGAGCGAGCCCCGCCATGCCGCGCCGAAGCGTGGCATCACCGGTGAGGGCCTTCACCAGCAGATCTTCCGCCTGATCGAGACGCACGGGGCTGAAGACCCAGTCATTGACGCGTACTTCGGCTGTGGATACCGCGCGGTGGCCGTACAGGGTGAACCACACAGGGATTCCCCCGCACTGCCCCTCCCAGTCGATGGACCAGCCGCCGGCCTCCGTCGTCCCGGCGGTCACGGAGTCCGGATCGGCGCCGGCCCTGGTGAGAGCCGATCCCACTGCTGCCGTCCATCGGGCGGGATCATCCGGTCGCATGACAGGAACCTCCGTGGAACCGGTCGTGGTGTCGTCGGTCGGTCTTGGCGTGGAAGACGGTACAGGGTGTTCCCGGGTGTCTGTGCGGCCGGAGGGCACCGCGCACGGCCGGCCGAAGGAGTGGCCGGTGTCGCCGTAGTGGATGACACCGGTGCCCGGCGGGAAGGGGCGCCCCGGGGGCGACAGCCGTGAGCCCGGAGGGTCCCAGGGACGCGGTCGTGACGGCGCGGGTGGACGAACCGGCCCCGGCCCGGCGGTCGCGGCGTCGGCCGAGCCGGACCGGTGGTGGTCCGGGTTCGGCCGGCGGACCCAGCCGGTCACGCCGGGAGGCGAGCCGCCGGCGGGTGGACGGACGCGGATCATCCGGCGCAGTGCTGGGAGGACGTGCGCCTGCCGACCGGGCCCCGCCGCCCTTCCGGGCGCCCTCACACCTTCCGGTAGCCGTACGCCTCCGCCGCCGCGGCCTCCACCGCGTCCAGGTCGGCGCCCGCAGCGGCGGTGACCACCGCGGCGACCGCGCCCTCGACGAACGGCGCGTCCACCAGGCGGGTGTCATCCGGCAGTTCGTCACCCTCCGCGAGCAGCGCCTTCACCGTGAGCACCGCGCTGCCCAGGTCGGTCAGCACCGCCACCCCGGCCCCCCGGTCCACCGACGCCGCCGCGGCGGAGATCAGCTCGGCGCTGGTGCCGAGCCCGCCGCCCTCGGTGCCGCCCGCCGGGGCCACCGGCACCCCGGCCGCCCCGCCCGCCAGGCCCTTCGCCAGTTCGGCGACGGACGCGGCCACCTGGGCGCTGTGGGACACCAGTACGATCCCGACCGGCCTGTCCTCACTCACCGTCCGCCTCCGCCGTCTCGGCCAGCGCGGCGATCAGCAGCGCCGACGAGGTCGCCCCCGGGTCCTGGTGGCCGATGCTGCGCTCGCCCAGATAACTCGCCCGGCCTTTGCGCGCCTGCAGCGGTATGGTGGCCGCCGCGCCCTCCTCCGCGGCGGTCCGCGCGGCGGCGAACCCCGTGCCGAGCGCGTCCACGGCCGGCACCAGGGCGTCGATCATGGTCTTGTCGCCGGGCGCCGCCCCGCCGAGCGTCTTCACCGCTTCCACGCCCTCGCGCAGCGCCGCGGCCAGTTTCTCCTCGCCGACCTCGGGAGCATCGCCGAGCGCCTTGCCCGTCCGGCGCAGCAGGGTGCCGTACAACGGCCCGGACGCACCGCCGACCGTCGAGATCAGCTGCCGTCCGGCGAGTATGAGGACACCACCGGGGGTGTCCGGGGTCTCCTTCTCCAGGGCCGTCGCCACGGCCGTGAACCCGCGTCGCAGGTTGCTGCCGTGGTCGGCGTCCCCGATGGCCGAGTCGAGGTCGGTGAGCCGGTCGGCCTCGCGGCCGACGGACGCGGCCGCCGTCGTCATCCAACGGCGGAAGAAATCGGCGTCGAGCACTGGAACTCCTTGTGTGACAGGGCCGTTGACCATGCGGCCGGGGTGGTGGTGCGGTCGGGGCCGCGCGCTCACATGCCCCAGCGCAGGGCCGGGGTCTTCACCGGTGCGTCCCACAGCCGCAACAACTCCTCGTCCACCTGACACAGCGTCACCGAGGCGCCCGCCATGTCCAGGGAGGTGACATAGTTGCCGACGAGGGTGCGGGCCACGGCGACACCGCGTTCCCGCAACACCCGCTGCACCTCGGCGTTGAACCCGTACAGCTCCAGCAGCGGCGTCGCGCCCATGCCGTTGACCAGCACCAGGACGGGACCGCGCGGCGGCAAATCCTCCAGGATGACGTCGACCGCGTAGTCGGCGATCTCCCCGGAGGTCATCATCGGCCGCCGCTCCCGGCCCGGCTCGCCGTGGATGCCGATGCCCAACTCCAGTTCCCCGTCCGGCAGATCGAACGTCGGGCTGCCCTTCGCCGGGGTCGTGCAGGCGCTGAGGGCCACCCCGAAGCTGCGGGAGCCCGCGTTGACCCGGCGGCCGATGGACTCCACGCGCTCCAGCGGCTGCCCCTCGGCCGCGGCGGCACCCGCGATCTTCTCCACGAACAGCGTCGCGCCCGTACCCCGCCGGCCGGCCGTGTAGAGGCTGTCGCTGACCGCCACGTCGTCGTCGACGAGCACCTTGGCGACCTGAATGCCCTCGTCCTCGGCCAGTTCGGCCGCCATGTCGAAGTTCAGCACGTCACCGGTGTAGTTCTTCACGACGAACAGGACGCCCGCGCCGCTGTCCACGGCCGCCGCGGCGCGCGCCATCTGGTCGGGCACCGGCGACGTGAAAATGGCGCCGGGGCACGCGGCGGAGAGCATGCCCGGGCCGACGAAGCCGCCGTGCAGCGGCTCGTGCCCGGAGCCGCCGCCCGACACGAGCGCGACCTGCCCGGCCACGGGGGCGTCCCGGCGGACGATCACCCGCCTCTCCACGTCCACGTTCAGCTCCGGGTGCGCGGCGGCCAGACCGCGCAACGCGTCCGCCACGACGGTCTCCGGTACGTTGATCAGCATCCTCATGGGTGTCTCCTCGTGAACCTGGCCCTCGACTGCCGTGACGGGGCGTCAGGTGCCGACGGTCACCCGGTGGAGACAGCCGTTCGTCCCGTCTATGGGCAGTATCTGCCCTGCGGCAGCGGAGGTCACGTGTGGCCGCCCGGCTTTACGGTCCGTAGCGGACTGTCCACCAAGGGGAACAGCACTCTACCGGGACACCACGACCGCGCCGACCCCCTACCGGAGTCAACTGCCGTGGCGGGCCCGGTACCTCGGCCGCGGAGAAGGGGCGTCGAAGTGATCGGCGACGGCCGTACGGATTCCCCGGCCGCCGGCCTCTTCGGCGCCGCATCGGCCGTGGCGTCCGGGGAACTCGGGGCACGCAGCCCCGCAGGCCGCCGACCGAGGAGGTGCCGTCGCCGTGGACGAGTGGAAGATGTGGGAGCACGACGGGGTACGACTGTCAGCGCGCGAGCGGCTGGCACTGGCGCGGATCGAGGCGGGCCTCAGACAGGACCGGCGGTTCGCGCGCCGTATGGGCGAGGCGGGGGAAGGGCCCTGGCTGCCGGTGGCGGTGCTGCTGCTGGGGGTCGCGTCGGTGTTCGTCGCCGTCATGGGCATCCGCACCTCGGACCCCGCGCTGCTGTGGTGCTTCGCGCTGCTGTGGCCCCTCACCCTCGTCCAGGCGTTCCGGCTGCTGTGCCGGACCACCCGCTCCCGGCCCCGCCGGACCCACCGCCGCACCCGGCCCACGCCGTGGGTCTGACGGGCAGGGATCTGACGGACGAGGATCTGACGCGGATCTGACGTGGGTCTCGATCCCATGACTCGGTGGCCGTCCGTGGCTCCGGAGCACATGGCTCACGCCCACATGGGTGCCCCAGCCCCCTCCTGACGCGGTCATCCCCTCCGTACGGCGCGTTCACCCCCTGCGTACGACCGGCGCCGCCGGGCCACGGAGGCCGGGCGGCGCGGAAACGACTCGGCCGCGTCGGGGCGGACCCGCCCCGGGCGGGGTCAGCTCTCCTTCCCCCGCCCCGACAGCGCGTCCCGCAGCCGGTCCACCAGGCCCGCTCCCGGTGCCAGCAGCTTGTTGGCCGGGGGAGTGTCCGGGGCCGAGGGGTGCGGGCGGGTCGGCGCCATCTGCTTGGCCCGGCGGACCTTGTCGCCCAGCTTCATCAGCGCGTCCGGCGGACAGGCCGCCGCCAGCCGCGGGAACAGGTTCTCCTCCTCGTCGGCCACATGGGACCGGATCTCGCTCATCAACCGCGTCATCAGCGTGTCGAACCGCGGATCGTCCGCCTGGCAGCCCTCCAGGTCCTTCATGATCTGCTCGGCCTCGGCGTGGTCCTCGAGTTCCTTGTCCGCCAGCCGGTCACCGCCCTCGACGTGCTCGCGCACCGCCGGGTAGAGGTAGGCCTCCTCGGCGACCGAGTGCCTGACCAGCTCCATCGTGGCCTGGTCGCAGAGGTTCTTGCGTTCCGGCGAGCCGGGCGGCAGCGCCTCGATACGGCCGAAGATCTCCTCCACCTCACGGTGGTCGGTGGTCAGCTCCTGGATGACGTTTCCGCCGTGACCCATGGTCGTTACCTCCTGCGTGAGACGCGGCGGCCCGGGAAGGGCCGTGCCGTTGCCGCGCCGAGTGCCCCGGGTACCGCCCGTCACACGGACCGCCACGCGCCGTCAGCGCATCGAGTGACGGGCGGCGGCCGTCCGGCCCGCGCCGGACAGCGCCCACGCCCACCAGTGGTCCAGCACCGAGGGGGAGAGCGCGTCCGCCGCCACCAGCGCCGGCCAGCCCGCGGCGCGCGCCTGCGCGGTGACCTTGGCACCGCCCGCCACCGGGTCGACCGCGATCACCGGGGTGCCGGCGCGCAGCGCGAGCACCAGACCGTGCAGCCGGGTGGTGACGACCAGGTCGCACCGGGCGACGAGGGCGAGGAACTGCTCGGCGGTGGCGCACAGCCGCCAGTCGTCGACGGCCAGCCGGGTCTCGGCCGGCACCCGCGCGCAGTCCTTGCCGGCCAGCCAGCCGGTGAGCGTGTCGTTGACCTCCGCGTGCCGCCGTCGCACGCCGTACTCGCCCTGGCCCGCCGAGAGCACCACCGCCGCGACCGGCGGCAGCGGGCCCACCGGGGCGTCGGCCGCGAGGTCCCGCCGGGCCGGGGCCGCGGTGCCGTCCCGGGCGACGAGCGTATGGAAGCCGGTGGCCGCGGGGTCCGCGGGGTCGACCACCGAGACCCCGGCCGCCAGTCGTGTGCAGGACCTGAACCGTGCATGCAGGGCGGCGACTTGAGGGCCGTACACCGGCCCGCACACGAACAGCAGCGTGTCGTAGGCGCCCGGGTCGGCCGTCTCCAGGGACAGCGCACCGGGCCGGAATCCGGGGCTCCACGCCGTGTCGTGGGGGATGCCCGCCCCGGTCAGCGCCGCCGACATGTGCCGCTGGGCGAGCACGTCCCCGGCCGTCGCCTCCCCGTCCCGGAAGCTGAACCAGCCGGTGAGCAGCAGCTTCTTCGGAGGCCGGCGGGAGCCGCACAGGGTGCGCAGCACGGCTGCCGGGACGTCGTCGTGCATGGAGGTCTCCACCGTGGTAACAGAGGCGCCTGAGTCGCGCGAGTACCCCTGAGTCCGGAGAATAAGAGTCCAACGCGTGAATCCAACTGGCAGGGGAACTCAGCTGCCAGTGCCGTCCAGCAAGCGGCGGCCGAGCAGGGCGGCCCCGGACGTTCCCGGGGCCCGGGCCCTGTCCTCTTCCTTCCCGACGGGCCGGTGACGCCGGCCCCGGTGACGCGGCACGTGCCGAACCCCCGTACTCCGCCCGGGCCGTACCCGCGACGGCGCGTCCCCCGGCGCCCTGTCGCGACGCGGACGACGCGGACGAAGGACGACGAAGGAGAAGCCCCCATGACTGGTGCCACACCGTTCTCCTGGCGGCGCGCCCTCGTGACCGGGGGCGCCGGCTTCCTCGGCTCCCACCTGTGCGAGCGGCTGCTGGATTCAGGGGTCGAAGTCGACTGCGCCGACAACCTGGCCTGCGGGCGGCGCGAGAACATCGCGCACCTGGAGGGCCGGCCCGGCTTCCGGTACGTGCACGGCGACGTCTGCGCCGCCGAGTGCCCCCGGCTGCTGGACGGCCCCTACGACCTGGTCCTGCACTTCGCCTGCCCCGCCTCGCCCGCCGACTACCTGCGCATGCCCCTGGAGACCCTGGACGTGGGCAGCACCGGCACCCGCAACGCGCTGGCCGTCGCCGAACGCGACGGCGCCCGCTTCCTGCTCGCCTCCACCTCCGAGGTGTACGGCGACCCCCAGGTGCACCCCCAGCACGAGGGCTACTGGGGCAACGTCAACCCCGTCGGGCCGCGCAGCGTCTACGACGAGTCCAAACGGTTCGCCGAGGCCCTGGTCACCGCGCACGCCGGCACCCGGGGCACCGACGCCGGCATCGTACGGCTGTTCAACACCTACGGCCCGCGGATGCGCGCCCACGACGGCCGGGCCGTGCCCACCTTCATCTGCCAGGCCCTGGCCGGCGAGCCGGTCACCGTGACCGGCGACGGCAGCCAGACCCGCTCCCTGTGCTACGTCGACGACACCGTGGACGGCATCCTGCGGGTGGCCGCGAGCAGGTCCGTACGGCCGGTGAACATCGGCGGCAGCGACGAGATCACCGTCGCCGACCTGGCCCGCCGGGTGGTCGCCCTCACCGGCTCCCGCTCCCCGATCGCCTTCGTCGACCGGCCCGTGGACGATCCCGGCCGGCGCCGCCCCGACACCACCCTCGCGCGCGAACTGCTCGGCTGGTCCCCGCAGGTCCCCTGGGAGGAGGGCCTGAAGCAGACCATCGCCTACTTCGCCGCCCTGCCCCGGGAAGCCGCCCTCCCCCCGGAAGCCGCTCCCTCCCCGGGAGCCGTCCTCCCCCCGGAAGCCGCCCTGCCCCCGGAACCGGTGTCGCGCGCGCAGGACCCGGCCCCGCAGTCCTGACCCCCCGCCCCTCCCCGGCCCTGGAGACAGCGCATGCACGTCCTCGGAATCAACGCACTCTTCCACGACCCCGCCGCCGCCCTGATCACCGACGGCCGGGTCGTGGCGGCGGCGGAGGAGGAGCGGTTCTCCCGCCGCAAGCACGGCAAACGGCCCGTACCCTTCTCCGCCTGGGAGCTGCCCGAGCGGTCGGCCCGCTGGTGCCTGGAGCAGGCCGGCCTCACCCCCGCCGACCTGGACGCCGTCGCCTACTCCTACGACCCCGTCCTCGCCCGCCCCGCCGAGGAACTCGGTCTGCACGACCCCTGGGACCACCTGCGCCAGGAGTACGCCCGGCAGGCCCCCGGCTTCCTCGCCGAGGCGCTGCCCGGACTCGACCCGGCCAAGGTGCGGTTCGTCCCGCACCACGTGGCGCACGCCGCCTCCGCCGGTGCCGTCTCCCCGTACCCCGACTGCGCCGTGCTCGTCCTGGACGGCCGCGGCGAGTGCGGCTCCCACCTGGCCGGCCGGTACACCAATCGCGAGCTGACCGTCCTCGCCACCCAGCAACTGCCCGACTCCCTCGGCCTGTTCTACGAGGACCTCACCCAGCACCTCGGATTCCTGCGCAGCAGCGACGAGTTCAAGGTCATGGCGCTCGCCTCCTACGGCACCCCCCGCTTCGCCGCCTGGCTGCGGGAGTACGTCCACGCCGACGACCAGGGCGGCTTCCGGGCCCGCCCGGTGCCCTGGGCCGACCTCGTCCCGCCCCGCCCGGACGGCGGCGCCTGGCACCAGGACCACGCCGACCTCGCCGCCAGCGCCCAGCTCTGCCTGGAGGAAGCCATGCTGGCGCTCGCCCGCCACCTGCGCGAACGCACCGGCGAGGACGCCCTCACGCTGGCCGGCGGGGTCGCGCTGAACTGCGTGGCCAACACCCGGCTGTGGCGCGAGAGCGGCTTCACCCACATCTGGGTGCAGCCCGCCGCGGGCGACGCCGGCACCGCGCTCGGCGCCGCCGCGCACATCGCCGGACAGAAGGACACCCTGGAGCCGATGGAGACCGCCGCCCTCGGCCGCGGCTGGAGCGACGCCGAACTGCGGACCTGGCTGGAGCGGGCCGCCGTACCCTACGAGGAACCCGCCGACATCGCCGAGACGGCGGCCGAGGCACTGGCCGCCGACGGGATCGTGGCCTGGTTCCAGGGACGCAGCGAATACGGGCCGCGCGCGCTCGGCCACCGCTCCCTGCTCGCCCACCCCGGCAGGGCCGCGAACCTGGAGCGGCTCAACGCGGTCAAGGGCCGCGAGGAGTTCCGGCCGGTCGCCCCCATGGTGCTCGCCGAACGCGCCGCCGAGATCTTCGACGGGCCGCTGCCCAGCCCGCACATGCTGTTCGTGCACGAGGTGGCCGCCGACTGGAAGGCCCGCATCCCCGCCGTCGTGCACGTCGACGGCACCGCCCGCATCCAGACCGTCGACCGTGCCCGGGAACCCCTGGTGGCCCGGATGATCGACGGCTTCGAACGGCGCACCGGACTGCCGGTCGTGGTCAACACCAGCCTGAACACCGCCGGACGGCCCATGGTGGACGATCCCCGGGACGCCCTGGAGTGCTTCGGCTCGGCCCCCGTGGACCTGCTGGTGCTCGGCCCGTTCGCGATCCGCCGGGGAAAGGCGTTCGCATGACCGACGCGCCCGCCTACACCGTCGTGGTCCCCACGATCGGCCGGCCCTGCCTCGCCGAGTGCCTGCGCGCGCTCGCCGAGGGCACCCTCGACCACACCCCGCACGAGGTGGTCGTCGTCGACGACCGGCCGTCGCCCGAGGGCGGCCTGCCGCTGGAGTCCGCCGGACAGCTCCTGGACCGCGTCCGCACCCTGCGCACCGGCGGCAAGGGCCCGGCCGCCGCCCGCAACGCCGGCTGGCGCACCGTCCGCACCCCCTGGACGGTCTTCCTGGACGACGACGTCCAGGTGCTGCCGGACTGGTCCCGGCAGCTCGCCGCCGACCTGCGCGCGGCCGGCCCCGACATCGGCGGCGTCCAGGGGCGGCTGCGGGTCCCGCTGCCCCCGGACCGCCGGCCCACCGACTGGGAACGCACCACCAAGGGCCTGGAGAACGCCGCCTGGGCCACCGCCGACATGGCCTACCGCACCGAGGCCCTCAAGCGGACCGGCGGCTTCGACGAACGCTTCCCGCGCGCCTTCCGCGAGGACGCCGACCTCGCCCTGCGCGTCCAGCGGGCCGGCTGGAGCCTCACCCGGGGCACCCGCGTCACCCGGCACCCGGTCCGCCCCGCCCACTGGTGGGCCTCGCTGCCCGCCCAGCGCGGCAACGCGGACGACGCCCTGATGAACCGGCTGCACGGCCGCGACTGGTGGGACCGCGCCCAGGCGCCCCGCGGCCGGCTGCCCCGCCACCTGGCGGTCACCGGCGCGGCCCTCGCCGCCACCGCCTGCGCGCTGGCCGGACGGCGCCGCACCGCCACCGTCTGCGCGGCCCTGTGGACCCTCGGCACCACCGAGTTCGCCCTCGCCCGCATCCTGCCCGGCCCGCGCACTGCCCGCGAGATCGCCGGGATGCTCGGCACCAGCGTGCTCATCCCGCCGCTCGCCGTACGGCACTGGCTGCGCGGCGTCGTCCGGCACCGCAACGCCCGGCCGCTGGGGGGTGCCGGATGAGCGCCGTGTCCGCGATCCTCTTCGACCGCGACGGCACCCTCGTCGCCGACGTGCCCTACAACGGCGACCCGGAGCGGGTCCGGCTGCTGCCCGGTGCCCGCGAGGCCGTCGCCCTCGCCCGCGCCCACGGCCTGGCCACCGGCGTGGTCAGCAACCAGTCCGGCATCGGCCGCGGACTGCTCACCACCGCACAGGTCCGGCGGGTCAACGAGCGCGCCGACGCGCTGCTGGGCGGGCTGGACCTCTGGCTGTTCTGCCCGCACACCCCCGAGGACGGCTGCCCCTGCCGCAAGCCCCGCCCCGGCCTGGTCCGCGCCGCCGCCGCCCGGCTGGGCGTCCCGCCCGCCGCCTGCCTGGTCGTCGGCGACATCGCCGCCGACGTGCTGGCCGCCCGCGCCGCCGGCGCCCGGGGCGTCCTCGTGCCGGGCGCGGCCACCGCGCCGAAGGAGACCCTGCGGTTCGCCGGACACAGCGCCCCCGACCCGCTCACCGCCGTACAGGACGCCCTCGGCGTCACCACGGGGAGGGCACCGGCATGAGATCCCTCGTCGTCCGCCTGGACAGCTTCGGTGACGTACTCCTCGCCGGGCCCGCCGTCCGCGCCGTCGCCGCCCACAGCACCCACGTCACCCTGCTGTGCGGCCCGCGCGGCGCGGACGCCGCCCGGCTGCTGCCCGGCGTCGACGAGGTCCTGGTCTGGGAGGCGCCCTGGGAGGGCTTCGACCCGCCCCCGGTCAGCCCCGCCGACATCGACGCCCTCCTCGCCCGGCTGCGCGCCGGCGCCCACGACAGCGCGCTCGTCCTCACCTCCCACCACCAGAGCCCGCTGCCCACCGCCCTGCTGCTGCGGCTCGCCGGCATCGGCCGGATCGGCGCCGACAGCACCGACCACCCCGGCCGGCTCCTCGACGTACGCCACCGGCGGCTGCCCGGCCGGCACGAGGCCGAGGCCGCCCTCGACACCGCCGCCGCCATGGGCTTCACCCCGCCCCCCGGCGACGACGGACGGCTGCGCGTCCTGCCGCCCCCGGACACCACCGGCCTGACCGGCAACGGCCCCTACGTCGTCCTGCACCCCGGCGCCAGCGCCCCCGCCCGCGCCTGGAGCCCGCACCGCTGCGCCGAGGCGGTCACCCTGCTCGCCGACGCCGGACACCGCGTCGTCGTCACCGGCGGCCCCGACGAGACGGACCTCACCCGGCGGGTCGGCGGCGGCGTGGCCGTGGACCTCGGCGGCCGGACCTCCCCGCGCACTCTCGCCGGGGTCCTGCGCCTGGCCGACGTCGTGATCAGCGCCAACACCGGCCCCGCCCACCTGGCCGCCGCCGTCGGCACCCCGGTCGTCTCCCTGTTCGCCCCCGTCGTCCCCGCCGAACGCTGGGCGCCCCACGGCGTCCCCGTCATCCTGCTCGGCGACCAGTCGGCGCCGTGCGCGGACACCCGGGCCCTGACCTGCCCGGTGCCCGGCCACCCCTGCCTGGACGAGGTCACCGGCCAGGACGTGGTGCGCGCGGTCCACAAGCTCATCCAGGAGCGGCCCTCATGAACATCCTCGTCTGGCATGTGCACGGATCCTGGCTCACCGCCTTCGTGCAGGGCCCGCACACCTACCTCCTCCCGGTCACCGAGGACCGCGGACCCGACGGCCTCGGCCGGGCGGTGACCTGGGACTGGCCCCCGTCCGTCCGGGAGGTCACCCCCGCCGGACTCCGGGACGCCGACATCGACCTGATGGTCCTCCAGCGCCCCCACGAGCCCGAGCTGGCCCTGCGCTGGACCGGCCGCCGGCCCGGCCTGGACGTCCCCGCCGTCTACGTCGAGCACAACAGTCCCGACGCCTCGCCCGAACGCCAACTCCACCCGCTCGCCGCACAGTCGGCCATCCCCGTCGTGCACGTCACCCACTTCAACCGGCTGATGTGGGACAACGGCCGCGCCCCCACCGAGGTCGTCGAGCACGGCATCCTCGACCCCGGCCCGCTGTGGACCGGCACCGAGCGGCGCGCCGCCGTCGTCGTCAACGAGCCCGTGCGCAGGGGCCGTACCACCGGCACCGACCTGCTGCCCCGGTTCGCCCGCGCCGCCCCGCTGGACGTCTTCGGCATGCGCACCGAAGGGCTCGCCGCCCACCTCGGCCTGCCGCCGGAGCGCTGCCGCACCCGGGACCTGCCGCAGCACGAGCTGCACCGCGAGATGGCCCGCTGCCGCCTGTACCTGCACCCCGTGCGCTGGACCTCGCTCGGCCTGTCCCTGCTGGAGGCCATGTTCCTCGGCATGCCCGTGGTCGCCCTCGACACCACCGAGGTCCGCGAGGCCGTGCCCGAGGGCGCCGGGGTGGTCTCGAACCGGCTCGACGTGCTGGAGGACGCCGTACGGGCCTTCCTCGCCGACCCCGGGCACGCCCGCGCGACCGGCACGGCGGCCCGGGCCGCCGCCCGCGCCCGCTACGGAGAGCGGCGCTTCCTGGACGACTGGGAGCGCCTGATCAAGGAGGTCACCCGATGAGCCGCATTCCGCACTCGGCCGGGCGCGTCGCCATGGTCTCCGAGCACGCCAGCCCCCTGGCCGCGCTCGGCGGGCCGGACGCGGGCGGCCAGAACGTGTACGTGGCGCAGGTCGCCCGGCAACTCGCCAGGAAGGGATACCGGGTCACCGTGTACACCCGGCGGGACTCGGCGGGCCTGCCGGACCGGGTGACCCTCATCGACGGCGTCCAGGTGGTGCACGTGCCCGCCGGGCCGGCCGCACCCGTCCCCAAGGACGAACTCCTGCCCCACATGGGCGAGTTCGGGAACTTCCTGGCGCGGCAGTGGGCACAGCACCCGCCCCACGTGGTGCACGCGCACTTCTGGATGTCCGGCCTGGCCGCGCTCGCCGGCGCCCGCGACCTGGACATCCCCGTCGTGCACACCTACCACGCGCTGGGCACGGTCAAGAAGCGCTACCAGGGCGCCGCCGACACCAGCCCCCCGCAGCGCCTCGCCGTCGAGGAGGCCATCGGCCACGAGTGCGCCCGGATCATCGCCACGTGCAGCGACGAGGTGGCCGAACTGAAGGCCATGGGCCTGCCCGAGGACCGGATCAGCGTCGTGCCCTGCGGAGTCGACCCCGAACAGTTCACCCCCCTTACCCGCACCCGCCCGCCCGGCGCCCGCAAACGGCTGCTCGCCGTCGGCCGGCTCGTGCCCCGCAAGGGCTTCGACCGCGCCATCCGCGCCCTGGCCGGCGTTCCCGACGCCGAACTCCTCATCGCCGGCGGCCCCGAGGCCGACCTGCTGCGCACCGAACCCGAGGCCGCCCGCCTGTACGGCATCGCCCGCGAGTACGGCGTCCTGGACCGGGTCACCCTGCTCGGCGGGGTCGGCCGGGCCCGCATGCCCCGGCTGATGTCCAGCGCCGACCTGGTGCTGTCCCTGCCCCGCTACGAGCCCTTCGGCATCGTCCCGCTGGAGGCCATGGCCTGCGCCACCCCCGTCGTCGCCACCGCCGTCGGCGGCCAGCTCGACACGGTCGTGGACGGCACCACCGGCCTGCTGGTCCCCGCCGACGACGACTACGACCTCGGCGCGGCCCTGCGCGCCCTGCTCGCCGACCCCGGCCGGCTCGCCCGGTACGGAACCGCCGGCCGCGCCCGGGTCCTCGCCCACTACACCTGGGACCGGGTCGCCGACGGCGTGGCCGGGGTGTACGGCGCCGTGTCCCCGATCCGCTCGCTCTCGGGAGTCGTCCGATGAACACCGCCACCGGCAGCACGCACTGCGACGACCTCGCCAAGGCCCTGGAGGCGTTCCGCGAACACGCCCCCCTCCTGGAGCGCTGGGGCACCGCACTCGCCCGGCGGCTCGGCTCCGGAGCCCGGCTGCTCGTCGCCGGCAACGGCGGCAGCGCCGCCCAGGCCCAGCACCTCACCGCCGAACTCGTCGGCCGCTACCGCGAGGACCGCCCGCCGTTCTCCGCGCTCGCCCTGCACGCCGACACCTCCTCCACCACCGCCATCGCCAACGACTACGGCGTCCAGGAGGTGTTCGCCCGCCAGACCGCCGCCCACGGCCGCCCCGGAGACGTGCTCCTGCTGCTGTCCACCAGCGGCGCCAGCGCCAACCTGCTGTCCGCCGCCGACCGCGCGCACCGGCTCGGCATGACCGTGTGGGCGCTGACCGGGCGGTCCCCCAACCCGCTGCAACTCGGCGCGGACGACGCCCTGTGCGTCGACGCCCCCCTGGCCGCCACCGTCCAGGAACTCCACCTGGTCGCGGTGCACATGCTCTGCGAGACCTTCGACCGGGCGGTGGAGCGGGGCGAGGCCGGGGGCGCGGGCGCCGACGGCACACCGGCCGCCGACGGCAGACCGGGGGTGGTCGGGCGGCTCGTCGGCCGGGCCCGCACCGTCGGCCGGACCCCGCCCGACGGGCCCGTCGCCCCCCGGAAGGGGCAGGCATGACCGGCACCCCGACACCCCTGGTCGTCATCGGCGACGCCCTGCTCGACCACGACCTGTGCGGCCGGGCCGACCGGCTCGCCCCCGACGCGCCGGTGCCCGTCGTGCACGGCGCCCGGCGCAGCTCCCGCCCCGGCGGCGCGGCCCTCGCCGCCTGCCTCGCGGCGGCCGACGGACGCCCCGTCACCCTGGTCACCGCCCTCGGCTCCGACCCCGCCAGCGACACCCTGCGCGAACTGCTGGCGGGCCGGGTCCGGCTGGTCGGGATCCCCCTGGAGGGCACCCTGAGCAGCAAGACCCGCGTCCTGGCCGGGGACCGCCCCCTGCTGCGCCTGGACGACGGCGAGGGCCGCGCCCACGAGGCGACTCCGCAGGCGGTGGCGGCGATCACGGAGGCCGGGGGAGTCCTCGTCGCCGACTACGGCCGGGGCACCGCCGACGTCCTGCGGGACGCGCTGGCCCGCACGGCGGCCCCCGTCGTCTGGGACCCGCACCTGCGCGGCCGGCCCCCCGTGCCCGGCGCCCGCCTCGTCACCCCCTCCGCCCAGGAGGCCCGCGCCTTCGCCCGGCGGCTGGCCGGGGACGACGCGGAGGCACCCGGCGACACGGCCGGACTGCGCACCGCCGCCCGGGACGCCCGCGCCCTGGTGGGGGCCTGGCGGGCCCAGGCCGTCGCGGTCACCCTCGGCGAACGCGGCGCCCTCCTTACGCACGGCGAGACCCCCCTGCTGGTGCCGACCCCGGCCGCCGCCACCGGCGACCCGTGCGGCGCCGGCGACCGCTTCGCCGCCGCCGCGGCCGGACTCCTGGCCGACGGCGCCCTCACCGAGGCCGCCGTCCAGGCCGCCGTGCACGCCGCCACCCGCTACGTCGCCGAGGGCGGCGCCCGCGCGGTCGCCGTCCCGGACCGGCCCCGGACACCCGCCGAGACCCCGCCCGACGGCGACACCACCGCCGACGCCGTACGCACCGCCGCCCGGGTCCGGGCCGCGGGCGGCACCGTCGTCGCCGCGGGCGGCTGCTTCGACCTGCTGCACGCCGGCCACGTCGCCCTGCTCCAGGCCGCCCGCCGGGCCGGCGACTGCCTGATCGTCTGCCTCAACTCCGACGACTCCGTCCGCCGCCGCAAGGGCGACGGCCGCCCCCTGGTGCCGGCCGCCGACCGGGTACGGGTGCTGCGCGCCCTGGAGTGCGTGGACGCCGTCGCCGTCTTCGACGAGGACACCCCCGAACGCGTCCTCGGCGAACTGCGCCCGCACATCTGGGCCAAGGGCGGCGACTACGCGCGGACCCGGCTGCCCGAACAGCCGCTGGTGGAGAGCTGGGGCGGACAGGTCCTGCTGCTGCCCTACCTAGACGGCCGCTCCACCACCGTGCTCGCCCGCCGGGCGGCCCTCAGCCCCACGGCAGGAGACCACGAGTGACCCCCACCCCCGCCCTGCGTCCCCCGGACACGCCCCGCCCCGGGCCCGCTCCGCACGCCCCACCCGAGGTCCAGCGCCCCGGGGACCGACGACCGGCTCACCCGGCGGGCGGTGCACGGCCGTTGGGGCGGGTGTGGGTTCATCCGGCCCGCACGGCCCCGGCGTTCCGGGGTACCCGCCACTCAGCGCGCTTCTCCGCCCCCGTCCCGAAAGGCCGCCCCATGACCGGCACCCGCCTCCCACCGCCGGCCACAGCGCCCCACCGTCCGCCGCTCCCTTCCGCCTCCACCCCGAAGGACCCACCCGGTGACCACTGAGCACACCCCGCGCGTCCTGGTCCTGCGTGCACTGGGCCTGGGTGATCTGCTGGCCGGTGTGCCCGCGCTGCGCGGCATCCGCCGGGCCTTCCCCGGGCATCAGGTCGTCCTCGCCCAGCCGGCGGGCCTCACCGAACTCGCCCTGGCCAGCGGGGCGGTCGACACCGTGTTCCCGGCACAGGCGCCGGGCCGCGCGGTGCCCGGCCTCGACCACTGGCCGGGACCGCCCCCCGAGGTGGCCGTGGACCTGCACGGCAACGGGCCCGAGAGCCGCGACGCCCTGGCCGCCCTGCGCCCGCGCCGGCTGCTCGCCCACGCCTGCCCGGACGGCCCGCCCTGGCCGGCCCACGTCAACGAACGCGACCGCTGGTGCGCCTTCCTGCGCGGCTACGGCATCCCCGCCGACCCCCGCGACCTGCGGCTGCCCCGCCCCGCCACCCCGTCCCCGGCCCCCGGCGCGGTCGTCGTGCACCCCGGCGCGGCCTCCGGGTCCCGCCGCTGGCCGCCGGAGCGGTTCGCCGCCGTCGTACGCTGCCTGCGCGCCGCCGGCCACCGTGTGGTCCTCACCGGCGGCCCCGGCGAGGACACCCTGGTCCGCGAGGTCGCCGAACGCAGCGGCCGGCCCGGCACCGACGTGCTCACCGGCGGCCTGCCGCCCGCCCGGCTGTCCGCCCTGGTCGCCGAGGCAGCCCTGCTGCTCAGCGGCGACACCGGCCTCGCCCATCTCGCGGTGGCCCACGGCACCCGCTCCGTCACCCTGTTCGGCCCCGTCTCCCCCCGCCTGTGGGGGCCGCCCCCGAGCCCCGACCACCTCGCCCTGTGGAGACCGGGCCCGCCCGGCGACCCGCACGGCCACGCCCCCGACGCCCGCCTGCTGCGCATCGGCACCGGCGAGGTCGCCGCGGCCTGCCTGACCCTCCTCCGCACCACCCGCGCCCGCCACCGCCCCACCGGCCCGGAGGTGGCACATGTTCGCTGAACACATACCTTGGCCAGGTCTGCCGTCCTGTCGGCCCACAGGAAGGGCGTCGGCGGATGTGCGCCGCCCACCGGTGCGGAGGCGGGCACATGTCCGCCGCCCCACCGCTGCGGAGGTGGCACATGTCCACTGAGCACGCCCCCGCCCGCGCCCGCCCGCCCACCGCCGCCGGCGACCCGCGGGTCACCGTGGCCGTGATCACCCGCGACCGTCCCGCCAGCCTGCTGCGCACCCTGGACGCCCTCGACGCGCTGCCCGAACGGCCGCCGGTCGTGGTCGTCGACAACTCCCGCGACGACTCCACCCGCCGGGCCGTCGCCGGCCACCCGGCCATCGCCCGCCTGCTGCGCCCCGCCGGCAACACCGGGGCCCTCGGCCGCAACCTGGCCGCGCGCCACGCCCGCACCCCCTACGTCGCGTTCAGCGACGACGACTCCTGGTGGGAGCCCGGGAGCCTGGTCCGCGCCGCCGACCTCCTCGACCGGCACCCGCGGCTCGGCCTGCTCGCCGCCCGCACCCTGGTCGGCGACGAGGCCGCCGAGGACCCGCTCAACGCCGTACTCGCCGCCTCGCCCCTGCCGTCCGAGCCGGACCTGCCCGGCCGCCCGGTGCTCGGCTTCCTCGGCTGCGCCTGCGTGGTCCGCAAGGACGCCTTCCTCGGCGTCGGCGGCTACCACCCGCTGATCTTCTTCGGCGGCGAGGAGACCCTGCTCGCCTACGACCTGGCCGCCGCCGGCTGGGGCGTCGCCTACGAACCCGCCCTGCGCGCCCGCCACCACCCCGGAGACCACACCCGCACCGGCCGCTCCGCCCTCGTCCGCCGCAACCACGTCCTCACCGCCTGCCTGCGCCGCCCCTGGCCCGTCGCCCTGCGCGCCGGCACCGGCCTGGCCCTGGCCGCCGCCACCGGCCGGCCCGGCGCGCCCCGCGCCCTGAAGGAGGCCGTCGTCCGGCTCCCGGCCGCGCTCGCCCGCCGCCGGCCCCTGCCCCCGCACGTCGAACGCGCCGCCCGCCTGCTCGAGCGGGAGGCGGCCGGACACCCCCGGGGAGGCACCGCGCCATGACCCACCGGACCGGACCCGACGACCGTACGACCGTCGTCGTGATCACCCACAACCGCCGCGAGGAACTGCTGCACACCCTCGGTCTGCTGCGCCGGCTGCCCGAACGGCCCCCCGTGGTCGTCACCGACAACGCCTCCACCGACGGCACCGCCGAAGCGGTCGCCCGCGACTTCCCCGAGATGACCCTGCTCCGACCCAGCCGCAACCTCGGCGCCATCGGCCGCAACCTGGCCGTCCAGCGGGTGCGCACGCCCTACGTCGCCTTCTGCGACGACGACACCTGGTGGGCGCCCGGCAGCCTGCGCCGGGCCGCCGACCTGCTGGACCCCCGGCCCCGGCTGGCCGCCGTCACCGCCCGGATCCTGGTCGAACCCGACGGCACCGAGGACCCGGTCGTGGCCGAACTGCGCGACTCCCCGCTGACCGGCCCCGACTGGCTGCCCGGACCCGCGCTCGGCTCCTTCCTCGCCGCCGCCACCGTGCTGCGCACCGAGGCCTTCCGGGCCGCCGGCGGCTTCCACCCCGGCCTCTGGCTCGGCGGGGAGGAGGAACTCCTCGCCTGCGACCTCCAGCGCCAGGGCTGGTGGCTCGCCTACGCCGGGGAACTCACCGTCCACCACCAGGCCTCCCGGCTGCGCGACAGCACGGCCCGCCGCGTCCTCGGCCTGCGCAACACCTTGTGGTTCACCTGGCTGCGCCGCCCCCTGCTGCCGGCCCTGCGCCGCACCGGGCACCTGATCCGGACCGTCCCCCGGGACGCCGCCTCCGCCCGCGCCTTCGCCCGCGCCACCGCCGGACTGCCGTGGGTACTGCGCCAGCGCGACCCCGTGCCGCCGGACCTGGAACACCGGATCGCCGCGCTGGAACGCGCCCGGCGCGGTTCACCCGCACGGCGGTACGTCGGCTGACCGGCCGGCGCCCCGACACGCCCGGAGACCTCGTTGCGCCCGCCATCCGGCCAAGGGCACAGTGAACCCCCGGTCAAGAAGCGGCCGGCCGTTCCTTCCTCCCCGCCCAGGAAGCCCGCCCGCCCATGGACACCGGTCAGCCCTCCCCGCTCCGCGCCCGCCCCGGCGGCCCGGCCCCGCTGCTGCTGCGCACCGAACGCGAGGACCACGCCGGCCCCGGCCGGATCAGCGTCCTGAAGGCCCGCGGCACGGTCGACGCCGGCAACGCCGGACGCCTGTCCGCCGCCCTCGCCGCGCACCTCGCCCACGCCGAGCGGGCCGGCGAACACCCCGTGCTGGACCTGACCGAGGCCCACCTCGCCTGCGCCGCCGCGCTGCGCGCCCTGGACGGGCCGGCCGCCGCCCTCGCCCGCGCCGGCCGCGCGCTGCACGTCGTACAGCCCCGGCCGCACGTCCGGGAGACCCTGGCCGCGGCCGGCCTGCCGGGCATCCGGACGCACGCCACCCGCACGGCCGCCCTGCACGCCCTGGAGACCGAGACACCGAGCGCCCCCCGGCGGTCGTCCCCAAGAGGGCGGACCGGGGAGCCGGGCACGGCCCAGGAGACCGTACGCGCACACCCCGGCAGCCCGCTTTAGCGGCCGGCGACCCGGACCAGCGCTCGGCGGCCCGCCGTCCCCCGCCCGGCCCGCCGTCCCCCGCCCGGCCCGCCGTCCCCCGCCCGGCGTGGCGTCCCCCGCCCGGCGCGGTGGATGGCGCGCCCGGCGGGCGGGGCCTACCGTGCGAGGTGATGCCGGGGCCGGGAAGAGGCCGGGCGAGACCTCTGTGACGTCCTGTCTGGGTGATGCGATGAAACCTTCCTCCGGCCGGCCGGCCGCACCTGCTCGCCTCGTCATCGAGTCCTCCGTGGTCGAGGGGCTGCCCGCCGAGGGCGCCCTGCTGCTGCGCATGTCCGGCAGCCTGGACGCGCACGGCGCCGAACTGTGGTCCGAGGAACTGCGCGGCCACCTCGAACAGGCCGACCGCGCCGGACTGCGCCCCGTGCTCGACATGGCCCACGTCCAGCTCGGCGGTGCCGCCGTGCTGCGCGCCCTCAGCGAGACGACCCGGACGCGCACCGGACGCCCGGACCTGATCATCGTCCGCGCCCGGCCCGGGGTGCGCGAGGCGGTGCACCTGGCCCGGCTGACCGGCGTACGGCTGTACGCCACCCTGGACGAGGCGCTGCGCGAGCTGGCCCGCGCCGCCTCCCGGGTGGAGGAACTGCCCGGCTGGCGGTCGCAGATCGCCGACCCGGTCCGGCCCTCGTACGAGGACCTGTACCAGGAGGTCCGCGCGCTGCGCGCCCGGGTGCGCAGCGCCCCCGTGATCGGGATGGCGCAGGGCGTGCTCATGGTCCGCTACGGCCTGCCGGACACCGGAGCGGCCTTCCGGGCGCTGCGCGAGGCCTCGCAGCGGTTCAACGTGCCGCTGCGCGTCCTGGTGTCGGCCGTGGTGGTGGCCCGCGCCCCGAACGGCGAGGTGTGGTTCCCCGGCCGCCGCCCCCTGCCCGTGCCCCGGCTGCGGATCCTGGACCGCGGCGGCCGGGACCCCCGCTACCGCCGGCGGATGATCGACGCCGTCCTGCACGAGGCGCTGGCCATCGGCCGGGCGCCCGCCGGACACGTGCAACTGGTGGACCCTGCGGTGAGCGCCCTGACGCTGGAGACCCACCACGGTTGCGCGGAGCCGGTCCTCGACCACCTGGTGCGCGGCCCGGGCGACGGCACCGCCGACGCGGCCGCCCGCACCCGGGGCCGTCAGGTGGGCGTCCCCGACGTCGCCACCGACGCGCTGCTCGCCGACGACTGCCGGTGCGCCCTGCTGGCCGGCGGCGTCCGGGCCCTGCACAGCGTTCCGGTGCTCTCCTCGGCCGGCTCGTGCACCGGCGTGATCGGTCTGCACTGGTCCGACGCCGGGCACCGGCCCAGCGCCGCCCAGGCCGAGGCGCTCGCCCTGCTGGCCGCGGACACCTCGGCGTGGCTGAGCTGGTACCACCGCTCGGTGCTCCTGGACGCCCTGGAGCACCTCCACCGGACGCTGTCCCGTACCGCGCGGTGAGCCCGGCCCGCCGGGGCGTGCGTCAGCCGCGCGGCCCTGGGAACCCGGATCCGGCACGTACCCGCACCACCCGGAGGGAGGACGGCGCATGTCCAGTCCGCAGCAGCCCGAACAACGGCGCAGCGACAAGGGGGGCGCCACCCCGCAGGACAGCGGCGAGCTGAAGGCCGGCCAGCGGGCCGGGCGCGCCTCGGGCGCCCGGCCGCACGGTTCGGACAAGGGCGGCAAGGGCGGGGGAGAGGGCGGCGGAGTGCCTCCGGCCCAGCAGCCGGACCACCCCTGACCACGTCCGTCCCGCTGCTTCTGCTTCTGCTTCGCTGACCGTGCCGGACGGCCCCCAGCGGGCCGTCCGGCACGCGCACGACACGGACACGGCCCGCGCCGGCCGCCAGTCCGGTACCTCACGCCGCACTCGAAGTGGTCGATCCACTCCGAGTACCAGGAGAACCAGCTGATGCAGA
>NZ_JBEZUP010000026.1:0-113643 GCF_040636485.1 Streptomyces sp. NPDC038707
CAGATCAAGTGGGGCCTGGACTACATGAACTCCCGCTACGGCAGCCCCGCCAAGGCCTGGAACTTCTGGCAGGCCAACGGCTGGTACTGAGCCGACAGCACACATCACCGCTTCCGCACCCCCGCCCACCCGGCGGGGGCGCGCGCGTATACGCGTATATACGGATGGGCTGCCACACAGCTTTGCCCGAGCGTCCGGCCCCCGCGAGGGACCCGGACACGCCCGGGACGACGGTTGCGGTCCAGGAGGTCGCTGCACGGCCCGTCCGCCGCCGGTGATGAGGGAAGCGGCCGGCATGGGCCCCGGCTTCGACCGCCGCCGCGTCTCCACGCGCGGGCGGATGGCTCAGTGGAAGCGGCACGAGACCCGCGGCGATTCCCGCCCGGTCGGTCAGCAGCGGCGAGATGCAGGTGTACGTGCCCAGCCCGCCGGCGCTCATGGTGGCGCAGCCCGCCAGCACCAGCCAGAGCCGGTCCGAGCGCAGCGCGGACGGCTCCGAGCGGATCGACACCGTCTGTCCGCCGCTGCTCTCGTACGGGACCCGGCGCGCGATCAGTGCCGCCGCGGCCGGCGCCAGGACGGCCAGCATCCAGAACGGTCCGTGCCAGCCCGTGAGACGCCCGCTGAACGCGCCGAGCGGCACGCCGACGACGTTGGCGAGCATGGCACCGGAACCGACCACGCCCACGGCGCGTGAGCTCGCGGCCGGGCCGGCCGCCCGGGCGGCCACGACGTTCGCCACAGCCCAGACCGCCCCGGTCGCCGGCGCGGTCAAAGACCGCGCGGCAAGCAGCAGCCCGAAACCGCTGGCGACGGCGGCGATCACATGTCCCGCGGCGAAGACGCCCAGGGCCAGCACCAGTGTCCCGCGGACCGGCAGCCGCCGCCTTTCCCCGCCGCTCCCGCGGTTCACCGGCACGAAGCGGGCGGCGCCGGCGACTCGCCCCGGTGACGGCGCCCGGGCCGCCGCCGGTCTCCCGTGTCTCGGGTGAGGCGCTTGAGAGGGCGCCCGGCTGTGCGGTGCGGGAAGCGGGGTCTGCACGCGCGGCTCCGTGACGGCAGTGGACGGCCCGTACGGGCCGGGCGCTCCCGGCCGGTGCGGGGCGAGCCCCCGCACGCGCGGTGCGATCAGTGCGGCGGAGGTCCGGGCGCGGCCGGCCGAGGACAGGCGCCGGTGAGCGTCCCGCCCAGCTCCCGGGCCGTGCGCACGAACACCTCGTGCAGGTCCCGGGCCGCCTGCGGCTCCGACTCCGCCTTGCGGCGTTGCAGCATCAGCAGCACCCGGGGCGCGTCCGCGGCGACCGGCCGGTACGTGATCAGGCCCTGCCGCTCCAGCGGATCCCCGCACACGCTGAAGTCCGGCAGCACCGTCACCCCCAGTCCCTCGGCGACCATCAGCTTGCCCATCTCCGCGCCGTCGGTCGAGTACGAGAAGGACGCCGCACGACCGTCCAGCAGCCGGTGCACATAACGGTGCATCACATACCCGGTGCGCATCGCGATCAACGGCTCGGTGAGCAGGTCCTCCACCGTCACGACCGGGCGGGAGGCGAGCGGGCTGTCCGGCCGGACACACACCACCGGCCGCCCTCGCAGGAGTTCCGTGGACTCGAAGTCGGCGGGTAGGTCGTCCCCCTCCAGATGATTGACCAGACCGAGGTCGAAACCGCCCTCCGACAGGGCCCGGTGGATGTCCGACTGCTGCGCGCCGACCACCTCGACCTGGGTGACGGGGTGGTCGGCGCGAAAGGCACGCACGGCCGGAATGAGCAGCGGTACCGTCGCCGCGTTGACCGTGCCGACGCGCACCATCCGGCTGATGCGGTGCTGCTCGCCCGCCGCGGCCCTGAGCCGGTCGACCGCCTCCAGCACGCCGAGGACGTGGGGCAGCAGTTCGCGGCCCGCGGCGCTCATCGTGGCCCCGGTCCGCTTGCGCTCCAACAGGTCGACTCCGAGCTCCCGTTCCAGATTCCGCACGGTCTCGCTCAGAGCCGGCTGGGACAGGCGCAGTTCGTCGGCGGCCCGGCGCAGGGAACCGAGCCGGACGACGGCCGCTATGTACTCCAGCTGTTCTGTTCGCACACCCGCAGAGTGCGGTGTGTTCCGGTACTCGTTCAAGGGTTTTCCTGTCACACCTTCGTGAATTCCAATGGTCCGCGCCGCGAAACCGGTCGGGTTTACCTTGACGGCCCCGCCCGGCTGCTGCCAGCATCGTCGGCATGACGATGCGACTGGACCTCACGCGGCGACGCCATGTCGACCTCGCCCGCGTTTCCAGCGCCTCCTGTTGCACCGCGGCCTGACCCGCCGATCGGCCGCCCTTCCTCCACGCCACGCCCGTCGACGCACGGTCGAGGGCCGCGTATTCACCGCATCGCCTGAATTCGGCGTTCCCCGCGCCCGGTGAATTCGGCGTGCGGAAAACACCGCACATTCCGCAACAGGAGTTCTACATGCCCGCACAGCCCGTGAAGTTCGCCTATTGGGTCCCCAATGTCAGCGGGGGACTGGTCACCAGCACGATCGAGCAACGCACCGACTGGGGCTACGACTACAACCGCGAACTCGCCGTACTCGCCGAGAACAACGGCTTCGAGTACGCCCTCACCCAGGTCCGCTACATGGCGAGCTACGGCGCCGAGTACCAGCACGAATCCACCAGTTTCAGCCTGGCCCTGCTGCTGGCCACCCAGCGCCTGAAGGTCATCGCCGCCGTCCACCCGGGACTGTGGCACCCCGGAGTCCTGGCCAAGCTCGGCGCCACCGCGGACCACCTGTCCCACGGCCGCTTCGCCGTCAACGTGGTCAGCGGCTGGTTCAAGGACGAGTTCACCGCCCTCGGAGAACCCTGGCTGGAGCACGACGAACGGTACCGGCGCTCCGAGGAGTTCATCACCGCGCTGCGCCGCCTCTGGACCGAGGACCACGCCGAACTGGCCGGTGACTTCTACCGGTTGCGTGACTTCTCCCTCAAACCCAAGCCCCTGCGCACCACCGGCCGGCCGCACCCGGAGATCTTCCAGGGCGGCAACTCCACCGCCGCCCGGCGCATGGCGGGCCGGGTGTCCGACTGGTACTTCTCCAACGGCAAGGACTTCGACGGAGTGGCCGAGCAGATCGACGACATCCGTACGTCCGCGGCCGAGGCGGGACGCACCGCGCCCGGGTTCGGGCTCAACGGCTTCCTCATCGCCCGCGACACCGAGCGCGAGGCCCGCGAGACCCTGCGCGAGATCGTGGCCCGGGCCGACACCGAGGCCGTCGAGGGCTTCGGCACCGCGGTCAGGCAGGCAGGCCGGTCCACCGCCGACGGCAAGGGCATGTGGCAGGACTCCTCCTTCGAGGATCTCGTGCAGTACAACGACGGTTTCCGGACGGGTCTGATCGGCACCCCCGAGCAGATCGCCGAGCGCATCGTCGCCTACAAGAAGCTCGGCGTCGGCCTCTTCCTGCTCGGCTTCCTGCACTACCACGAGGAGGTCGAGTACTTCGGCACGCGCGTGCTGCCCCTCGTCCGGGAACTGGAAGCCCGGCTCTCCGGCGCCGAGGACGAATCCGTCCCCGCCCACGCCTGACCCCCCACCTTCCGCACCGCACCCTGAAAGAGGTCACCCCCGCATGAGCACTGCCACGCCCGCCGACTGGACCACCCGCCCCGCCCCCCGCACGGCCGCGGACTGGATCGCCCGCGCCGCCGAAGTGGCCGCCGTACTCGCCACCGACGCCGCCGAGCGCGACCGGGCCGGCGCCACCCCGTACGCCGAGGTGCGACTGCTGAAGGACTCCGGCCTCGTCACCCTGCTCGGCCCCGTGGAGCACGGCGGCGCGGGGCAGGACTGGCGCACGGCCTACCGGGTCGTCCGCGAGGTCGCCAAGGCCGACGGCTCCATCGGCCAGCTCCTCGGCTACCACTACCTCTGGAACTGGGCCGCCCGCCTGGTCGGCACCCGCGAACAGTGGGAGCACATCGAGGCCGAGGCCGCCCGCAACCGCTGGTTCTTCGGCGGCGCGGTGAACCCGCGCGACAAGGACGTGATCGTCACCGAGGACGGCGACGACCTGGTCTTCACCGGCCGCAAGTCCTTCTCCACCGGCAGCAGGGTCTCCGACGTCACCGTCCTGGAAGGCGTCTTCGAGGGCACCGACCGCCATGTCTTCGCCATCGTGCCCTCCGACACCGCGGGCCTGACCTTCCACGGCGACTGGGACAACATCGGCCAGCGGCTCACCGAGAGCGGCAGCGTCACGCTCGACGGCGTCCGCACACCGTGGTCCTCGGCGGCCGGCTATGTGGACAAGCAGTTCCAGCCCCGGGTGTACAACACCCTCAACGTGCCCACCATCCAGCTCGTCTTCGTCAACCTCTACCTCGGGATCGCGGGCGGCGCGCTGGAGACGGCCGCCGCGTACACCCGTACCAAGTCCCGCTCCTGGCTGCACGGCGGCCACGAGCGCGCGGTCGACGAACCGTACGTCATCGACACCTACGGCGACCTCACCGCCAAACTCTGGGCGGTCGAGGCGCTCGCCGACGCGGTCGCCGCCGAGGGGCAGCGACTGCACGACGACCCCGACGCGGTGACCGAGCAGGTCCGCGGCGACTTCGAGGTGCGGGTGGCGGCCGTCAAGGCGCGCGCCACCGACGTCGCCCTGGAGATCACCGGCCGCATCTTCGAGGTCACCGGCGCCCGTTCCACCACGAGCGCCGAGGGACTGGACCGCTTCTGGCGCAATGTCCGCACCCACACCCTGCACGACCCGGTCGCCTACAAGCGGCGTGAAGTCGGCCGCTGGGTCCTGGAGGGCGAACTGCCCGAACCCACCTGGTACTCCTGACCGCCGCACCGACGGGGCGCCCCACGAACAGGGCGCCCCTCCGCCCGAAAGAGAACCCCATGGCCACCGTTCTGTCCGTCTCCGGCAGCCCCTCCGTCTCCTCCCGCACCAACCGTCTGCTGCGCCACCTGGACCAGCGGCTCCTCGCACAAGGTCACCACGTGGTCCCGCTCGATGTGCGCACCATCCCCTCCGAGGCCCTGCTCGGCGCGGACTTCCGGCACCCCGCCATCCTCGAGGTGACGGAACTGTTCGCCCGCGCCGACGGTGTCGTCATCGGCTCACCCGTCTACAAGGCCGCGTACTCCGGGGTGCTCAAGGCGCTGCTCGACCTGCTGCCGCAGTACGCCCTGACAGGCAAGACCGTGCTGCCGCTGGCCACCGGCGGCAGCCTGGCCCACGTCCTGGCCATCGACTACGCGCTGCGTCCGGTCCTGAACTCCATGGGGGCCTCGCACATCGTCCAGGGATGGTTCACCCTGGACCAGGACCTCACGGTGCACGACGACGGCACCCTCACCGTCGCCCCGGCCGCCGGTGAGGCACTGAACCGCGTGATCGACCAGTTCTCGGCCGCGCTCGGCCGGACCCCGCTCCTGGCCGCGGCGGGCTGATCGCCATGACCGCCCATGTGATCGCCGACGACGCCGAAGCCCTCGCGGTCGCCGCGGAGCTGACCGAGGAGTTCCGGGCGCGAGCCTCCCTGCGCGACGCGGAACGCAGGCTGCCCCGGCACGAACTGGACCGGCTGTCCGCCTCCGGGCTCCTGGCCGTCACCGTGCCCGCCGGCCACGGGGGAGCGGACGTCCGCACCGAGACGCTCGCGGAGATCTTCCGCCTGCTCGGGTCGGCCGACGGCAGCATCGCCCAGATCCCGCAGAGCCACTTCGTGTACGTCAACGTCATCCGCCGCCAGGGCACGCCCGAGCAGCAGAAGTTCTTCTTCGCCGAACTGCTCGCCGGGCGCCGCCTCGGCAACGCCCAGTCGGAGGCCGGCACCCGGCACGTCCAGGACATCCGCACCCGGCTGCGACGCCGCCCCGACGGCTCGTACCTGCTCAACGGCGTCAAGCACTACTGCACCGGAGCCCTGTTCGCCCACTGGATCCCCGTGCTGGCCCGCGCCGAGGACGACACCCTGCACGCGGCGTACGTCCCGCGGGACGCTCCGGGCCTGAGGGTCGTCGACGACTGGGACGGGATGGGCCAGCGGACCACCGCCAGCGGCACGGTCCACCTCGCGGACGTCGCCGTGCCCGCCGACCGGGTCCTGCCCCACCATCTCACCTTCCAGGGCCCGCAACTGCACGGCGCCTTCGCCCAGTTGCTGCACGCGGCCATCGACGCGGGCCTCGCCGCGGGTGCCCTTGCCGAGGCGGCCGGGTTCGTACGGACGAAGAGCAGGCCCTGGTTCGAGAGCGGGGCCGAGTCCGCCGCCGACGACCCGCTGCTCATCCAGCGGTTCGGTGAACTCGCCCTGGAGGTCAGAGCCGCCGAGGCGCTGCTGCGGGAGGCCGCCCGCACCGTCGACGCGGCCCGCGACGACCTCACCGACGACTCCGCGGCCTCGGCGTCCATCGCGGTCGCCGCCGCCAAGGTGGTGGCGGCACAGGCCGCGGTCGAGGTCTCGAGCGCCCTGTTCGAAGTGGCGGGCACCCGCGCGGCGCTCCAGTCACTGAACCTGCACCGGCACTGGCGTGACGCCCGCACCCACACCCTGCACGACCCGACGCGCTGGAAGGTCCAGCACATCGGACGGTACGTGCTGCACGGCACCAGACCGCCTCGCCACGGCCTGCTGTAGGAGCCGAGTGCGACAGCGCCGACGACGCCTCCGAGGCCCCTGATGCCCCCAGGCCCGCAGGCCCGCAGGTCCACCGGTCCCTTACCCCCGCACGGCACATGGCCGGCCTGCCCGGCAGCCCGTTTTCGGTACCCGTTCCGGAGTTCTCATGTCTGCCCTCACCTTCCATTGGTTCCTGCCCACGACCGGTGACAGCCGGCACGTCGTCGGAGGCGGTCACGGGTCCACGCCCGGCACCGCCGCCGGGGACCGCCCGGCCTCCATCGAATATCTCGGCCAGATCGCCCGCACCGCCGAACAGCTCGGCTTCGTCGGAGCACTCACCCCGACGGGCGCGTGGTGCGAGGACGCGTGGCTGACCACGGCCATGCTGACGCAGGTCACCGAGCGGCTGAAGTTCCTGGTGGCCTTCCGCCCCGGGCAGATCGGCCCGACGCTGTCGGCGCAGATGGCCGCGACCTACCAGCGGCAGTCGCACGGACGGCTGCTGCTGAACGTCGTCACGGGCGGCGAATCCGCCGAACAGCGCGCGTACGGCGACTTCCTCGACAAGGACCAACGGTACGCCCGCACCGGGGAGTTCCTCGACATCGTGCGGCGGCTGTGGGCCGGCGAAACGGTCGACCACCACGGCGAGCATCTGCGGGTCGAGGGCGCCACGCTGAGCCGGCTGCCCGAACCGGCGCCGCGGATCTACTTCGGCGGTTCCTCGCCCGCGGCCGGCGAGGTGGCGGCGCGGTACACGGATGTGTACCTGACCTGGGGCGAACCGCCGCAGCAGGTGAAGCAGAAGATCGACTGGGTGCGCTCGCTGGCCGCCGCGCACGGCCGGCGGGTGCGCTTCGGGATTCGCCTGCACACCATCAGCCGGGACACGTCGGCGCAGGCGTGGGCGGAGGCGGAGCGGCTGCTCAAGGCCATGGACCCCGCACACATCAGGGAGGTGCAGCGGGGTCTGGCGACCAGTGAGTCCGAGGGGCAGCGGCGGATGCGCGAGCTGCACCACAGCGGCGACACCGGCAATCTGGAGGTCTACCCGAACCTGTGGGCGGGCATCGGCCTCGTCCGCGGCGGCGCGGGCACCGCGCTGGTCGGCAGCCACACGGAGGTGGCCGACCTGATCGAGGAGTACCACCGCCTCGGCATCGAGGAGTTCGTGCTGTCCGGGGTGCCGCACCTGGAGGAGGCGTACTGGTTCGGGGAAGGCGTTCTGCCGGTACTGGAGAAGCGCGGTCTGTGGCAGCATCCGGCAGGCCCGCGCACCGTCGAGGCGGGCATCGTCCCGTTCGCCGCCAGATGAGCGGGGCGCCCGCGCCCCCGCACGTCCAGACCCGGGCGCACGGACCGGATCCCTCCGGTCCGCCGGGACTGAAGACGGTCGTGCTCGCGAGCCTGCTGGGCACCACCGTGGAGTGGTACGACTTCCCACGGCCGCCGCCGTCCGCTGCTGAGCCGGCGGGCCGGCCGGCAGCGGCCCCGGAGACCATGAGCCGGCCGCTCAGCGGCGGGCACGGGTGCCGCCCCGCCCGCGCAGGCCGACACCCGACTTCGAGCCGTTACGAGCACGCGGGGCGAAGTGGACCAAGCAGGCGCGGAGAATGCCTGGTGAGCCAGGCCGCGGCCAGACCGATGACCGCCCCGGCAGCGACATCGCTGGGGTAGTGGGCGCCGCTCTGCACCCGCTCGACGGCGACCACCGCGGCAGGCACCGCGCACAGAGCGCCGACCAGAGGCCAACTCGGCGCGGCGGCTGCGGCGAACGCCACGGCGGCGGCCGTGTGCCCGGAGGGAAACGACGACGAGACAGGCCGGTCCTCGACCTCGTCGTGGGGAATCCAGTCCCTGGGCGGCCGGGGCCGGTCGGCCAAGGGCTTGCACACGCCGTTGGACACCAACTGCGCCACCGCGACGGCTGCCAGGCCGGCCGCCCCCGTTCTGCGGCCTCGCCGACCGCCCAGCCCGGCCAGCGCGACGGTGACACCGCACCACAGCTTCGTGCCCTGCGCCGCCTCTTCGACCACCGACAGAGCTTCGGCCGGCCGGCGGGGAATGCGGGAGGCGGCCTGCCTCGTGAGCTTCCGGTCCACGTCACGCACTGTCTCGAGCAACCACATGCACTCTCAGTACCCAAGATCGGCGCCTATCGTCAGCTGTCACGTGTGACCGCCCGGGGTCCTTCCGGTCGGCATGACCGCCCAGGCCGATGCCGCCCGCGTCCTCCCCGGTCCAAAGACGCTTCCTGCTCCGTTCGCACCAGCCGCGATGGCGGCCGGCCGCGTGCCCGGTCAGGCTGGAAGGGCGCCCGGGCGGCCTCGTCCGGGCTTCGTCCGCCTGCGCCAAGGGAGCCGGTTTTGTCGACACGCAACACGTTGCTGCGCAGCCTGCACGACGTCGGACTGGCCGCCTGGTTCGGCGGCTCCCTCATGGGCGCGGTCGGCCTGAACGGTGCCGCCCGCGACGAGGGCGGCACCTGGGCGTCCGCCGCGAGGACCGCGAGCTCCGGCTGGGCCAAGTGGACGCCCGTCAGCGCGGCGGCGATCGCCGCGCACCTGTTCGGCTCCGGCGGCCTGCTCGCCGCGAACGCCCCGCGGGTCGCCGTCCAGCAGGGAGTCGCCGCCTCCACCCTCGCCAAGACCGCCCTGACCGGCGCGGCCCTCGCGGCCACCGCCTACAGCCGGGTACTGGGCAAGAAGATCGAACTCGCGGCCTCCGACGACCCGGGCGACGCCGAGAAGGCCGCCGAACACCCCGTCGACACCGACAAGGCCCAACGGCACCTGACGTGCCTGCAGTGGGCCGTCCCCGCCCTCACGGGGGGCCTGATCGTCCTCAGCGCCCTGCACAGCGAACAGCAGCGCCCCACCGAACAGGCCCACGGCATGTGGCAGCGCGCCCGCTCGCTGGCGCCCCACATGAGCGTGCCGTTCGCCGCGGACTGGCACCTGGGCCACTGACGGCGGCACCGCCCGGCGTTCCCTGCCGCGGACCCGTGCCGCCCAGTGGGAGCACATACTGCAAGCCCCAGCATCAACACCCGCAGACCGTGGCGGCGGCTGAGCAGTACGAGGCCGGGATGGACCGTGAGCACCGCCGGGGCCTCGTCCGCTGTCGGGCAGGGCGATCCGTCCGCTGGACCGGAAGCCGCCCGTCCGTGCCGGCCGAAGTCGCCCGCCGCTCCCGCGGGAACCGGCTGCCGGGACACCGCACGGCAGCCGGTGGACTACTCGCCCCGGCGCACGCCGCGGCTCACCGGGCCCCCGCCCTCGGCGAGTGCGCCCGCTGCCCGGGCTCCGTAAGCCGGGCCGGCCTCCGCGCGGCCGGTCCGCGGCCCCGGCCGGCCGGTCTCAGGACCACTTCTCCGCCCGGACGAAAGAGCCCTGGTAGCCGTTGATGCGCACTTTGAGCCAGTGGCGGGCGCTGCCGCTCCTCCCCTTGGCGATGATGTGCCCGTTGGCGTTGCACCGCTTGTAGCCGCTGCTCGCGATCTGCTTCCAGCGGCCGCCCTTGTACTCGAAGAGGCGTACCTTCATGGAGGCGTGGGAGTTGTAGCACCGCAGCACGGCACGGGTCGTCCTGCTCGGCGAGCGGTACTTCTTCGACGTCCAATGCCCGTCGCGCTGCGCGGGGACCCAGAGGTTGCCCCAGATCGTGTGCCATCCGGCGCCGGCCACGACCTCCTTGGCGGGGACGGCCGGCGCGGTGTCCGCTTCGGCCACGCCGGAGGCGAGCGCCAAGCCGGAGCCGAGCGTCAGGGCGGCCGTCGAGAGTGCGAAGGTCCTGCGGAATTCCATGGTCGTGCTTCCTCCTCTGTGGGTGGGACGACGTGCGTCCGGCCTGGTGGATCTCCGGACGGGCGGCGGCTCCGGGGTGTTCCGCCCCGTCCGCCGTGCTGCGCTCCACAGAGTTGCCGCCCGGTCCGCACGGCCGCCATCGGCATCGGCCCTCCTGGGACACCATGGGACGCCCGCTGCCGTGACCTGCTGGGACGCCCGGTGGGACGGGGAACCGGTGGGACGCCGCCCGGGGGAACATGGCCGAAATCACCGGCGTCAGGGCCTGGCCCGTGCGAGCGCCGCTCGGTATATCAAGCGAGGGGGGCGGGCCGGGGCCCGTGCGGGAGTCCGATGCCTACGGGGGTGGCACATGGCGCGTTGGAAAGAATTACCGGACATGCACGATCAGCGGGTCCGGCAGCTTTTCGTGCATTTGCGCAGACTGAAAGACCGCAGCGGCATGAGCCTGACCTCGCTCGCGGCCAGGACCGGCTACAGCCGCTCGTCATGGGAGCGCTATCTCAACGGCAAGGCCCTGCCACCGCGCCAGGCCGTGGAGGAACTGGCGCGGGTCACCGGGGCCGACCCGACCCGGCTGCTGGCCCTGCACGAAGTGGCCGAAGAGGTGTGGCAGCAGCGCGGCCCCGAACCGGCCGCCACCGGGCAGGAGACGGCGTCGGCCGGCCGGGCCGGTGAGCCGGACGCCGAGCGGGGAGCGGCGGTGACGGCCGCCGAACGGCCGCCGGGCGTACGCACACCGGTCGTCCTCGGCGCCGTCGTCCTCGCCGCGCTCCTCGGAACGGGCGTCGGCATCCTGATCGGCCTGCCCCTGGGCGGCGACGGAGCCGCCGGCCCGGCCGCCGCGCGGAGCACACCCAGCGCACGGCCGAGCGACCGCACCACCCCCGGCACGGGGCCGGGCCGGTACGTCTTCACGCCGGACCGGACCTACCCGTGCAAGGTCCGCCGGACCGGCGGCGGGCTGAGCGCCGGATACAGCGCGACCCGCACCGCCGTCCTCGCCGGTCCCGGCTGGGACGTGGTGGAGGCCCAGTGTCTGCTGCGCCACCGCAGGCTGGACCCCGGTGCCGTCGACGGCGTCTACGGTCAGCAGACCATCGCCGCCGTGAGGCGTCTGCAGAAACGGGCCGGACTGCCGGACGACGGCGTGGTGGGCCCGCACACCTGGCAGGTGCTGCGCGGATGACCGGTCCGGCACCGGAGTGCGAGGCGCTGACCGAAGGCCTCCGCGGCGTGCGAGCGCGTACGGGCCTGAGCCTCGCGGCGCTGGCGGCGCGCACCCCGTACAGCAAGTCGTCCTGGGAGCGCTATCTCAACGGGAAGAAGCCCGTGCCCCGGCAGGCTGTCGAGATGCTGTGCGCGATCGCGCGGGAGCCCGCCGGGCGGCTGCTCGCGTTGTGGGAACTGGCGGACGCCGAGTGGAGCGGCCGGGCCGGCTCCGCCCGCCCCCAGGTGCCGGCCGCAGCCGCACCCCTTCCCGGGACGGCCCCCGTGGATGCCGGCGTTCCGCCGCGGGCCAGGCGGCGGCTGCTGGCCGCCGGCGCCGGCAGCGCGGTGGCGGCCGCCACGGCGGCGGCGGTGCTGGCGGCCGTAGGGGGCGGCGGCCCGCGGCCGGCGAACCTGGCGGCCCCGGCACTCGATCCCGTCCCCGGATGCCACGGCAAGGCGTGCGACGGAAAGGATCCCGCCCGCATGTTCTGCGGACTGCCCGGCCGGGCGGACTCGCTCGGGCCGGAGCACCGTACCGCCTCCGGGGCGGGGGTGGAGATCCGCTACAGCCAGGTGTGCACCGCCGGCTGGGGCAGGGTCTGGCACGCGAAGGTGGGCGACGCCGTCGAGATCTCCGCTCCGGGCGCCCGGCCGCGCCGCGCGGTCATCAGGGCCGCCGCGGACACCACTCGCTACTGCTTCACGCCGATGATCGGGGACCCGGCCAAGACCGGCCTGCTGCTGTGCTTCCTGCCGGGGGCGGGCACCGGCCGGGAGTGCTTCCGCTCCTGACGTCACGTACGGTTCCCCGCCCACGAGACGGAGCGTCAGACGATGTGCGGAGCAGTTCACCCGGGATGGTGATCGGGGGCGAGTGAATCCGGTCGCTTCCACGGGTGAGGCGCGCCTTGCCGGTGCGAGTCGACGGGCGGCGCCGCCCCCGGGGACCGGTGGGCGGCGCCGCCCTTCGTGCACGGAGTTGCGTGCCGCGCATGCATGGAACCTCGCGCCGGCTGCGCACCATCAGGGCGCGGACGCCAGGCGGGCGCCGGTGTCCACCGGCTCCAGTGCAGGCCCCGCCCGGCGTGGCGGTTGGTCCCACCATGCCGGTGATCGCGGCGAACCCGCCGGGGGCGCGATCCCGGTCCTGTCGGCGTTTGACATCCCCGCCGGGCATCCACCATGCTTCCACTAATTCATTAATACAAGCATGGTGGAGCCGAGGAACAGGACGTGATCGACTACCGGATCGACCGTGGCAGCGGCGTACCGGCCTACGTGCAGATCCTCGAGCAGACCGAACGGGCGCTCCGGATGGGCACCTTGCAGGTCGGGGACAAGCTGCCCACGGCCAGGGAGGTGGTGGCGGCGACCGGCATCAACCCCAACACCGTGCTGCGGGCCTACCGCGACATGGAGCGGGACGGCCTGGTCGAACTCCGCCGTGGCCTCGGAACCTTCGTCACGCGCTCACTCGCCCGGCCCGGCGCGGAGAACGACTCCCCGCTGCGCCGGGAGGCCACCGACTGGGTGGCCCGCGCGCGAGCCGCGGGACTGGAGCGGGCCGACGTCCTCGCCCTGGTCACAGCCGCCCTGGACGCCTACGACAACGAGCACGACAGCACAACCCCGGGTGACCGGGAAGGAAAGAAGGAGGACGCATGACCGGGCCTGACGCGTCGGCCGCGCTGTGCGCCACGGGACTGGCGTTCCGGTACCGAAGGCGGGGCAACTGGGCCCTGCGGGACTGTGATGTCACCGTGCCCGGAGGCCGTGTCACCGCACTCGTCGGACGCAACGGCGCAGGCAAGAGCACGCTGCTGCACCTGGCCGGCGGACTGCTCCGGCCCACCTCCGGGCAGGTGCGCGTGCTGGGTGCCGTACCCGGCACGGCACAGGCCCGCGCCCGCGTCGCCCTGCTCGCCCAGGACAAGCCGCTCTACCCGCGTTCCACCGTGGCGGACACCCTGCTGATGGGCGAGAAGCTGAACGCCTCCTGGGACCGGACGGCCGCGGAGCGGATCGTCCGCGCGGGCGACATCCCGCTCCGCGCCCGTGTCGGTGAGCTGTCCCCCGGGCGGCGTACCCGCGTCGCGCTCGCCCTGGCGCTGGGCAAGCGACCCGAACTCCTGCTGCTGGACGAGCCGTTGGCCGACCTGGACCCAGTGGCGCGAGGTGAGATCATGGCGCAGCTGATGACCGAGGTCATCGAGCGCGGCATGAGCATCATGCTGTCCTCGCACGTCCTGCCCGAGCTGGAGGAGACCTGCGACTGGGTGCTGGTACTGCGGGACGGCCGCGTCGAGCTGAGCGAGGATGTCGAGGAACTGCGCGCAAGCCACGCGGTGCTGACCGGACCCGCCGGCCAGGCAGACACCCTGGCCGGAGCGGGCACCGTCGTGCACAGCCGCACCGGCGGCAGGCAGCTGACCGCCCTGATACGGCAGCGCGGACCACTGCGCGGCGACTGGCATGTGCAGCGGCCCGGACTGCAGGACATCCTGCTCGGCTACCTCCAGGCCGGCGAGCCGGGGCATCCCGCCCCCGCCGAGCGGACGGAGGCGGCGGCGTGAAGGGCTCCCTCTGGCTCGCCTGGCGCCAGCAGCGCGTGCCGGCCGGCATCGGCGCGGCGGTCCTGATCGTCGCCGCCGCCCTCGCCGCGTACTACCGCTCGGGCATGCTGGACGCCCTGCACAGCGGGCTGTTCGACCACTGCGCACCCGGGCCGCTGTACTGCACACGGGCCGACACCGGTCTGCCCCTGCTGCTGGACGTCGAGCCGCTGAAGTACCTCGGCGTGCTGAACATCGCCCTGCCCGTCCTCATCGGTGTCTTCTGGGGCGCCCCGCTCCTCGGCCGCGACCGGGAACTGGGCACCCACCGCATGATCCTCGCCCAGGGCGTGAGCCGCGGCCAGTGGTTCGCCTCCCGGTTCGCCCTGGCCGCGGTGACCACGATCGCCCTCTCCGGCCTGCTAGCGGGCGTGTTCGCCTGGTGGTGGCGACCGGCCGCCGACCGGAGCTACGGCCTGTTCTGGTACGACAACACGGCCCTGAGCGGCTCGGGCCCCCGCGTGGTGGCGGCCGCCCTGTTCGGCCTTGCGGCCGGCACCCTGCTGGGCCTGCTGGCGCGCCGGGTACTGGCGGCGATGGTCCTGACCCTGCTGGTCACAGGGGTGGTGACCCTCCTGCTGGAGTGGACGCACCGGGCCCGGCTGCTGGTCCCGCCGCACACCTACGTCAGCGCCGGCATCACCCCCAAACCGCCGATGGGCGAGAAGTGGTCGACCGGCCACTACGGCCTGATCACCGCCACCGGCCGCCACGACGACGTACTGACCTGCCCCTTCCCGTCGGGTGCCGAACTCAGGCAGTGCATGGCGGCGCACGGGTATGTCGCCCGCTTCTACGAAGCCAACCCGGCCGGTGACTACTGGACCTTCCAGTGGACCGACACCGCCGTCCTCGGCTCTCTCGCCGTCCTGCTCACGGTCGTCACCGTGCTGCTCCTGCGCCGTCGCGTCTGACCGCGGCGACCGCCCCGGGACACATCACCTTCACCCCCTTCCCTTCCCTTCCCGCACCGGAATCCCCTTTTCGCACGGAGGTCGCTCCGCCATGCCCGCCGACGCCAAGTCGCCGAAGAAGCTGCGCAACAACCGCGCCGCCCTCACCCACAAGACCGGTTACGCACTGCGCCACCCCGGCCGCGTCATCCCGTACCTGCGCCGGGCCGGCCGCGACACGTGGCTGCGCCTCAAGCACCCCGACCACGTCGGCTACTACCGCGCCGTGATGGCCTCGGACACCCGCCGCAACCCGGAAGCCGCGGTCGGCAGCCAGACCCACGACCGCTGGCTGGCGCTCGGGCAGATGCAGTTCGACTACCTGGTCGAGCACGGCCTGCGCCCCGGCCACCGCATGCTCGACATCGGCTGCGGCAACCTGCGCGGCGGCTGGCGCTT
The DNA here is from genome assembly GCF_040636485.1 of Streptomyces sp. NPDC038707. Classification (NCBI taxonomy): domain Bacteria; kingdom Bacillati; phylum Actinomycetota; class Actinomycetes; order Kitasatosporales; family Streptomycetaceae; genus Streptomyces; species Streptomyces sp. NPDC038707. The sequence continues at coordinate 15,608 of NZ_JBEZUP010000026.1, forward strand.
CATCAGCCACCTCGACACGGGCGACTACTACGGCATCGACATCTCGCCCGACATCCTGATGGCCGCCAAGAAGACCCTCGTCGAGCGCCGCCTCCAGCACAAGCTGCCCCACCTGACCATCACCGGCGACCTCACCCTGGACTTCCTGCCCGACGACCACTTCGATGTCGTCCACGCGCACAGCGTCTTCTCCCACTCGCCGCTGGAGGTCATCGACCAGTGCCTGGCACACGTCGGCCGCGTGCTGACCGACACCGGGTTCTTCGACTTCACCTTCGACCGCACCGAGGGCACCGAACACCAGGTACTGCGCGAGGACTTCTACTACCGCACCGAGACCCTGCTGGACCTGGCACGGCGGCACGGTCTGCACGCGCGGTTCATGGAGGACTGGGAGAAACGCCCGCACGGCCAGTCGAAGATCCGGGTCAGCCGCTCGCCCCTGCCCACCGTCTGAACCGGTCCAGGTGGCGACATGCAGTCCGACAGACCGTTCCCCGGACCACGGCACGGGCCGGTGCGCCTGGCCGCCATAGACGGACTCCGCCTGGTGGCAGCGCTCATGGTGGCCGCGTACCACTTCCTCGGGACACCCACCCCGCACTTCTGGGGAAGGACCCCACTCCGGGACCTCGCGCCCTTCCTGCACGACATCAGCCGCTACGGCTGGCTGGGTGTCGAGTTCTTCTTCGCCATCAGTGGCTTCGTCATCTGCATGAGCTGCTGGGGACGGACTCCCGCACAGTTCACCGTCTCCCGCATCGCACGGCTCTTCCCGGCCTACTGGTGCGCCGTGCTCCTCGTCGTCGCGCTCGTCCTCGTCTCGCGGATCGGCAACTGGCCGGCCGCCACTCGCATCGACCCCCGTACCGTCCTGGGCAACCTGACGATGGCTCCGGGCCCGCTGGGACTGGAACTGGTCGACGGAGTCGCCTGGACGCTGTGGGTGGAGGCCCGTTTCTACCTGCTGATGGCCGTGCTGCTCGTCTTCGGGCTGTCCTACCGACGGGTGACGGCCTTCTGCGGAGCCTGGCTCCTCGCCGGTGTCATCTCCCTCGAACTCCATTCGCCGCTCCTCGACGAATTCGTCATGCCCCGGTACACCGGCCTCTTCGTCAGCGGAATCGTCCTTTACCTCATGCACAGATTCGGGCAGAGCCTCCTGCTGTGGCTTCTGCTGGGTTTCGCCTGGTGCTACCAACTCACCGTGCTCGAACTCCGGGTGGCCGACCACGCCACCGTACCCGCCGGCGAGAGCCGGCCCTCCTGGGCTGTGTGCGCGACGGTTCTCACCTTGTGCCTCGGGCTGTTGGCGCTGGCCGGTGCCGGAGGGCCGCCGGCCAGGCTGCGTCAACGCTGGCTGGTCACCGCAGGGGCACTCACCTACCCCTTCTACCTCGTCCACCAGAGCATCGGAATTCCCGTGGCCAAAGGTTTGCTGCGGGCCGCCCCGAGACTGGGGCCGCTGCCCGCGATGGCGGTGTCCCTCGTCTGCATGCTGGGACTTTCCCTGCTCATCCACACCATGGTGGAACGACGGCTGGGACGCCTGCTGAGACAGCGCCTGACCCGCGACATGCGGTTCCAGGACCAGGCCGCGGGCCGGCCGGCGTGAGCAGCCCCGTCAGGTGGGTTTTCCACAGCGCGCCGTTGCCTCGGACTTCACCGGCGGGCTCGCCGCCCGCCGCCGGCCCGCGCCCGTCCTGCTCGTCGCACAGGGTGCGGCCACCGCTCTCCTGACGGCGTGCCTGCCCTTCGGTATCGGCCACCCCACCGCAGGGGACCTGCCGGCGGGTGCCGCGGCCGGACTGTGCGCGGCCGTCGGAAGCCTGTGTCTGTACGCCGCCCTGGCACGCGGCCCCATGTCCACGGGGGCGCCGCTGACGGCCCATCTCGTCGCGGCGCTCCCCGTGGCGTTCGGGCCGGCCACGGGCGAGCACCTGCGCCCGACCGCCCGGGCCGGGATTCCACTGGCGCTGGTCGCCACCGCTCTCATCGCCCGTCCGGCTAGCTCCGCGTCCACGCCCCGCCCGCACCGTCCCGCCCTCGTCCGCGCCGTGGCCTCCGGAGCCGCGTTCGCCGGCTTCTTCGTCCTGCTCTCCCGGCCCGCACCCGGTTCGGGGCCTTCCCCGCTGGCCGCCGCCCACCTCGCGGCCACCACCGTTCTCGCGGCAGCCACCGTCCTGGTCCGCGCACGGCCGTCCGGGGACCGGCTCGCCTTTCCCCGGCGGCTGAGCCTGACGACAGGGATCACCGAACTCGCCGCCCACCTGTGTCATCAGTACGCCGTTCGCGGGGGACTGCCGGGCATCGCCGCCGTCCTCACGGCCTTCTGTCCCGCCGCCACCACGCTGCCGGCCCGCTTCATCCTCCACGAACGCCCCACCCGGGCCCAGCTCGCCGGCTACCCCCTGGCACTGGCCGCCGTCACTCTCCTCGCGCTCGCACGGCCGGCCTGACCACACGACCACTGCCTGCTTCCAGGCGGGGCCGACGGTGACGGAGAGTTGGTGGGGTCAGGTGGGACGAAGGCGTGCGGGGTGCCCGGCGGGGCCATGCCGAGCGTGCCGGGCAGACCGTCTCCGGGCACGACGACCGGTTTCGCCGGCGAGTCGTCGGGCACCCTTATCCGGCCCGGTCGGCACGTCGGCGACGAGGCATCCATCCACGGTCGACCAGTAGGAGGTCAGCATGGGAACCGGCCGCCGCGGCCGTCAGTGGGGCAGCTTGACCGCAGCGTTCCTCGCTGTGTACCTGCTGATCGGCACCGTGATGACCGTGACTGCTTCGTCCGGCGGTCAAGCATGGCTGGCACCGCTGCCTGTGCTGCTCGTGGTCGGCGCCGGCATCGCCGCCGCCCGCGCCCGCCGCCGGTGATACCGCACCGCACCAGCGGCACGACGACACCCCTGCCGTAGCGCTCCGGCCGGCTTCGGCAGGAACCGGCGCGTGCTCAACGCGCCGCGTACCATGGGCACTTGATGGAGGACTGCCGCAACTGACCGGTGATCCGGGTGCTGCCTTGCCACCAGCGGGTGGGTCTCTCCAGTGTGCCGTACACGGGGAAGACGAGACGGAGTTGAACCACGGCGTGACGACCGAGACCCAGGACCTCTACGTCGAAGACCATGATCTCCTCATCGACCCCATGCTCGAAGGCCTGGTGGAGTTCCCCGAGCACTCGGCCATCACCAACAGCCTCATCGGCTTCCACGAGGACTTCGGCACCATTCTGACCGGTTGCCGACGCGGCTATGTCCGCGTCACCGTCGAAACCCACACCGGACAGCCCCCGCTGATCACGGACGGCTGGGACGACGTCCTCGACATCTCCGCCGACCTCACCCGGGGCCACGCCTTCGTCGCCGGCTACGACAAGGCGCTCACCACCAACCTCGCCTTCGACGGCCCCGGGACCTACCGGATCCGCACCCATGCCCGGGGCCGCGCCCGCGTGAAGGACGCCGCCCTGCCTCGAAAGCCCCGCCCTTCCGAGGCCGGCCCTCCGCCCGAGACATACCTCGTGCAGGCATGGAAAGCGCCCAGAGCCCCCGAGCAGGTGCACAAGAGCAGCCACTACGCCACCCTGCCCGCAGCCGACTACACCGGTCCCCGCACCTCGCCCTATCAGCCGGCCGTCACCGCTCCCGGAATTCACGCCGAGGGCGGAGGGATCGTCCTCGTCCGTACCTGCTTCACCGATCCCCGGGCCTGGCACCAGTTGTTGCATTTCATCGACCACGGTGGCGAAGGCGGCGGCGCCATCGACGTCACCCCGATCGACGACCCCGCCTACGACGGCCTGACCGGACACCAACTGCGTACTCTGGTCGACCGTGACGAGGACGACCGTCCCCACCACGAAGTCCTCCTCATCGCCGACCAGCAGGCCCTCGCCTCACCCGATCTCCCCCTCCTCGCCGTCGACAACCCACCCGGTGAACCCGCACCGTGCTTCCGGATCCCGCGGCAGCACCTGGAAAGCTTCGTGGTCAACACCGACCTGGGGAACACCGACTTCCACGAGTGGTCCCGCGACGCGGACGACGACGGCGTCTACCGCCCCCTTCTCTGAGCCGGCAGCCGAGTGGGCATCCGCTCGACGCTACGGTGCGGCCGTCACCGCCGGGTCGCACGCGGTCCGGGCCCACTTCCGGTACGGCTCCACACGGTCGGTGAGCACCGCGTCCACGCCGGCGGCCTTCGCCTTCTCCCACGCCTGCGGTTGGTTAGCCGTCCAGACGTAGACCTTCAGCCCGGCGGAGTGCCAGTCCCGGACCGCGCTGGGGGTGGCGAGGTACCGGGAGACGTTCAGCGATGTTCCGTACCGAGCCGCCTGTGCGCCGCTGATCCGCGTCTTCTCGTGGGTGAGCGCGGTGCGCAGTTCCGGTGCGGCGCGGCGTACGGCCTCGACCGCGTCCGCGTTGAAGCTGTGCACGACGACATAGGGGGCCGCGCCGGTCGAGCGGATCACGGACAGCAGCGAATCCAGCTGTGCGGGCGTCGGCGTCGGCTTCAGCTCCACCATGGCCGTGAGGCGACGCCCGGCCGTGAAGCTCAGCGCATCCTTGAGGGTCGGCACCGGCTCACCTCTCTCGGTGCGCAGGGCGCGTACCTGAGAGGCCGTCATCGCGGCGATGGGCCCGTGCCCGGTGGTGGTGCGGTCGACAGTCGGATCGTGAGAAAGGACCGGTACGCCGTCCCGGGTCCACCACACGTCGAACTCGACGCCGCTCGCCCCGGCGCCGGCGGCGTCCCGCAGCCCCCGCAGCGTGTTCTCGTCCTCAGGAGTGCCACGATGGCCGATCACCTGGGGCACGGTGCACCGCGGCACGGCAGCGGCCGCGGTCGTCTCCGGGGCCGCCGCCGATTCCTTCGCCCAGGGCGGCGAACAGGCGGTCATCACAGTGACAGCGGCCGCCACAAGGGTTGCTATTCGAACCGATCTTCGCTTTGTCACCCGGCCAACGGTAGCCCGTGCCCCGGTGGGGTCCACAGGGGAGTGGTTCGAATCACTGGCGTCGGTCAACCCTGGCCGGCGCAGGCCTCCGCCTCCGCCAGGTACCGCGTCACCGGCCCCAGTGTCAGCATCCCGCTCGCGCCGCCCGCGTGTTCGGTGCGGGCGGCGCGCAGGGCCGTCGCGGCGCGGGCGGCGGCCGGGCGGTCGCCGAGGCGGGCGGCGGCGTGGGCGGTCAGGCACCAGAGTGCCTCCTGCATGTGATCAAGGGGTGGCTCGGGTGCCGCGGCCAGGGCGGTACGGGCCTCCTCCACCCGGTGCCGGGCGAGCAGCACCAAGGGGCGCGTCCAGGGGCGGTACGGGCCCCAGTCGAGGGCGGGATCGGTGGGAGCGGGACGGCCGTGCAGGAGACGGAGGCCCAGGAGGGCGAGGGCGAACAGGCCCCGGTGCAGCCCCGGCATGCCCGCCGTCCCGGCGAGGGCGTCCTCGGCGGCGCGGTACTGCGCCGCGGCCGTCGCGGCGCCCGGTCCGCCCGGTTCGGTGCTGCGGGCGGCCGTCACCCGGGCCCGGAACCAGCCGGTGAGGACGGGGACGAGACGCGCCTCGGTGCTGACGGCGAGCCGCTCGGCCGCCTCGGCGTGCGCGAGCGCGGCGTCGAGGTCCCCGAGAGCGGAGGCGGACTGCAGGCGGACAAGCCGGCCGAGCACGGCGAAGTCCGGCAGTTGGTGCCGCGTGGCCAGGTCGACGATCTCCGCGCCGATCCCGTCCCGTGCCGCCGCGAGCCCAGGCCGGCCGAAGGACTGGAGGAACACGCCGTCGAGGGCGAACACCAGCAGGGCCGGATCGCCCAGCTCCCGGGCCAGCGCCTCGGCCTCGCGCGCCGCCTGCGCGGCGCGCCTGAGCTCGGTCCCGGACAGATCGGCGCCGCGGCTCTCGACCGCGACGGTGGCCAGCAGGCGGGCGCGCAGTGCGGCGGGACCGTCGGCGCCGAGCGCGGTGAGCGTACGCTCGGCCGCCGCGACGACGGCGCGGGACTGCTCGAGGTCGTCGGCCCGGGTCCAGAGAGCGGGCACGTCGTAGGCGCCGATGACGCGGGCGGTCAGGGCGACGTCTCCCGTCCGTTCCGCCGCCTGGACGGCGGCGAGGCGGTCGCGCCGCGAGTGCACGAGGGCGTCACCACCCGCCAGGGCCAGGGTGCGCGCCAGTTCGACAGTGGTGCGCGGACCGAGTGGTACGCCGGCCGTCCACACGGTGCGCGCGGGCTGGAGCGTCGTGGCTCCGCGGAGAATGTCCGTCTCCAGACGCCGGAGGTCGGCACCCGGGTCGAGCCCGAGCTGATCGGCGAGCATCGTGCGGGCGCGGCGGAGGGTGGCCAGCGCGTCCGCCTGACGGCCCGCCCGGTGCAGTGCGCGGGCCAGCAGCCCCCAGGCCGGCTCGCGCCAGGGGTGTTCGGTGACGTGGGCGCCCAGTTCGGCGACGAGCTCGGCTCCCGAACCGGAGTCGAGGAGGAGGCGGGCGCGCAGCTCCACCCCCTCCAGCCGCAGCTCCTCCAGCCGGGTCCGTTCGCGCTGGGCCCACGCCGAGCCGGGCACATCGGCGTAGGCGGGGCCCCGCCAGGCCGCGAGGGCCGCGTCGAGGCCGGCCAGCGCGGCGGGCGTACGCCGGGCGCGGGCCAGGGCGTCCTCGAACCGGTGGACGTCCACCATGTCACGCGGCAGGCACAGCGCGTAGCCGGGACCTTCCGTGACGAGGACGCGCGGCGGGGTGCGGGGCGGCCGGTCGGGTTCGATGGCGCGGCGCAGCGCGGCGACGAACGTACGCAGCGCGCCCACGGCGCGCGGCGGCGGCTCGGCCCACAGGTCGGCCACGAGCGTGTCGGTGGCGACCATCCGTCCCCCCGCGGCGACGAGCCGGGCGAGTACTTCGCGGTGGCGAGGCCCGCCCAGGTCGACCGGCGTGCCGTCGTCGCGGAGGACCCGCACGGCACCGAGTACGTCGATGTGCATGCCCTCCATCTTCCGTGTCGGGGGTCCGCGGCGCCGCAGCGCGCTGATCGGCTGCTGATCGCCGTCGTCCACGCTGGCCCCGTCAGCCCTCGGACCGAGGTGTCCACCGGTCCGCCGACCCCGCGAAGGAACCTGTCATGACGCCCACCATTCCCGGTTTCGACCACGTCCGTCTGCCCGGCACCGACGGAGTGGAGCTGGCCGCCGCCGTCGGCGGCGACGGCAGCCCGGTCGTGCTGTTGCACGGCTTCCCGCAGACGCACCTGATGTGGCGGCACGTCGCCGAGCGGCTCGCCGGCGAGCACACGGTGATCTGTCCCGACCTGCGCGGCTACGGCGCCAGCGACAAGCCGGCGGCCACCGGTCCCGAGGTGTACTCCAAGCGCACCATGGCCGCCGACGTCGTCGCCCTGGCGGCGGCGCTCGGACACGAGCGGTTCGCCCTGGTCGGCCACGACCGGGGCGCCCTGGTCGCCTTCCGCGCGGGACTGGACCACCCCGAGACCCTCACCCACCTGGGCATCCTCGATGTCGTGCCGACGCTGGACATGTGGAGCGTCCTGCACGGTGCCCCGGCGGCCGTCGGCTACCACCTGTTCCTCATGGCGCAGCCGCCGGGACTGCCGGAGACGATGATCGCCAACAGCGCTGACGCCTTCTTCGGTTCCTTCCTCGACGCCTGGGCCGGGGAGCCGGCCGCCATGCCGGAAGCGGTCCGGGCCGCGTACCTGCGGGCATGCGCCGCGGCCGTCCCGTCGATCGTCGCGGACTACCGGGCCTCGGCGGGCATCGACGTGACACACGACCAGGCGGACCGGGACGCCGGTTCCCAGCTGGCCATGCCCGTGACGGTCGTCCAGCAGGACTGGGGCGCGCAACTGGGCTACGACGCCGCCGCGGTCTGGCACGCGTGGGCACCGGACCTGGACCACCGGCTGACCGGGGCGGGGCACTTCATGGCCGAGGAGGCGCCCGACGAGATCACGGCGGCGATTCGCGACCTGCTGCTCCGCTGAGCCCGCCTCCGGGCCACGGGCGGCTGCGGACGACCCCCGCGGAGCCGCCCGTACCCGCGTGCCCGGAGGCGACCCCGAACAGACCCGGGAGCCGGCCGTTCCCGTCGGCCGAGCCCACTTCTCCCGTGCTGTCCGTGCCCACACGGCGGCCGCTCGCCGGTCTTCGGCTTCGCCTGCCCCGACGTTCATCAATTCGTCACACGCGGCCGGAATGGCGGTCGCGCGTGGCCGGTTTCCCGTACATGACCATCGGAGTAGCGCTCTCTCATCTGCACCCGATCGACACCACCGTGCGGCTCGCCCGGGAGGCCCATGCGGCCGGGCTGACGTCCGCCTGGTTCGGGCAGACCTTCTCCTACGATTCCCCGACGCTGGCCGCGGTCGTCGGCCGCGAGGTCCCCGGCCTCCAGGTCGGTACATCGGCGATCCCGGTCTTCGGCCGCCATCCGCTGATCGTCGCGAGCCAGGCGCAGACCGCCCAGGCCGCCACCGGCGGCCGTTACAGCCTCGGGCTCGCGCTCGGCACCAAGCACCTCACCGAGACCGGCTTCGGCATCCCCTACGAGCGTCCCATCGCCCGGCTCCGCGAGTTCCTGACCGCTCTGCGACCGCTGCTGGAGACGGGCAGCGCCGATTTCCACGGCGAGTTGCTGACCGCCACCACTCCGCTGCCGGCTGCCGTGCCGGGCGCCGAACCGCCGGTCCCCGTCCTGGTCGCCGCCATGGGACCGCAGGCCCTGCGCGTCTCCGGCGCCCTCGCGGACGGCATCCTCCCGTTGCTGGCCGGGCCGCGCGCGCTGGCCGAGCACATCGTTCCCGCCGTCACCGCGGCGGCCGAGGCGGCGGGCCGGCCGTCGCCGCGGATCGTGGCCTTCGTACCCGGCGTGGTCACCTCCGACGTCGAAGAGGTGCGGCGGACGGCGACCGAGACGCTCTCCTTCTACGATAGGTTCCCGTCCTACCAGAGGGTCATCGAGTTGTCCGGCGGCACCCGGGCCGCCGACATCGCCGTCATCGGTGACGAGGAGAGCGTCGCCGCAGAGGTACGCCGCTACCGCGAGGCCGGAGCGACGGAGGTGGTGTTCACGGCGACCGAACTGGGCGGGGAGGCCGACCAGCGCCGGACGTTCGCGCTGCTGGGAGAACTGGCCGGCGGCTGAGCCGCGGGGGAGGCGGCCCCGTGCCACCGCCACCGCCATCGCCATGACGGACGGGAGTGGGACGGGAGCGAGGACCGGGGCCGGACACAGTCGATCACGGTCCGGGAGCGGGGGGCGTCGCCGGGCCGTCCGGGCTTGCCCGGGCGGCCCCTTCGCCGCCGGGGAGCGGGAGTTGTCGTGCAAGCGAACGCGATCCACCACGGTGCCGCGCCCATGCACGGTGGCCCGGCCGTCATCGGAAAGCATCTTCCGGTCATGTGGTCACCCCTCTTGCCGGGTGGCCGGGCAGGCCGTTACGGTCCCAGCCAGTGATCATCTACGCGCGTCACTCACCAGGGAGAGCTTCATGCGCCTGCGCAAAACCGTCCTGACCACCATCGCCGTGCTCTGCGCGGGAGGTGCCGTGGCCGCCGGCACGGGAGTGACCGTGGCCCGGACGAACGGCGCGCCGGTCCCTGCGGCCGCCGGCTGGACGCAGGCCGGCCACGACGTGAGAAGCGGTATCAGCGGACTCGCCGTCACCTCGCACACGGGCAGCACCTACCGCGTCCTGATCGCCCTGGACAACAAGCGCCCCGGAGAAAACCGCATCGCCCAACTCGACTACCACGCGCGCGAGTCCGGTCGTACGACCACCGTGCGACCCCTCGCGTGGCGGGGCGGTGCCGAGCCGATCGACCTGGAGGCACTCGAATCGGTGCCAGGCACCTCCGGCGAGTACCTGGCCGTGTCGAGCCGCGGCCTCGTGTACCACATCGAGGTCACCGACGACGGCAAGGCGGTCCAGGTCCGCGACCTCTCGCCGCTCCCGGCGATCGGCCGGGGCGACAACTTCGAGAGCTTCACGCTCGTCTCCCGGCACCACAGGCTGGCGGCGGTCTGGGCCGACCGGGGCGAGGGCGACGGCCGGCCCGCGACGCTCTACGCGGCGCCGCTGTCGTTCAACCAGTACGGGGAGTCGGTGTTCGGCACGGTGACGAAGGCCGTCTACCGTGCGCCGTATCCCGCCCAGGACGTCCGGCACGCCTCGGACGTCGCCGTCACCGACTCGGGCCGACTGCTGATCGCCTCGGCGTCCGACGAGGGGGACGACGGACCGTTCGACTCGGCGGTGACCGACGCGGGCTCGGTGACGCTCGACCGCGCGGGCCGGGTGCGGCTCACGGTGGCCCGTTCCCCGGAGATACTGCGGAAGTTCAAGGGCCACAAGGTCGAGGCCGTGGACTGTGTGCCCGGCTCCGGCACCGCGGTCCTCGGCACGGACGACGAGAACGCGGGCGGCGCCCTCACGACCGCCCGCATCTGCCGCTGACGACTCGGACGGCCCGGGGAGCCGACGCACAGCACGGTCCGGGCGACGCGTCGGCGTCGGTGTCGTAAGCGCGAGCCGGCCAGATGAACGGCCCTCCGCTGCAACGGCCTTGACCCGAACGGACGACATTGACATGTCCGATACAATTCCGGATGCTGGCATCACCCTTTCCACGGATGCGGAAACCAAGAACGGAACGCGGTCATGAAGCCGTCCCGCCGTCTCTTCAGTGCCGGTGCCCTCCTGCTCGCCGGCCTGCTCGCGGCCGTGCTGTCCGTGACGTCCGCCGCGCCCGCGCGGGCGGAGCGGACGGACCTGCGCGCCGCCGACCCGAGTGTGCTGCGCGTCGGGGACACCTACGTCGCGGTCCAGTCGACCGGCGGCGGCATCGCCGTGCGACTGGCACCGTCGACGTCAGCGCTGGCCTCGGCACCGGCCCGTCAGGTCTGGTCGGACACCCGTGCCCTCGGCGAGATCTGGGCCCCCGAGATCGTGAGGGACAGCGGCCGGTACTACATCTACTTCTCGGCGGGCCGCGGAGCCGCTCACCGTATGTACGTCATCAGCTCGGCCTCCCCGGACAGCGGGTACACGGCGGAGACCCGTCTGGCGCTGCCCGACGACAAGTGGGCCATAGACGGCACGCTGTTCGCCTTCGCCGGACAGCGCTGGTTCGTCTGGTCGGGCTGGGCCGGGGACACCGACGTCGAACAGAACCTCTACATCGCCCGGATGAGCGGCCCGACCACGCCGGCCGGCGGCCGGTACATCATCTCCCAGCCCCGCGAGGCCTGGGAGCGGGTGGTCGGCAACCCGTACATCAACGAGGGCCCCGAGGCCATCAAGGACCCGAACGGACAACTGCACATCGTGTACTCGGCCAATGGGAGCTGGAGCGACCAGTACTGCCTCGCCGACCTGAGACTGCGGGCCGGCGGAGACCCGACGTACGTCTGGGACTGGTACAAGTCCAACGGCTGCCTGTTCGGCTCGCACCGGGAGACGATGATGTCCGGGTGGGACCCGACGCTGTACGTCGACGGCCCCGGGCACCACAGCTTCGTCCTGCTGGACGGCGACATCGGTACGAGTCCCCCGGCCGGCCCCCGGTTCCCGCTGATGTTCCACGCGGTACCCAAGGGCACCCCGTACTCCTGGGCGAACCGGTACTGGTACACCGGCACCTTCTGCTGGTGGGGCGACACCACCTACCGTCGCGCCAATGTCCCCGGCCCGAACGCCGACACCGGCTGGAGCCTGAAGTTCTTCGAGTAAGAGGTCGCGCGAACAGGCTGGTCACCGGGGCGGCGTCCAGGGCGGGCAGACCGGCTAGGCTCACAGGGCAACCGTCTTCTGATCCGCGGTGGGGAAGCCATGGCCGTCACATACTTGATGCTCGCGCGGCTGCCTGAAGGAGGATCGGAGGCCTTCGACGCGTACGAAAGCGTCGTGCTGCCCCTCCTCGCCGAGTACGGCGGGCGTCTCGAGCGACGACTGCGCACTCCGGACGATCGGGTCGAGGCCCACCTCATCACCTTTCCCGGCGACGAGGACCTCGCTGCTTACCGGGCGGACCCACGGCGTTCCGCGGCCGCACCGCTGTTGGATGCCTCCGGGGCCGCGGTCGAACTGTTCGCGGTTCGCGACGTGCAGTGATGGGTTCCACGGGGTCGCCCGAGGGGTGGCCACGCAGGCCCGGGCCGCGCAGCGAGTCACGCACCCGAGTGCGGTCGGGGGAACCGGCAGGGGCCGCAGCGCAAGCTGGAGCGACACGACACCTACCGCAGCCCACCTGTTTCCTGCTGCCCCCTGACCGGTTGTCGGTGGCGGCTGGCACGCTGGCCGTATGAACGGAGACGAGCAGCTGCTGAACGGTCGCGTCTACGGTCACGACCATGACGAGCCCAACCCCGGTCCGCTCCCGCACCGGACCTACGCCGAACTGGTCGGCGGGCCGCTGGACGGCCTGCTGCTGGACATCCACGGCTGGCGGACCGGCGAAGTCGACGACGGCGTCGCCCTGCCCACCGAACTCGGGCGATGGCCCGGTGGCCGCGCCCTGTACGACCCCCGCCCCGGCGAACCCCGCGCACAGGGACCCGGCATCACGTGCCGCCTCTACTACTCCGGTGACACACCCTGACGCCGGACCCGCCCACGGCGGGACTGAGCCGGTTGTGGAGGAGCTGCACACCAAGCACCGGATCCTCACGACCGGAGCGCTCGCCACCGGAGCAGGAAGGCAGCAAGCAGGCCCCCTCGACGAGCGTCGGCTCCCTCGTCGCTGAGCAGGCCCGGCGGGCACGGACCGGAGGTGGGCGCTCTTGTGCCGGACGGCTCCGTGTAGTGGGCTGTGCGGCCATGAAGAGAAGAAGCGTGACGGCACTTGCCGCGGCCCTGCTCGTGGCGCCCCTCCTGGCGGGCGCGCCCGGTCAGCGGGCAGAGGCCGCCGCCGACGGTACGACCGGTTTGGCGCAGCGGGCCGGTTCGTCCCCGGTGGCCGGTCTGGACCTCGACACGGTGACGATCCCGGAGTTGCAGAGGCGCATGGCACGCGGGTCGCTCACGTCGTCGGCGCTGACACGGGCGTACCTGCGACGGATCGAGGCCATCGACCCGAAGCTGCACGCGGTGCTGCGTACCAGCCCGACGGCCCTGCGCCAGGCGGCCGCCAGCGACGCCAGGCATCGTCGGGGGACGGTCCGCGGCCCGCTCGACGGCATCCCCGTGCTTCTCAAGGACAACGTGAACACGCGCGACATGCCGACGACGGCCGGGTCGTTCGCCCTGGCCGTACGTCCCCCGGACGCGGACGCGGTGCTGGTCGGCAGGCTCCGGGCGGCAGGTGCGGTGATCCTGGGCAAGGCCAACCTGTCGGAGTGGGCCAACTTCCGCGCGGCGAAGCCGACATCGGGGTGGTCGGCGATGGGCGGACAGACGAACAACCCGTACGTCCTGGACCGCAATCCGTGCGGTTCCTCGTCCGGTTCGGCCGCCGCGCTCGCCGCGTCCTTGGCGCAGGTGGCGATCGGCACCGAGACGGACGGCTCCATCGTGTGCCCGGCCGGGATGAACGGGGTCGTCGGCCACAAGCCCAGCCTGGGAGTGGTCAGCCGGTCGGGTGTCGTCCCGATCTCCGCCGAGCAGGACACCGCCGGGCCGATGGCGCGCAACGTGACGGATGCCGTGCTCACCCTCTCCGTGCTCAGCGGTCGCGACACCGTGCGCGCCGGCGGCCCGGGCCTCACGGACGCGGCGATGCACCCCGGCGGTCTGCGCGGCAAACGGATCGGGCTGTGGCGCCTGCCGTCGCTCGGTCCGGAAGTGGACGCCGTGATGACGCGCGCCGCGGACCGGCTGCGCGGCGCCGGCGCACAAGTCGTCGACGTGACCCTGCCCTATCAGGAGCGGCTCGCCGCACTCGAATTCCCCGCGCTGCTCAGCGAGTTCCACCGGGACATCGACGCCTACCTGGCCACCCGCAGCGGGCCGCGGAACCTCGCCGCGCTGGTCGAGTTCAACCGTACGCATCCGGCCGAGCGAACCTGTTTCGCGGGCCAGGAACTGTTCGAGCAGGCGTTGAGCGCGCCTTCGACCACCGACCCGCGGTACCGGGCCATGCGGGCGGAACTGAAGGATCTCTCCCGCAGGTCCATCGACGAGACCCTGGCCGCCCACGACCTGGACGCCATCGCCTCCCCGACGAATCCGCCGGCGTGGACGACCGACTGCGCCCGTGGCGACAACGACGTCATCCCGTCCTCCACGCCGGCCGCCGTCGGCGGATACCCGTCGTTGTCCGTACCGGCGGGCTCCGTGGGCGAGTTGCCCGTCGGCCTGCTCCTGATGGCCGGTGACCGCCAGGACGCCGAACTCCTGTCTCTCGGAGCGCTGGTGGAGCGGCGACTGGCCGCCTGGCGGGCGCCACGGTACCTGCCCTCCGTGCCATCCGGCACCGCGCGGTGAAACGGCCGGCGCCGGCCGCCCCGCGCGCGGCCGGCCCGCCGCCGTACCGGTTCCACGGGCGCGCACCCGATCGCCGTGCGTACCCCGCTCGGGACGTGTCCCCGGATCCACCCGGGCCCTCGGGTCCGGCGGCCCGTTCCCGGCCACCCCCTGGGCACGCCGCGGTCCATGACATCCTGTGACGTCGTAGCACGTCACACACGCAGGATGCCGGACGATGAGGGTGGGCGTCCGGGGGGCCGGGGAAGAGCGAAATGAGACTCTGCTTTCTGGTGGAGGAGCAGTACCGTCACGACGGCATGCCGGTCGAGGTGATCCGACAACTCACCTCATGGGGCCACCAGGTGGACGTGGTGCGACCGGGGGGATCCCTGCTGTGCATGACGGAGACACTGAAGGCGGGCACCCATGACGCGTGGGTGCTGAAGACCGTCTCCGGCGGCCCCGGCCTCACCCTGCTCGAGGCCGCTGCCGCGGCCGGAGTGACGACGGTCAACGACGCCCGGTCGATACGGAGCGTGCGGGACAAGGCGCTCGCCGCGGCGATCGGCCGCAGCCACGGGCTCCCCCTGCCACCCACCTACGCGGCGGCGCGGCCCGAACTGCTCGCCGAGATACCGGCCTCGCAGTACCCGATCGTCGTCAAGCCCGCCGACGGAAGCTCGGGGAGGGCCGTGCACCTGGTGACCTCACGGGACCGGCTCGCGGGGACGGTCCGCGCACTGGCGGACGAGGCCATGCTCATCGCCCAGCCCTATGTCGCCAACTCGGGTGTCGACATCAAGGTCTACAGCGTCGGCGGGAAACTGTACGCGACCGAGCGCCGCTCCCCGCTCCACCCCGAGCACCCGGTGCGGGAACGCCGTGTGCCGCTGCCGGCCGAAGTGGCCGCGATAGCCGCCAGGGTCGGTGTGGTCTACGGCCTCGACCTCTACGGCATCGACGTGGTGCTGGGACCGGACGGCCCTGTGGTCGTCGACGTGAACGACTTCCCCAGCTTCCGTCAGGTGCCCGACGCGCCGGCACGCGTGGCCCGGGCGGTTCTCGCGCTGGCGGCCGGCACCGGCCGCGGGCACCACACCACCGGGGCACCCCTGCTCCGTCTGCCGGAACGGCGCGGGAACGCCGTCGACGACCCCCGGACGGTGCGCCCCGGCCCGGCGCAGCCGCCCGTGGCGGTGGGCAAGACCGTATGAGGATCGGCCTGATCACCCGCGACCCCGGTCACGAACTGCTGGCCGGCACCACCGCCCTGCTCACCCCCGAGCACCGGGTGGAGACCCTGGACCCGGAGGCGCGGCCGGACGCCAGGGAGCCGCTCGCCGATGTCTACTTGCTCAAGGCGCGTACGCCGCGCGCACTGTCCCTGGCCCACGCCCTGGAGCGGCGCGGCGCCCCCGTGCTGAACTCGGCCGCCGCGACCGCCATGTGCCAGGACCGCACGGTGATGGCGGAGCGGGCCCGACGGGCGGGGCTCCCGTTCGTGGCCACCCGCACCTGGCCGAGTCTCGCCCGGTTGGCCGCGGGAGCGGAGCCGTCCTGGCCGGTGGTGGTCAAGAGCCGGCACAGCCGTAAGAACGACCTGGTGATCCGCCTCGACGAGGGGACGGGCCTGCGGGAGGCCGCCGCTGCGTTCCCGCAGGAGCCCGTGGTCGTCCAGGAGTTCGTGCCCAACAGCGGCTGGGACCACAAGCTGTGGGTCATCGGGGACCGGCTTTTCGCCGCCCTGCGCCGCTCCGAACTGGCACCCGGGGAGCACGGTCCCGCACAGCCCCTCGACCCCGGCGGCCTGCCGGCCGGCTGGTCCGCTCTTGCGCACCGGGTCGGTGAGGTCTTCGCCCTGGACGTGTACGGCGTGGACCTCATCGACAGCGGCGACGGCACCCCGCTGATCGTGGACATCAACGCCTTCCCCGGTGTCCGGGGCCAGCCCGGGGCTCCGGAGGCACTGGCGGCCCTGACGCTGGCGACCGCCGGCAGCGACGCCTGACCCGAGCGGTATGACGGGCGTATGTCGGCTCGGCGAAGAGGGTGTTGCGCCCGCCGGGCCGGCCGCCCCGGCGTGGTTGGCTCTGAGCCAGGGGGTGGTCAGCGTGCCCGGCATGCGGGTTTCCCAGCGGCTCACCACGCGACGTGCCGTCGCTCTGATGCCTGTGGCTGCCTCGCCGTGTAGGTGACCTCGGGCGAGAACACGCGCGGTGCCCTCCGTATGGACACCGACTCGTCGCCCCCTGTGCGTCCGCATCCGTGCTCGTCCGCAGCATTCACCCGCAACAGTCAGTCCGCGAGGGAGGACTTCCGTGAACCCGCTCAGAAACCGGCGCGTCACCCGTCACACCCGCACCGTCCTCGTAGGAGCATGCGCCGCGGTCCTGACCGCTGCGGCGACCGTCACGACGGCCGCCGCCCAAGGACCGGGCCCCCGCCCATCGGTGGCGCTCGACTGGTACGACACCACGGCCGCATCCATAGCCGCCGCCGGGGCCCCGACTCAGATCACCAACAGCCGTACCTGGGCCGTCAGTTGGCTCGCGGCGGCGCGCGCCACCCGCACCGTGCCGCCCGGTGTGGACCGGACGGACTTCCAGGAGGCCGCCCTCGCCTCCGCCGTCCACGACAGCCTGGTCGCCCTGATCCCCGCCCGCGCCCCGCAGTTGGACGCCGCACTGGCGACGACGCTGGAGCGCGTCCCGGACGGCGCCGCCGAGACCAAGGGCGTCGCGGCCGGGGCCCGCGAGGCCCGGCTGGTGCTCGCCTCCCGGAAGGACGACGGCCTCGACCCCGCCTCCGTGGACGCGCCGTTCACCACGCCACGGGCCGCGCCCGGCGTATGGCAGCCGACACCGCCCGCCTACGCCCCGGCCACGCAGTACGGCAACCGGCTCGCCCGCCCCTTCCTCCTCGAGCGCGCCGACCAGTACCGGCTGCCCGCACCGCCCGCCCTCACCTCCGAGCGCTACCGCGCTGATCTCGCCGAGGTCCGCGCGTACGGAGCCGCGAACAGCACCGTCCGCACCCCGCGGCAGACCGAGACGGCCACCTTCTGGTTCGGCTCCTCACTGACGCTGTACACGGAGCCCCTGCGCATCGCTCTGGCCCGGTCGCAGCGGTCGGCCGCCGGGCAGGCCCGGCTGGTCGCGCTGTTCCACGTCTCCCTGGTGGACACGCAGATCGCCACGTCCGACAGCAAGTACGCCTACCTGCGCTGGCGCCCGGTCACCGCGATCCGCACGGGCGACATCGACCCCGACCCCACATGGACCCCCCTGCACATCACACCGGCGCACCCCGACTACCCCAGCGGCCACGGCACCTACGCCGGTGCGGCCGAGACCGTCCTGACCGCGCTCACCGGGCCGAGCACGGCACCCTTCGAGCTGACCAGCCCCACCGCCCCCGGCGTCATCCGCACCTACACGGCCTGGAGCCGGCTCACCCGGGACAACGTGGACGCCCGGGTGTACTCCGGCATCCACACCCGCTCCGCCGACGAGGCGGGGGTCGTCCTGGGCGAACACGTCGCGGCGCACGCGCTGCGGAACGCGGGACGACTGTTCGGCGACCTGTGAGCGGACGGCGGAGCCGGGGGCACCCCTGAGCGCCGGGCCGGGCCCGTACGAGGAGGTCCCACGTCGTCCTTCCGGACCGTCCGCGCGTCGTACCGGCCCGTTCGGCCGGTGTCCTCCGAGAAGGGCGGGTGGCCCCGCCGTCCGCGGTGCTCGGCGTGGGAAAACTGCCCGTACCGCGCCGGGGTCCGTCGGTCCCGTCCCGTCCCCGGCACCGGCGTGCCGTCCGACGCAAGGCCGGACGACCGGATGTGAGCGCACGGCGGACGGGGCGCGGCCGGCCGCGCCCCTCCGCCGAGCTGTGTGATCGCGCTGTGCAGGCGCCGTCATCGACCGCGCGTGCGCCCCGCGCGGTCGACCGGTGGACGCGGACCGGCCGCGCCGTTCACCTGGACACGGGCACACGCGTCCGCCTCCGCGAGACCGCGCGGGCGCCTGCCCCATGTGCCGGCCGTCCGGACCCGCCCACCATGAGGAGGCTGAGGGCTCCCGGCGCATTGACGGTCCGGCACACCAGGATCCCTCTCCCTCAGCAGAACCAGCAGTTCCGGATGGCCCTGATCGCCGACAACCTGCACTGCGACGCCGTGCGCCTCTCCGGCGGCGACGCCGAGCGGCTGAGCAGCGCAGCCCGGCATGCAGCCGACGCCGGCCTCGAAGTGTGGTTCTCCCCGTTCCCGGCCGATCTTCCCCCGGGGCGGATCCTGCCGTTCTTCGCCGACTGCGCGCAGCGCGCCGAGGCCCTGCGACAGGACGGCGCCCAGGTGGTGCTCGTCGCCGGCTGCGAGCTCAGCGCCTTCGCCCACGGCTTCCTGCCCGGCGACACATACCTCGACCGCCTCCACGCCACGGCCACCGCCGACATCCAATGGTGGACCTCACTCGGGCCCGTTCCCGAACGCCTCAACATCTTCCTTGCCCAGGCCGCGACGACCGTCCGCGCCCACTTCGGCGGGAGGATCACCTACGCGTCCGGCCCCTGGGAGCCCGTCGACTGGGGCCCGTTCGACCTGGTGGGCTTTGACGCCTACCGAACCGCGCGGAACGCCGACACCTTCCGCATCCACCTGCGCGAGGCCCTCTCGCACGGCAAGCCTGTCGCTGTCACCGAGTACGGCACGTGCGCCTACCGGGGCGCGGGTGACCTGGGCGGAATGGCCTGGCAGCCACCGCAAGGAGCGATCCCGGACGAAGAAGGTCTTCCATGCCATGAGCACCCGACACCAGCGGCCGAACAGCCGCCCCGACTGACGTGACTCTCCGCGGCGCGGCGCGCGGAACTCGATGAACTCGAAGGACAGCCGGCCATGCAGTCGGCCGCGGTGCGGGCCGAGCAGGGCGAACTCGCCGGCGCCGAACGTGTCGTTGAGGGGTCGAGCGAGCAGCGCCCGGGCAAGTGGGCCGGCCGTGCGGTGACGCTGAGCCCGCACCGCAGGCCGGATGTGGAGGAGACCGTGCTCCCGCCGGACCGCCGGCGCATTCTCGCTGGCGTGCGGCAGGCCGCCGGGCCGGTCATGGCCCGGCAAGTCGGCGAGATGCCGGGATCCGACGTCACCCAGCGGGCCAAGCGGGAACCGCTGCGGGGGAGGCGGGTCAGACTCGTTGGTCGCGGCTGGCTGCGCAAACGGTCCGACGGACGCTTCACCACCCGCCTGTGATCAGGGACGCTACCGCCCCGAGTAGCACGCGGCGGCAACAACGTCTCCGAGTCCACCGTCCGCCGCCGGCGCGACGAACTGATCGCCCTGCTCGCCGCGCGGGCACCGCGCCTGGACCGCGCACCGAAGAAGGTCGCCGAGCACGGCGGGGGAGTGGTCCTGATCGACGGCACCCTTGTCCCCACCCAGAGCCGCACCGGGAAGACCGACCGGCGGAACTGCTCCGGCAAGCACCACCACCGGCTCCCGGGCCACTCCTGCTGGTCGTCGGCGCCAGTCCTCTGCCCCGTGCCTTCGAGTCGGCGGAGGCTTTCCGCGGTGCACTGCAACCTGAGGCGTACGCCACATTTACCTACCGCCAAGGTTTACCCGCGGCTCCAACTCGTGCGGGACGCAGGGCTCCTGTTCCCTCTGTCACAGTCGACAGCGCAATCCAGTACGCGCAGTGCAACCCGAGAAAACTGGGGGAAAAGAAAATGCGTCTCACCAAGAAGGCCGCTTTCGTCACCGGTGCCGCCGTGCTCGGAATGGGCACGTTGCTCGTTCCGTCGGCGATTGCCGCGGGCTCGCCCGCCGGCACCCCGGAGGGACAGGTCCACATTCAGTCCGGCACGTTCCACCTGTACGAGAACACCAACTTCAACAAGAACAAGAAGGGCGGCTGGGCCGGGCTGCGCCAGACGGACAGGGACCTGCGGAACAACCACTTCGACAACGGCAAGCGGGTCGACAACCGGACCAGTTCGGTGAGGAACTACACGAACAAGTACGTCGACCTGTGGCAGAACGTCGGCTGCACGGGGGCCCACACCACGTCCTATCCCGGGACCCAGGACGGGAAGCTCAGCAACGACGCGATCAAGGACAACCGGCTGAGCTGCGTCAAGTTCCGCCGCTGATGCCGCGTTCCGGTGCGCGGCCTCCGGGCCGCGCACCCGGACCGGCCACACCGCGGCCCGAGTTGTCCGAGGTGAACACCATGCTCGACTCCCGGCACATCCGTGTTCGTGCCCTTGGCGTGTACGTTGCGGCAGTGGCCATGTCCGGCGGCCTCGCCGGGTGCTCCGCGGAAGCGGTACATCCCACGCCCCCCGCACATCCGAGCGGCACCCCCTCTCCCGGCGGCCTCGCCGCCACCGACCGGGCCCGCGCCCTCCTCCTGCCCTACGACCGGTACGAACTGACCCCCGGCGACCTGGCGACCGTGCAGGCCGCCGAGGACGCGCTCATGGTGACCTGCATGCACACGCGGGGCCGGTCCTGGACGCCCCTGCCCGCCGCCACCGACGACGACCCTCCGAACCGTACGAGGTACGGGGTGATCGAGGCGGCCGTGGCGACCCGGTACGGCTATCACCAGCCCCCCGCCCCGCCCGGCGTCGCCGCCCGTACCACCGCCGAGGGCGCCCGCAACGCCCGCCTCACCCAGGCCGACGCCGACGCGGCGTTCGGAAGGGCGGGGACCTCGGACTCCGTGGGGGGATGCTGGAAGACGGCCCACGACGCACTGCGCAAGGACGTACCGACATCACCGCATGAGGTGCTCAACGAACTCACCATTTCCTCCTTCGACAACGCGCGCAAGGATTCCCGGGTGCGGCACGTTCTGTCCCTGTGGAGCGCGTGCATGAAGAAGTCCGGGTATTCCTACGCCTCCCCGATCGACGCCGCAGCCGATGCGAAATGGCAGGAGACCGACCGGCCGAGCCGGCAGGAAATCTCGGTCGCCGTCGCGGACGTAGGCTGCAAGGAGAGAACACGGCTCGTGGAGGAATGGAGTGAAGTGGAGAGCGAGTGGCAGCGGGAGTTCATTCGGGAGCGGCCCGACCAGTTCCGCGCTCTCGCCCTCGCCAAGGACACCTGGTTGCGTGCGGCCCGGGCAGCGCTGCGAGAGGGATCGAACGGCCGGTGAACGGACTGCCGGCGGGCGGCGGAGAAGGACTCTGTCCCGTCTCCGCCGACCGCGTCGTCTCCGGGAGGACGTCACCCGCCTCCGGCCAGGAGGTCAGCCGGCCAGGGCCGCGAGGGTGTCGTCCAGGTCGGTGGCCCGGGGCTGGTTGTAGGGGAGCTTGCCGAGGAGCCTGGCCATGCCGCAGGTGTCGGTGAGGGCGGAGAGGACCAGGCCGCCGGCGACGCCCGCGGAGAGCCGGCGGGCCGCGTTCCAGCGTCGTCCGGCTATCAGGCCGGCCAGGACGAGAGATCCGGCGGCGAGGCGGACTTGGCGGTCCATGGCCCAGACGGTGCGGGTGCCGGCCGGGCGGTGGATGTCGTGGCCGAGCTGTGCCCAGGCGGTGGTGCCGCCGGTGAGTGCGGCGGCGGTGACGCCCTGGTCGGCCAGGCGCCGGCAGGCCTGGGCGGAGCGGGCGCCGGAGGCGCACACCATGAGGAGGTCGCCGCGGCCCGCGGCGGTCTTCAGGGCGGGCAGGGCTGCATCGAGGCGGTCCAGGGGGATGTTGTGGGCGCCGGGCAGGTGCCCGGAGGCGTACTCGCCGGGGGTGCGCACGTCGATGACGGTCAACTCGTGCAGACGGGCGTTGGCTTGGTCGACGGTGAGGGTGGTGGTGGATGCCACGGGAGGTTTTCCTTTGCTCGGTGTGGGCCACCCCTTCGGTAGGATACCCAAGGGGGTATCTCGAAGGAGTGTGGGTCGTGGAACTGGCTATGGCGGCCGAGGAACTGAAGACGGTGGTCAACCGGCTGCGCCGGGCGCAGGGTCAGATCGCCGGTGTGATCAAGATGATCGAGGAGGGGCGGGACTGCGAGGACGTCGTCACCCAGCTCGCCGCGGCGTCGCGGGCTCTGGACAAGGCCGGTTTCGCGATCATCGCCACCGGTCTGCAGCACTGCCTCACCGACGCGGACATGGCCGCCTCCGGCGACCGGGAGCAGATGCGCACCCGGCTGGAGAAGCTGTTCCTGTCTCTGGCCTGATCCTGTCTCCGGCCTGAGTCGTGGTGCCCGCGGGGCCGGTCATCGGTCCGACTCCTCAGGTGAGGGCGTCGACTAGCATGAAGGCTGCCACCGCCAGCAGCACGCCGGCGAAGGCGCGCTGCAGCAGGGGGCCGGTGACCTTGGCGGCCAGGCGTCTGCCGTCCCAGGCGCCCAGGATCGCCGCCCCGGCGAAGGGGCTGACCACCGCCCAGTTGACGCCGGCGGTGGTGGCGCCGCGGGTGGCCAGGGAAGCCAGCGAGTTCGCCGAGATGACCAGCAGGCTGGTGCCTACGGCGGCCTGCATCTCGAAGGCCAGCACGGTGACCAGGGCCGGGACGGCGAGGAAGCCTCCGCCGACCCCGAGAAGACCGGTCAGCGCGCCCAGCCCGGCGCCGGTACCGACGGCTCGGGCGGGCCCGGCCTCAGCTGCTGCCGGGCCGGTGGCGGTGCGGCTGGGGCGCAGCATCCTGACGGCGGCGAGCGCGGCGACGGCACCGAACGCGGCGGTCAGCACCGGCTGGGGCAGGCGGGACGCCGCGGCTCCCGCCGCGGCCGCGGGCAGCAGTCCGGCCCCGGCGAACAGGGCGCCGGCTTTCCAGCGGACGTTGCCGGTGCGGGCGTGGGCGTACAGGGCGGTGAGCGAGGTGGCGGTGACGATGATCAGGCTGGCGGTGGTGGCGGCGGCCGGAGTGAAGCCGAGCAGGTAGATCAGCGCCGGAACGGCCAGGACGCTGCCGCCCCCGCCGAGCGCGCCGAGCGCCAGCCCGACCACCGCCCCCGCGATCAGGGCCAGGATCAGAGCGCTCACGCTATGCCGCCGTCGTTGCCGCCAGGGCCGAGGAACGGCAGGCCCGCACGCGCCCGGGCGGTCATGCCGCCGGTGACGTCCGTGGCCTGAACGCCGCGTCCCGCCGGCCGAGCGGCGGCCTGCCGGGAGCGGTATCCGGAGCAGCGGATCATGCCCACTGGCCTGCGCTGTGCGGCCCCCGGCCGTGACGCTCCTGCCGCCGGACGGGAAAGGGGCAGGTGCGGTACACCGGGTGCGTGCCCGGCGTGCCACTCCGGTGCTTCGCGTGCCCCCAGCAGGACGGTGGCGCGGTTGCCGGTCCGCTGGTGGGCCGGTCGGGGGGTGAGGCGGCCGGGGCCGCGGTGGATGCGCGAGAACATCGTTCGGTCGCTTTCGTGCGGGTGGCGCGGAGGGGCGTGTCAGTCGGTGCGGCCGGGGCGCGCGAGGGTCAGTCCTGCCTCGGTGGCGGCGTCGAAGCCGTCGTCGACGGCGACCACGTCGCGGCCGGCGGCGTCGAGCAGGGAAGCGGCTGTCGCCGCGCGCATCCCGCCGGCGCAGTGCACCCACACCACCCCGTCCGGCACGTCGTCGATACGGCGGTGCAGCTCGTGGATCGGGATGTGGACGGAACCGTCGATGTACCCGCCCGCACGCTCCGAGTCCCGGCGTACGTCCAGCACGACCACGTCGTCGCCGCGCTCACGGACCGCGGCGAGGCCGGCGAAGCGGGCACGGGGGAAGGAGGCCAGCCGCTCGCCCTCACGGATCCAGCCGGCCGGGTCACCGGTGGCGGCGGCGGCCGGGCGGTCGATGCCCACCCGCGACAGCTCCCGCTGCGCGGCGGCGATCCGCTCCGGGGTGTCGGCCAGCAGGGTGACGGGCTTGCCCCACGGGATCAGCCAGGCCAGGTAGGTGGCGAGCTTGCCCTCGCCCTCGAAGTTGAACGATCCGGCCACGTGCCCCTCGGCGAAGGCCATGCGGTTGCGCAGGTCCACGACCCATTCACCCGCGGCCAGCCGGGAGGCGATCTCCTCGGCGTCCGCGTGCCGCGGCGGGGTGAGGTCGACCGGCGCGGGACCCTCGGCGTTGGCCGGGCCCATGTGCGCGTAGTAGGCGGGTACGTCGTCCAGCCCGGCCAGCATCCGGGTGACGAAGGTGTCCACGTCCAGGGTCAGCGCGTCGTTGGTCTCCCGCTCCTTGCCGATCGTGGTCGCGTCCCCCTCGGCCTGGGAGGAGGAGCAGAAGCTTCCGAAGCCGTGGGTGGGCAGCACCGGCACCTCGTCGTCCAGCTCATGGGCGAGCCGGTGGGCGGAGGCGTGCTGGGCTCGGGCCAGCTGCTCGGTCAGCCGGGGTTCGACCAGGTCAGGCCGGCCGACGGTGCCGATGAGCAGCGACCCGCCGGTGAACGCCGCCACGCCACGGCCACCCTCGGTGAGTGCGTAGGAGGTGTGGTGCGGGGTGTGTCCGGGCGTGGCGATCGCGCGCAGCGCCAGCCCCTCGTCGACCGTCACGGTGTCGCCGTCGGCGACCGGGGTGCGGGCGAACGAGACGTGCGCCCCGGCCGGCACCAGGTACTGGGCGCCGGTGACGCGGGCCAGCTCCAGACCGCCGGTGACGTAGTCGTTGTGCACATGGGTCTCGGCCACGAAAGCGATGCGCACCCCGCGGCGGGCCGCCGCCGCGATGACCTGGTCGATGTCCCGCGGCGGATCTATGACCACCGCCGCGCTGGGTCCGCCGGCCAGGTAACTGCGGTTGCCCAGGCCCTCGAACTCCAGGGTGTCGACGAAAAACACGGCTCATGACTCCTTTCCGGGTGATGTACCCCCGGGGGTATCTGGCTCCCACCATAACAGGTATACCCGGGGGGGTATCGCGGAGCCGAGGAGCGCCCCCTCTCAAGGCATCGCCTGACGTGCCGCGGGTACCCCGCGGGGTATAGCGGGGCCGACAGTTCCGCACCACTGGGGAACGTCCCTGTCCCACGACGCACCATCCGCCTGGGCGTCGATGGCGACCCCGATGGCAGGTGAACGACAGGCTCACCAGTGCCTGACGAACCCGCAGTTGGTCATACTGGCTCGACATGTTCCGGCAGGATGGCAGCGTGATCCGGGGCGAGGAGGCGGTGGTGTTCGGCAGAGGCACGCGTATGCTGGCGGGCGCGTTGGTCGTGGCCTGCATGATGCTCGTCGGCCCCAGCGCGCCGACCGGCGCCCTCTTCGCCAGGCCGCTGCCCGCCGGAGCCGTCAAGGACGTCGTACCGGGCCGGGTCATGACGTGGAACATCTGCAACCCGTGCGGCGCCGGCGGCCTCGACCGGGCAAGAGAGATCGCCACGTACGCGCCCCAGGTCATCGGCTTGCAGGAAGCCTGCGTGGGCGACGTCGAGAAGATCCGGATCTATCTGGAGAGGTTCTACGGGCTGGTCTACCACGTCGAGTACGGGACGGTTCTGCGGGACTGGGGCCGCTGCGGGGGAGTGCCGTGGAAACCCGGGGCCTACGGCCAGGCGGTCCTGTCGGCGGCGCCGCTGACGGACCCCGTCAGCGTGGAGTACCCCGACGGCGGATCCGAGGACCGTGGGTACATGGCGGTGACCGCCACGGTAGGCGGCCAGTCCGTCCGCGTCTTCAACACACACCTTGCCCAACGGCGTCAGGAAGCGGTCCGGGCAGGCCAGACCGCCGTGCTCGCCGCAGACGTCGCCCGCTACGACCGCGCCATCGTCCTGGGCGACTTCAACGCGGTGCCGGACGCCCCCGAACTCGCCCCCGTGTGGAAGCTCGCCACGGACACAGACCCGAGGTGCCGCCCCTCGTCCACCGTCGGGTGCGCCCCGACCACCGACTGGCAGAGCAAGTTCGACTACGTGTTCCTGCGGGGCATCGTCCCCCTCGGACACCGTGTGCACCCGACCCCGTACTCGGACCACCACCTGCTGCACACCGACCTGGACCTCGGCCAGGACACCACCTGAGACCGGCCGGAGACCGGACGGCCCACGCCCCGTGGGGGACTACGCCATTACCCCGCTCCCGATCCCCGTACGGACAGCGCGGTGCCACGCCGGACGCCGGACCGGCCGCACACCGGGCCCGCACGTGATCGGCGTGGCCGCACGGCCGTGTCCAGATCCTCCGGTCGCTCAGGAGCAGAGGTTGTCGTGCCGGACGGCCAGGACGTGCCCCGCCGCGTCGATGAGGCGGCTGCGGGAGAGGCGCCCCTGGGACACCGCGTTGGTGATCGCCGTCGCGATCGCCGACGTCTGGGAGCCGACGTCGCCCTTCAGGTCGAACATGACCATGTCGGCACCGGAGCGCAGGGCCTGCACGGCGGCCGCGGGCACGCCGTAGCCGGCCGCGGAGATCGCCTTCGCGCTGAGCGAGTCCGTGAGCACCAGCCCCTTGAAGCCCATCCTGCCGCGCAGCTCGCCGATGGCGGTGGGTGACAGGCTGGCCGGGTTGGTACCCAGGCCCGGCACGACGTTGTTGGCGACCATGATGGCCGGGGCTCCGGCCTTGATGGCCGCTGTGAACGGCGGGATGGCCACCTTCCGCAGGGTGGACCAGGGCAGGGTGCGGGCGGGGCCGAAGTCGGAGTTGTAGGTGGAGCCGCCGATGCCCGGGAAGTGCTTGACGACGGGTATCACGCCACCGTCGCGCATCCCGTTCATGTACGCCACCCCGGCCTTGGACACCACCGAGGTGCTGCCGCTGAAGGACCGCCACCCGTCGGGGTTGCTCTTGCCGGGGGCCACGTTCCTGCCGTCGACGTCGACCACCGGCGCGAGGTTCATGTTCACCTGGGCGGCCGCCATCCGGGTGGCGACCTCCTTGACGTTCTGCTGGATCTGGGCCGGAGTCCAGTGCGCGCCCATGTACGCGGCCCAGGGCAGGTCTCCGACGAGGTTGGCCATCCGCTGGACGCCGCCGCCCTCCTCGTCGGTCATCACCAGCAGACCGAGCCGGCCGGGCACCCGGGACTTCAGGGCGGTCAGCCGGGTGCCGAGGTCGGAGGGCGCCTTGCTGCCGAACAGCAGCACCCCGCCCGCGCCGGCGCTCACCTCGGAGGTGGCATCGGAGACCGAGGTCTCCGACACGGGGACGGCGATGGTCAGCATCGCCAGCCGGCGGTTCGACCATCCGGCCAGCTTCGAGCTGTTGGTGCACGCCTTGGCGGTCTCGGCGGCGGTGAGGCCCGCGGCGAGCGACGGACGGGACGTCTTGCCGGGACGGGAGGCCGAGGACGCGGCGGGCGGAGCGAGGGACACGCCGGGGCCGCTGGAGTGCGGGGTCGCCCGCGGGACACCGGTGCCCGCGCCGCACGCCGCCAGGACCGCCGCCGCCACGGCGGCGGCGCTCGCCCCGCGGACGGCCGTACCGCGGTCGCGCAGCCGCCGGGGTGCTGCCGCGCCGCTCCGTGGTGCCGATTTGCTCCTGCTGTCCCGGTACGACGGGAGAGTCATCGTCCGATCTCCTTTCGGAAGACGCGACGGTGGGCGCGCGCTCACGACCGTATGAGCACGCGGTGGCCCTCGCGAAGCGCGAGATGCGCTCCGGCCCGCTTGTGTCCGCTCGTCCGCGGGCGACGTCGTCCCAGCATCCCCTGTTTCCGAGCCGGCCGAAAGGCGGGCTTCCGGTGGTCCCGGACTCCGCCGGGGCGACGGGGCCGGCCGACCCGGTGTCTGGGTCGCGGTGGTGGCAGGTGGGGACGGTGATGTCCTCGGCGATGCGCCGGGAGACCCCGGCGGCCCGGTCGGACAGGCAGAAGTCGACGGGTAGGACCAGCCGCCGGGCAGCCGGTGGAAACCCGCACCCTCACCGTGGCCGTCGCCGAGACGGCCACCGACGCCGCCGGAGAGGCGGTCGCCCTCGCCACCCTGTGCGCGAGACTGCGACGGACCGGCACCCCCGCCGGAAGCCGTCGGCCGCGCCTTCGCCCACGGCGCACACGGGGACCGGCTGCGCCGGCTCTTGGGCGGGCATGGCCTTCCCGTTCGCAGGGCCGGCAGACGGCACAGATGGCTGTGCTCTCGTACCTACCTGGTGCAGTCGGTCGCGGATGAGGACGCGTCGGCGCCCGAACGGGGGACCGGCGACGGCATGCCGCATCCGGCACCGGTGACCGGGCGGAATCATCCCGGAGTGACCTCATCGTGAACGGAAGCGAGCCCCATGCAGAGCAGCGTCGTCGTGTTCACCTGTGATCTGCGCCTGTCGGATCACCCGCCGCTGACTGCGGCCCTGAAGGGCGGAGGGCGGGTGGTGCCGCTGTTCGTACGTGACCCAGCCGTGGACAGAGCGCGTTTCGCCGTGCCGAACCGGCTCGCGTTCCTCGCCGACTGCCTGCGTGACCTGGACACGGAACTGCGGGAACGGGGCGGCCGGCTGGTGCTGCGCGAGGGCGACACGGTCAGGGAGGTGTGCCGGGTGGCCGAGGAGGCGGATGCGGGCGAGGTACACATGTCCGCTGATGTGAGCACCTTCGCCCACGTGCGCGAACGACGGCTGCGCAGGGCGTTGGAGGCCGCCGGGCGGCGCCTGCACGTGCACGAGACGGTGAGCACCGCCGTCGCGCCGGGCGCGGTGACACCGGCCGCCTCCGACCACTTCGCGGTGTTCACGCCGTACTACCGGCGCTGGTGCGTGCAGGGTCTGCGGGACGTGCTGGACGCACCGCGCATGGTCAGCGTGCCGGAGCAGGTGGGCTCCGCCCCGCTGCCGGAGCGCCGCGACGTGAGCGGTGTGGCGCCAGGGTTGTGCGCGGGGGGTGAGACGGAGGGACGGCGCAGGCTCGCCGTTTGGCTGCGTTCCGGCGTGCACACCTACGAGGACCGGCACGACGACCTCGCGGGCGACGCCACCTCCCGGCTCTCCCCCCACCTGCACTTCGGCACGCTGTCACCGGTCGAGGTGGTCCACCGGGCCCGCGAGGCCGGCGGAGCGGGCGCGGAGGCGTTCGTCCGGCAGATCGCCTGGCGGGACTTCAACCGTCAGCTGCTCGCCGCCCGTCCCGAGACCGCAACGCGCGACTACCGCACCCGGCACGACCGGTGGCGCGGCGGCCGGGACGCGGAGGCGGACGCCGAGACGTGGCGCCGGGGCCGCACGGGCTACCCCCTGGTGGACGCGGCGATGCGGCAGCTTCGCCACGAGGGCTGGATGCACAACCGGGGCCGGCTGCTCGCGGCGAGTTTCCTGACCAAGACGCTGTACGTCGACTGGCGGGTGGGCGCCCGGCACTTCCTGGACCTGCTGGTCGACGGTGACGTGGCGAACAACCAGTTGAACTGGCAGTGGGTGGCCGGTACGGGCACCGATACCCGGCCCAATCGGGTCCTCAACCCCGTGGCCCAGGGCAAGCGGTTCGACCCGGACGGGACCTATGTGCGGCGTTGGGTGGAGGAACTGGCGGAAGTGGAGGGCGGTGCCGTGCACGAACCGTGGAAGCTCGCGGCCGGGGAGCGCGCCCGGACCGGTTACCCCGAGCCGATGGTGTCGCTGGCGGAGGGCCTGGAGCGCTTCAGACGGGCCCGGGGGCAGGAGTGAGGAGGGTGCGCGGGCCGTCCGGTACCTGGCGCGCGGATCTCCCGGCCCCGCCGGGCACCTGGCACGATGCCCGGCACGCGGGCCGCAGACCACCGGCGTCGGCGCGCCCCGCCGCGACCAGCGACCAACCAGCGGCCGGCGGGCCGCGACCGGCGACCGCCCGGCACCGGCCCGGCCCGGCTCTGTCCGCACTTCCTCACGTCGGCCGACGGGCGGGCCCGGCTACGGGGGGACCCGGTGGGCAGGGGCTGGGTGTGGCCGGTGGTCATGGCGGATCTCCGTACGGATTCGCTGTTCACCGCCGTGTTCCTCCGGCCGGCACACGGCGGCCTTGACGTGACCTGGCGTCGAGGGAGCCCCGCTCGTAGGCGCCCACGGCCTGGAACGGCGACGCCGGCTGCCGGACGGCGGCGGTGTGGCCGTGTGCCGGGAGTCGCGCTCGCGCATCCCGGAGCTGACCTGCCTGATGCTGACCTCCTTCGACGACGACGAGGAGGCTGGGCTGGACTCGATCATGGCGGGCACCTGCGGGTGCGTCCATGAGCAGACCGGGAGCTCGGACCTGATGCCCGCCCGGCCGCCTCCACCGTGGCCGAGGGCCAGTCCTGCCGGCGGGGAAGTCGAACGCCGACCGCCCGTCCCGTCGTCAGGCCCGCCTCTTCGGCCCGTGATGATCAAGTGCTGCGCACCCTGGCGGGAGGAAGGCCCGGCAGCGGGGCGGCAGGCCGGGGTGCCCCCGGAGGACGACCCGAGGAGTGCCCTGGGGGAAGGCCGCTGGACACTTCGCCGAGCGGCTGCCCCGGCACCCCTGCGAAGCTCACGAGGTGGCGCTCGGGTAGCTCCGGGCCGTGCCCGCGCCCATGGCGCTTCGCGGCTCGCTGTCGACAGGGCGGAGGCGGAGACCGTCATGGGCGGGTGACAGCTCACCGGTCGTCGTACCCCGGTCCGCAGAATGTGCGACGGCGCCGGTAACCGGCGCCGAGAGCGCGAACCGTTCCATGGATGTGGCCCGAACGGTCCTGTCGGGTACCCGCCGGGGCGGACCAGGGTGGAACGTGTCCGTCCGCACGCCCGCCATCCCGCCATCCCGCCATCCCGCCTCGAAAAGGAATGCACATGCCCGTCGATGAGCAGCAGACGCCCGCGCGACTGGAGGAGGACGAGCTGAAGGCGCTGGACGCGCACTGGCGCGCCGCGAACTATCTGGCCGTGGGCCAGATCTACCTGATGGCCAACCCCCTGCTGACCGAGCCGTTGCGCCTGGAGCACGTCAAGCCACGCCTGCTGGGCCACTGGGGCACGTCGCCGGGCCTGAACCTCGTGCACACGCACCTCAACCGGGTGATCAAGGCCCGCGATCTGGACGCGATCTGCGTCTGGGGACCCGGGCACGGAGGGCCGGCGGTGCTGGCGAACTCCTGGCTGGAGGGTTCCTACACCGAGACCTACCCCGACGTCACGCGGGACGCGGCCGGCATGACCCGGCTGTTCAAGCAGTTCTCCTTCCCCGGGGGAGTGCCGAGTCACGTCGCGCCCGAGACGCCCGGCTCGATCCACGAGGGCGGGGAACTCGGCTACTCGCTCTCGCACGCCTACGGCGCGGCCCTGGACAATCCGGGCCTGCTGGTCGCCTGTGTGATCGGTGACGGTGAGGCGGAGACCGGGCCGCTGGCCGCCTCCTGGCACTCCAACAAGTTCCTCGACCCCGTCCACGACGGTGCCGTCCTGCCGGTCCTGCACCTCAACGGCTACAAGATCGCCAACCCGACCGTGCTGTCCCGGCTCCCCGGGACCGAGCTGGACGCCCTCCTCAAGGGGTACGGCCACGACCCGATCCACGTCACGGGTGACGACCCGGCCGCCGTCCACCGCGCGATGGCCCGTGCCATGGACACCGCCCTGGACCGCATCACCGCGCTGCAACGCGCGGCTCGCGAGGACGGGGTCGCCGACCGGCCGCGCTGGCCCGTGATCGTGCTGCGGACCCCGAAAGGCTGGACCGGTCCGGCCGAGGTGGACGGACTGCCGGTGGAGGGCACCTGGCGGTCCCACCAGGTGCCGCTGGCCGCCGTACGCGACAACCCGGAGCATCTGCGGCAGCTCGAACAGTGGCTGCGCTCCTACCGCCCCGAGGAGCTGTTCGACGAGCACGGCGCCCCGCGCGCCGACGTGCTGGCCTGTGTTCCCGCAGGGCCCCGCCGGCTCGGCGCCAGCCCGCACGCCAACGGCGGGGTCCTGCGGCGCGAACTGCCCCTGCCGCCGCTCGAACGGTACGCCGTTCGCGTCGACAAGCCGGGCGCCACCCGGCACGAGCCGACCCGCGTGCTGGGCGACCTGCTCGAGGACGTGATGCGGGCCACCACCGACCGCCGGGACTTCCGTCTCGTCGGCCCCGACGAGACCGCGTCGAACCGTCTCCAGGCCGTCTACGCGGCCAGCGGCAAGGCGTGGCAGGCCGACACCCTCGGCGTGGACGAACACCTGGACCGGCACGGCCGGGTGATGGAGATCCTCTCCGAACACACCTGCCAGGGCTGGCTGGAGGGCTACCTCCTCACCGGCCGGCACGGACTGTTCTCCTGCTACGAGGCGTTCGTGCACATCGTCGACTCGATGGTCAACCAGCACATCAAGTGGCTGCGCACCACCCGCCGCCTGCCCTGGCGCGCCCCCATCGCCTCCCTCAACTACCTGCTCACCTCGCACGTGTGGCGTCAGGACCACAACGGGTTCTCCCACCAGGATCCCGGTTTCGTCGACCACATCCTCAACAAGAGCCCCGAGGCCGTACGGGTCTACTTCCCACCGGACGCCAACACCCTGCTCTCGGTCGCCGACCACGCACTGCGCAGCCGTGACTACGTCAACGTGATCGTCGCCGGCAAACAGCCCTGCTTCGACTGGCTGCCGATGGAGGACGCCACGGTCCACTGCGCCCGCGGCGCGGGCATCTGGGAGTGGGCCGGCACCGAAGACGGCTCACGCGAGCCGGATGCCGTGCTCGCCTGCGCGGGCGACGTCCCGACGCAGGAAGTGCTGGCCGCCGCCCAGTTGCTGCGCCGGCACCTGCCCGAGCTGGTCGTGCGGGTGGTCAACGTGGTCGACATCGCACGGCTGATGCCGAGCGAGGAACACCCGCACGGCATGACCGACTTCGAGTACGACGGCCTGTTCACCCCGGACAAGCCGGTGATCTTCGCCTATCACGGCTACCCGTGGCTGATCCACCGCCTGGCCTACCGCCGTACCGGCCACCGCGGCATGCATGTGCGCGGCTACAAGGAGATCGGCACCACGACCACGCCGTTCGACATGGTCGTCCGCAACGACCTGGACCGCTACCGCCTGGTCGTGGACGTCATCGACCGCGTCCCCGGGCTCGCGGTGCGCGCGGCGGCGGTACGCCAGCGCATGGCGGACGCCCGGCAACGTCACCACGTCTGGATCCGCGAGCACGGAACGGACCTGCCGGAGGTCGCCGACTGGACATGGGACGGCTGAACCGCGTTCCCCCTCCGGGAGCGGCCGGCAGGGCCGGGGCACCAGGTCGTGTCCGACCTCTCCGGGCACCCCGCCTCCTACGGCCTCCTGCCCGCCCCCGCCCGTGAACAGCTTCCCCGGCGTCCTCGTCAGAGTGCGGCCTGATCGCCGAGCGGGCCAGGGAGATCACCGTTGCCGGGGGCACGCTCGTGGGCGGGCGCAGCCGGTACGGCATCGAGCCGCCGCGGGCGACACCGTCCGCTTCGGCTCGGTGGCCCCCGGCGGGCAGGGTGGGGCCGCTCACGGCAACGGTGAGCATCGGATCCGGCAAAGGGAACGGGCCCGCTCGGGACGGCCCAGCCGGCCTGGACAGTCCGCCCTCACGACACCTCGGTGGGATAACCTGTCCTGATGGACAAGGTGTTGGACGAGGGCCCGTTCTATCACGGCACGAAGGCCGATCTCCGGGTAGGAGACCACCTCACCGCCGGTTTCCGTTCCAACTACCGGCCCGAAGTCGTGATGAACCACATCTACTTCACCGCGTTGCGCGACGGCGCGGGACTCGCCGCCGAACTCGCCGCCGGTGACGGGGCCCCGCGCGTCTACGTCGTCGAACCGACCGGGGAGTTCGAGAACGATCCGAACGTCACCGACAGGAAATTCCCCGGCAACCCCACCCGCTCCTACCGCAGCAGGGAGCCGCTCCTGATCGTCGGCGAGGTCACCGACTGGACGCGCCTGACGCCCGAAGCCCTCCAGACGTGGCGGGACCGGCTGGCCGCGATCCGTGAGGACGAGCGCGCCGAAATCATCAACTGACGGCGTCGCCGGCGGATCCATCCGTCGGGAACCGTGCCGGATCACAGCCCGGTGGCCAGCCGGGTGGTCTCGGCCACCGCGGCGATGAGCGGCCGCAGCCGGGGTCAGCGGGAGAGTGATGCCGGTCAGCGGCGGCAGGGCCAGTCCTGTCGCGACTGTGAGGCCGTACGGAAATCCCGTCGGCGTCCAGAGCCGGACGCGCGCCGGGGCCCGGCCGCGCATACCGACCGCTCGCCGGTCTGCCGGGGAGGATCCCCGTTGCCCTTCACCTGAGCTGCTCGGCCAGTCCCACGATGATGCCCTCGGGGCCGCGGAGGTGACAGAGCCGGTAGCTGTCCTGGCGAGGCCCCCGGCCACCTGCTGTGGTACGGCTGCGAGGTCCTGATCCGTGCCGACGAACTCGCCGAGGCGTGGCCGTACTGCAGCCGGGCCCGTCTGCCGGACCAGCCCCGGCCGCTTGGTGGATGTCTGCTCGTCGTTCCCAGCGCACGCGTAACCAGCGGAAGCCGTGCGGCCAGGCAAAGGTCCGCTCGACCACCCACCGGTAGACGCCCAGGTGGGAGCCGTGCTCCGTGCCGCGCCGGGCGAAGGCGGGCACCACACCCCGGGCGCGGGCCTCCTCGCGATAACAGTCGTGGTCGTAGCCGCGGTCCGCGTAGAGCGTGACCGCTCTGCGGCGTGGCAGGCCGACCCGGCCACGCACTGGCGGAACGGCATCCACCAGAGGCAGGAGCCGGGTGACGTCGTAGCGGTTCCCACCGGTCAGCATGACCGCCAGCGGGGTTCCGTGGCCGTCAGTGATCAGATGGTGCCTGGCGCCGGCCGGGCCCCGGCCGGCCGGCGACGGGCCCGTGCGGATCCCCCTTTCAACGCCCTGACACGCGAGGAATCGACCGCACAGCGAGACTGGTCCAGATCCCGTGCCGAGTTCAGCTCGGCAAGCAGAACTTCGTGCAACCGCTGCCGGACCCCGGCCACGTTTCCGGTCCCGCAGCCGGCGCCAGCACGTCGCTTCGGGGGCCTGGGCGGTGCCCCGGGCCGGCCGCGGTCGCCCTACTCGCGCTTGCCTCTGCGGTGGGAGTGGGGCCGGGGGCGGTCAGGGAGCCAGAATGTGCGCGACAGGACCTTCTGCTCGTGTTTGGTCCGTTCCCGGGTCAGTTCGTCCCTGAAGCGTCGCCCGTGCGTCCGCAGGGCCCCGGTGACGAGCCGTTCCGCGACCGCGCCGAGACCCGAGGACTGCAAGGCGCTGACCAGGGCCACCTGATCGGCGAGCGAGCGCACGTGGATCACGTGTGCCAGGACACATCCCAGCACCCATTCCCCGCGCACGCTGCCGCCCGCCGGGAGCTGCTTGGCCAGCAGGGTGACGTCGAGGATCGGGCAGTCGGCGTACCTGGTGCGGATGACCGCGTCGAGGGGGCCGGTGAGCCCGGCCGTTGCGAGGGCCAGGAGCAGGGACGCCAGCGGGGCCGGATCCATGTCGTTGGCGAGCCGGCACAGGAGGTGTTCGCCGGCGTACTGCGATCCCGCCTCGGCGAGGGCCGCGAGGAACAGGCTCGCCTGGCCGACGAGTTCACCGTGCAGCATGCACCGGAAGACGATTTCGGCCGGTTCTGCCAGGCCGTGCCGCTCCAGCCCGGCGAGCAACGCCGCGGCCTGTGCCGGCGCCAGGGCGCGGGCTGCGCTCCACAGCAGCGGCCCCGCGCCCAGGGCCGTGCCGTCCAGGTGGTGCAGCAGCTGGGCGATCTGGTCCGCTGTTCTCGTCCGCACGACCAGGTCCAGCAGGTCCACCGCGAACTGGACACGTCCTGCCAGATGCAGCTCGCTGATCAGGATGGCGACGTCGTCGACGGGACGGTACTGCGCGGCCCGGGACAGCACCGACCAGTCGCGGCCGTCCCGGAGCGCCTGGACGAGCAGGATCAGATGGCCGACGCTGCGGCCTTGCGTCTCCGCGAAGACCACCTCTGCGTCGTGACCGAGGCCGTGATCGGTCAGGGACCGTATGAACTCGGCGACGTCCGCCGCGGACCGTAAGGCCGCCGCCGCCCGCTGCAGGGCATCGGCCTGCCGGAGCAGGCCATGGTCACGCAGCATGAGGCTGAGTGTCACCACATCCGGAACGGCGCGCTGAGCGGCGGCGGACATGGCGGCGGTCACCGCGTCGTCGAGTTCGCCACCGGCCAGGTCGAGGGCCACCGACACGAGGTCGGGTACCGGACGGACCACGGCCGCCGCGCCCAGGAGACTCGCGGCATGTGCGGGAAGACCGGTCCGGTGCAGCGCCGAGGCGAAGCCGGCCAGGTCCTCGGACTGGTGGAACTTGACCGATGCCTGGATGAGAACCACCACGTAGTCCTCCACGCCTTCCCGGAACAGCTCCCGGGCCAGGGCGCTGGTGTCGTCGACCGAGCGCACCATCACCATGGCGGGCAGCGCGGTCCGCGCATGCGCGTCGAACCCCGCCTGCCGCAGCGCGCACAGGAGCCCGGCCACCTCCTCGACGGCGCGGGACTGACTGGCCGACCGCACCAGCTCACTCGCCATGGCCTTGCGGGTGCGCAACTCCAGATCGCCCACGGCGCGCACCAGCTCCGGCACCGAGGACCTGCGGTCGGCCTCCTCCAGCATCACCATGATCGAGGGCGGCTCATCGTCCTCCCGACCGGACCCGGTCACCTCCTGGAGGGTTTCGAGCCGGGTCTCCAGCCGGTGGCAGCGGTCTTCGGCGGCGATCAGTTCGGCACGGGTGACCGCCAATGCCTCCTGGAGAAAGACGACCTGCTCCTGGAGGTCGCCGCTCTCCTCCTGGAGCAGGGCGTACTCCCCTTGCCACAGCTCCACCTCGCCCCGGCGTGCCTCCAGTTGTGACTCCAGCTTCCGGCACCGGCTGCGCACCTGGGCCAGGCGGCCCTCCCGGTCCAGCAGCGCCTCCTCCAGGGCACGCTGCCTCGTGGTGATACGACGGGTCTCCTCGTCCGCCTCGGCCAGCTGATCCTGGAGTGCCTCCATCTCGCTGCTGGGCCGGTTGCCTTCGAGCGCCGCACGGTGCAGATCCCGCAGCGCCGCCTCGGCCTCGGGGGTGAGGGGGACGCGCAGGTCCCGGACGTCCGCGATGACCCCGGCGATGAAGTCCCACGGCGGGACGCGGCCACCGTTGAGGTAACGGCTCACCGAACCGGGGTCCAGAAACCGGCGGCCCGCATAACGCCGCACGCCGACTCCGAGGAGCAGAAAGACCTTGCGCAGATCCTCCGCCAGCGCTCGCTTCTCCGGAGACAGACCCTCCTTCAGAGGGGCCAGCGCAATAGGCCGGGCCGGGGCGGCCACGGCCGGCTCGCCGGAGATGCGTACGTGTCCTTCGTGCATTCCGCCAGTATCGCTGGTCCTCCAACTCCACGGCTGATCAATGCCGTTGCCACCGAGAGTGGCAACACGCGCCGGTTGCTGCCACTTCGGGCGGCAACACCCGCAACGCTCTACGGCCGGCTCACCGCGGCCACGATGGGACCAGGAGCCCGCGTGAGCGAGAGGAAGAGGCATGAACGTCATCGACGAGGCCGGGCGAGCCCGGGCAGCCCGCGCCGCCTTCTGGCGCCGTCTGGCCCGGCAGACGGCCCTCGGCGCGGCGCGGGCCGCCGGTTCGGGCGCTGTGACCCTGCTGGTGTGGTGGCTGCGCGGGACCTAGGCACGGCGGACCGAGCCGGACCGGCCCCCGAGGAGCGGTCGCCCCGGGCCGTGCCGCGCTCCACCGCGTCCTCGCCGTGCACCCGGTGTCTGGGCGGTGTGTGCTCGGTGGGCAACCGGGGCCGGGTTCTCGGGGTGCGGTGTGAGGCAGGTGCGGTGCGGGCGCCGGAGCGTGCACGGTGCCGGTCCCCGAGGGTGGCTCCTCCGCGTAGTCACCCTTCACCGGAGCAGAACGGCGGGGTGAGACGGGAGGACCCGGCCGGTGGGGCCGGGCTCCTGTGCTGTGAGCGTGTGCTCGGCCATCAGTGGCTGCCGGCGAGTTCGCCGCTGAGCTTGCCGTGGAGGTCGGCGCTGGGGTCGTTCAGGCCGGTGATCTCGACGGTTTTGCCGCGCTGCTTGTACTTGGTCTCGATCGCGTCGAGGGCGGCGACGGAGGAGGCGTCCCAGATGTGTGCGGCCGAGAGGTCGATGACGACCCTGTCCGGGTCGCCGGCGTAGTCGAACTGGCCGACGAGGTCGTTGGAGGAGGCGAAGAACAGCTCCCCGGTGACCCGGTAGACGACCGTGTCGCCGACGGGGTCGGTGACGGCGGTGACGTGGGCGAGGTGGGCGACGCGCTTGGCGAAGATGACCATGGCGGTGACCGAGCCGACGACGACGCCGATGGCGAGGTTGGAGGTGGCGACCACGACGATCACGGTGATGACCGTGACGGTGATCTCCCCGGCCGGCAGCCGCTTCAGCGTCCTGGGGGAGATGGAGTGCCAGTCGAAGGTGCCGAAGGCGACCATGACCATGACGGCGACCAGGGCGGCCATGGGGATGTCGGAGACGACCGGGCCGAAGACGACGCACAGCACCATCAGGAAGACACCGGCGAGGAAGGTGGAGACGCGGGTACGGGCGCCGGACACCTTCACGTTGATCATGGTCTGGCCGATCATGGCGCAGCCGCCCATACCGCCGAAGAAACCGGTGACGATGTTGGCGATGCCCTGGCCGATGGACTCGCGGGTCTTGGAGGAGTGGGTGTCTGTGATGTCGTCGACCAGCTTCGCGGTCATCAGCGACTCCATCAGGCCGACCAGCGCCATCGCCAGGGCGTAGGGGGCGATGGTGGTCAGGGTGTCCAGGTCGAACGGCACGTCCGGCAGGCCGGGCACCGGTAGCGCTGAGGGCAGTTCCCCCTTGTCGCCGACGGCGGGGACGGCGATACCGGCCGCGATGGTGATCACGGTGAGCACGACGATGGACACCAGCGGTGCCGGGATCACCCTGGTGATCTTCGGGAAGATCACCATCAGCGCCAGCCCACCGGCGATCAGCGGGTAGACCGGCCAGGGCACGTCGCGTATCTCCGGCACCTGCGCCATGAAGATCATGATGGCGAGGGCGTTGACGAAACCGGTCATCACCGAGCGGGGAACGAATCGCATGAGCTTGGCCACGCCCACCGCGCCGAGGAAGATCTGGAAGAGGCCGGCCAGGATCACGGTGGCCACCAGGTAGCCCATGCCGTACTCGCGATTCACGGGCGCGATGACGAGCGCGACCGCGCCGGTGGCGGCGGAGATCATCGCACGGCGTCCGCCCACGACGGAGATGGTCACGGCCATGGTGAAGGAGGCGAACAAGCCGATCGCCGGGTCGACACCGGCGATGATCGAGAAGGAGATCGCCTCAGGGATCAGGGCCAGGCCGACGACCAGGCCGGCCAAAACCTCGGTGCGCCACACCTTGGGATTGCTCAGCCAGTCCGGCCTGAGGCCGC
The DNA here is from genome assembly GCF_040636485.1 of Streptomyces sp. NPDC038707. Classification (NCBI taxonomy): domain Bacteria; kingdom Bacillati; phylum Actinomycetota; class Actinomycetes; order Kitasatosporales; family Streptomycetaceae; genus Streptomyces; species Streptomyces sp. NPDC038707. The sequence goes on from NZ_JBEZUP010000026.1 coordinate 55,278, forward strand.
GCAGACGCGCGGCGGGAGTCGCGATGGTGGAAGACAAGGAGATGTGTACCTGTCCGTGTTCGGGCACACCCACCGGCAGCCGGGGTGTGCGGGAAAGGAAGAGCGAGGAGGCCGGGCCGATGCTCCGCGGACGGCCCGCAGGAGGGGGCCGGAAGCCGTGGAGGACGGGCGTGAGGCGGCGGCGCGCACGAGGGGCAGGGCAGCTCAGATCGGGCGGTGAAGGGTCACGGCGGGCAGACGGCGGCGATCGGCGGCATCGGCTCGCGCACGCTCTCTCCTGAGGGGCTCGGTCTTGGCAGGGGGCGCCTTCGACCCCGGAACGACAACAGCGGAGCGGCCGGGCCACCCTCACCGTGAACCCTACCCTAACGTTAGGGTAGGGATTCGGTGGAGTCGCGCGGGAGGCGGCGTCATGACAGGAAGGGCCAGGGACGAGGGCGTGCACGGCAAGCACATGCAGATCGGTGAGGTCGCCGCGCGGACGGAGCTGTCCCTGCGCACCATCCGGCACTACGAGGAGAACGGCCTGGTCATCCCGTCCGCCCGCTCCCAGGGCGGCTTCCGCCTCTACACCGAGACCGACGTCGCACGACTCATGGTGATCCGCCGGATGAAGCCGCTCGGCTTCACATTGGACCAGATGCGGGATTTGCTGGACGCCACCGACCGCCTCGACACCGGTGGCAACGAACTGGACCCCGACGAGCGCGAAGCGCTCATCACCCGCGTACGCGGGTATGAGCGGAGCGCGGCGGAGCAGGTGGAGAAACTGCGTGTCCAACTCGCGCGTGCCGAGGATTTCGCGGCCACCCTGCGAGCCCGTCTCCCGGAGAGCGAACCGGCCCGCCCTTGACCCGCCGTCCAGGCAGCGTGCCTGGGCGGACAGGTCGCGGCCAGACCGTACAAGCCGCCGGTCAGAGTCCTGTCCCGCTCGGCGAAGGAGGCTGTCGCGGAGTACGCCCGGGCCGGCCGCGAGCGCCTCGGGCTGCAGCGGGTACGCGACGATGTCCTGATCCCGTACGCCATGCGCTGGCCCGACGAAATCCGCGACCCCGCCGAGCTCCTTGCCCCGCCCGCCGGGGTGGCCGAGGAGGAGATCGCCCGCGCGCTCGCGTTGACGGACACCATGACCGTCGACCGGCCGGAGGGCCGGAGTTCAGAGGCGATACCGCGGAAGCCCTTGAGCCGGCTGAAGCAGCGTTCGTCGACATTCCGTCGGGCGGTAGAACTCCCGGTCGATGCCTGGTGACCGGCCGCCGCTCCCGCTGACTGCGGCGCGCTCGGCGCAGTGCCAGGGGCGGGGCCGGGCTCGTGCGAACGGTGATGGGCCGCCGCGCACTGCTGCACCGGTTCGGCCGCGGACCGGCGGGGCCGGAAGCTGGAAGACAGGCCGCTGTGGTCGCTGCCCGAGCAGCAGGGCTTCTCGGCGAGTGGATCATCGCGGTCTGCGCCCGAGCGCCGGCAGGTGATCAACCCCTACGGCATCCGGATCAGGCACCGCACCCAAGGCGACGTCGAGTTGGGCCCATGGCGTCGCCGGCACTCCGGGGTGGCGGAGAAGAAGGGCCTCCGGCAGCTCCGCTGCGACCCCCGCGACACCTTCCGGATCTGGGTGCGCGACCGCCAGGGCGACCGGTGGATCACGGTGTTCCGCGAACACCTTCGCCGCGCCGGTGTCCCATTCGGAGAAGTCGCCTGGGACCACGCCCGCGAGCAGGCCGATGCACGGCCCTGTGACGAACTGCCCCTCAGGGAGAACTGGCTGCCTTGCCCCGACGCAACACCCCTCGCGCTCTGCCTCCTGAGTCGCCGCTCACCGAACTGCTGCGGGCAGCGCACTCCGACCGGATCCGCGCAGCAGCCGACGCCGGACGCGCCACCTGGACGAATCCATTCAAGGACGCCCTCGGCCAGGCCGTCGTCCTGCTCACCGGCGGCACTCTCCTGGGCACCGGCATCGCCGCCGCCCTGGGAGCACTCGTGTCCGGCTCTGCCGTGCCGTTCCTCCTCACCCCCGCCGCCATCCTGCTCCCGGCCGCCGTGATGATCCTCCTCGGCGCCCTCGGAGCCGCCCTGTCCATCCGCCGCATCACCTCCGTCGACCCGCTGGCCGCCCTGGGGAGCGCCCGATGAGCCTGACCCTGACCGACATCACCCTCACCTACCCCGACGGCGACACCCGCCTGACCGCCCTCGACCGGGTCAGCCTGGAGGTTCCCCAAGGCAGTCTGACCGCCGTGGTCGGCCCTTCCGGGTCCGGCAAGTCCAGCCTCCTGGCCGTCGCCGCCACCCTCATCACGCCCGACACCGGCACCGTCACCATCGACGGGCAGACCACCACCGGCCTCACCCGCGGCGCACTCACCGAACTACGCCGCCACAAGATCGGCATCGTCTTCCAGCAGCCCAACCTGCTGCCCTCCCTCACTGCCGCCGAACAACTCCAGGTCATGGCCCAGATCGACGGCCGCAGACCCAGCACCGCACGCGACCGCGCGATGGAGCTCCTCAACGCCGTCGGCCTCGCCGACCAGGCCGACCGCCACCCCCACCAGCTCTCCGGCGGACAGCGCCAGCGCATCAACATCGCCCGCGCCCTGATGAACGACCCCACCGTCCTCCTGGTCGACGAACCCACCAGCGCCCTCGACCACGAACGCGGCGCCGCAGTCCTCGACCTGATCACCCGCCTCACCCACCAGCAGGCCACCGCCACCGTCCTGGTCACGCACGATCGCACCCACCTCACCGCCGTCGACCAGATCGCCGAAGTCCACGACGGACGCCTGCGCATCCCAGCCGTGAGCCGCCAGCTTGAGTTTTGACCTCCGACTACGTGTGGAGAGTTGCGGCGCGACACGACGGGGCAGGTCGCATTGCCCCCAATCCCGCCGGTTCTTCCCCCTTGACGACACCGGCGGTGGGGCGCACAGCCGAAGCGCCTCTTCGGAGCTGGAGCCTGCCTCGGCGGTGTGGACACTCAGCCGCTGGTCCGGGTCGGCGGGCGTGGTGAGGGACTCGTGGTCGAGGGTGAGCGGGCCGACGATCGGGTGGCGGAAGTGTTCACTGCCGTGCGTGTGCGGGATGTTCCGCGGCCCTTGAGCATGTCCACACGCGGGGTACCGCTGTCGGGCAGCACAGCCCCCGGCTCCCTCCTGCAAGCACCAAGGGATCTTCGTCGACTTGACCGCTCCTTCCTGCGGTCGGCCGCGACGGCTTGCGGACCGTGTACCTGTCCGGCCGGCCCGGGCACGACCCGGCTGGTTTGCGACGATTTCCCGGGTCGGCAGGGCCGGGGCGTGGCGATCCGACGGCCACGGTGTGGTCGTTCATTAAACAGCCTTGCTTCATTGGTCTTGACCAATGCGGGGCCGCTTGGCATGCTGGCGATGGCCGTAACCGATCATGTGTTCTCTTCCTGTACGACGCTCTCCCGGATGCGTGCCGCATTCCGGTTCCAGAAGGTCACGCACCCGTCTCGCGATCCGAGAACTCGTCAGTCCTGATCGAAGAGCATCTGCAAGTTCTGCAAGATGTAATTGCCTATGCAAATGTCACATCCGCGCATTGGTGTATGACCTCCGTGCCGTCCGTACGGAGGTCACCGCCCGTCTCAGGCACATCCCGTGGGCTGTCAGACAACAGGAGGCTGGTGCCGACGTGCAAGGAAATCTGACCGTACGTGAACCCGTGCCGGAAGCCGACCTGTGGGACCGGGTGGCGCTGCCGTCGGCGCCCCCCGAACCACCCGCCGGTCCCGTCGCCGCGCCCGGACTGCGCCGCGCCCTGTCCTTGCTCGAGGAAGGTGTGCTGACCAGTAAGGCCAACCGCTCCTGCGGTTCGTACGCGGCGCGGGCGGTGCCGTCGGCCGGTGCCCTGTATCCCTACGAGTTCGCCGTCCTCGCCAGTGAGGACGGCGTGCCGACGGCGTTCCGGGTCGACGCAGACCGGCGCACCTGCGCCCGGGTCGCCGCCGGAGCGGCCGTCGCCGCCGCACTCGACGCGTCCGATCTGGCCGTCCCGGAAGGGGACGGCGCCCTGGTCGTCACACTCACCCGCCCATGGCTTTCCATGCGCAAATATGGCGACCGAGGGTACCTCTACACCCAGCTCGATGCGGGACACGCGGCCGGGAACCTCGTACTGGCCGCGGCCGGCCGTGGCGCGGCGGGGGCGCTACGGCTGCGCTTCCCGAGGGAATCCCTGTCTCAATTGCTGGAGGCGAACGAGAACTGCCGGGAGATTCACTCGGTGACCCTGCTGCCGGCCGGTCCGGCCGACGACTCCTGGACCCGGTGGACCGTGCACGACGACACCGACCGGGAACGGCGCGGGCCCACCTGGCGGTCCTGGCTGGAAAGCACCTGCTGGGACTCCCTCGCCGGGTGGACAGGGCACACCGAGGCCCCGGCCCTCCGCATGGCGGCCGCGCCGCTCGCGCGCGTCCGCACGGACGGACGGCTGTCCGCCGCGGACAGCGGCCTGGGCGACGCGTCCGAGTGGTCCGAACTGATCGGAACGCGCGCCTCCAGCAAGGCGTTCACCGGTGCCCCCGTCCCCGCCACCGCCGTCTGGCAAGCGGTCTCGGCCCTGTCGACACCGCTGGAGACCGACCTGCCCGACGCCACACCGCTGTCCGCCACGCTCGTGCTGCGGTCGGCCGCGGAGCCCGTACACGACGCGGTGTACCGGCTGGACACCGGCGAGAGGCGCCCAGGACGGCTGCCGTCCACCGACGAGGTGGCCCGGGCCTGCATGCAGCAGCGCGCCCTCGCCGGGGCCGCCGCCATCCTGCTGCTGCACGTGCCGCGCACCCCGCTCGGCGGGGCCGGCTCCGCCGCCGGCGCCGAGAACCTGCGCGAACTCGCCTTCCGCTGCGGCGCCCTGGGGCAACTGCTCTACCTGGGCGCGCACCGCGCGCGGGTCGGCGTGACCGCCATCGGCGGTTTCGACACACCGCTGTGGCGAACGCTGGCGGGGCTGCCGGAGGACGACGAGATCCTGTACGCCCTGCTGATCGGCAGCCCGGACGACTCGGGCATCAAGTTCGACCGGCTTGCCATGGCGCACGCCCAGAACGAGCGGTGACCCCGGTGCGCGCCGTCCTTCCCGAAGTGCTCACCGACGTCCTCGCCCGCCACGGAGACCGGGTCGCGGTCACCGACGCCGACGGCCTCCTCGGCTACGCCGACCTGGCCGTGCGGGCCCGTGCCGCGGCGGACCGGCTCGCCCGGTACGACGTGCGCGGCGAACCGCCCCGGGTGGGTCTGTACGCCACCAACTCCGTCGAGTACGTGGTCGCCTACCTGGCCACGCTGTTCGCGGGCGCGGTGCCCTTCCTGGCCGACTCGGCGTTCGGCCCGTTCGAACTCTCCCGGATCGCCGAGGACTGCGGGCTGGACCTGCTGATCCACGCCCCGAGCGCCGACGTACGGGACATCGTGAGCGAAAGCCTCACGGACGACGGCGAGTTCGGCTACCTCACGGTCAGCCGGGTACGCCGGTACGACACCCCGCGTCCGCGGCTGCTGGACGACACCGAGGTGTGCCGCTTCACGTCCGGCTCCACCGGCAGGCCCAACTGCATCGAGTTCTCCGGCACGGCCGTGTCCGCGGCGGCCGCCAACTGGGTCAAGGGCACCGGTCTCACGGCCGAGGACCGGATCGCCTGTTTCGCGGCGCTCTCCAACGGCCTGGCGTTCAACACCTCGTTGCTGGCGGCCTTCCTGCAAGGCGCCTCACTGCACCTGTCCCACGGTCTGCCCACCGCCTCCCGCGTCGTACGGCTCCTGGAGAACACGGCCGCCACCCGGCTGGTGGCGTTCCCGGCGCTGTACGAATCGATCGTGCGGCGGGCCCCCGAGGAGGGCTTCGCCACCGTACGCACCGCGATCTCCTCCGGTGCCCCGCTGCGCGACTCGGTGCGCGAGGAGTTCACCCGGCTCACCGGCGTACCGATCCACAACTACTACGGCGTCGCCGAGACCGGGCCGCTGACGTACGCCGCCGACGCCACCGGCGGCGGGCTCGGCACGCCCCTGCCCGGTGTGCACCTGCTCGCCGAGGAGCACGGCATCCGGGTCAGGAGCGAGTCGATGGGCTCGCGTTACCTCAACGCGCCCGGCCTGTTCGAGCAGCGTCTCGACGACGAGGGCTACTACCACACCGGTGACCAGGGCCGGCTGCTCGACGGCGCGCTCCACCTGACCGGGCGCACGAGCCGGATGGTCAACGTGGGCGGGCGCAAGATCGACCCGATCGAGATCGCCGACGTGCTGCGCGCGGCCCCCGGGGTCCTGGACGCGGTCGCCTTCGAGGCCGAGAACCAGCACGGCGAACCGGCCCTGGCCGCCGTCGTCGCCGCGGAACCGGGCGTGACCACGCAGTCCCTGCGCGCGCACTGCGCGGCGACCCTCCCGTCGTTCAAGGTGCCCGGCATCCTGCGCCTGGTGGACCGGATACCGGCGAACTCGATCGGCAAGCCGTCCGTCGAGCGCCTGCGCCGCCTGCTCACCACCCCAGACAGCCACTGAACCTCCCTTCGACCCAGAGGAATCGCCCATGGACAGCAGCGCGCTCCGCACCAAGATCATCGACCTCGTCATCGCGGCCGGCGACGGCAGCGTCACCGCCGCCGACCTCGCCGCCGCCGGCTACTCCCTGCGCGACGTCGGATACACCTCGCTCTCCTACATGCGCCTGATCGACAGCATCGAGAACGAGGTCGGGGTCTACCTGGACCCGGAGGCCGCCATCGAGCACTACGAGACCATCGACTCCGTCACGGCCCTGGTGCTCGCGGGCGGCGCGGGCGCCGATGCCTGAGACGCCCGCGGCGGGCGGCCGCACGATCGGGATCGTCGGCCTGGGGCGGCTCGGCTCGGCCGTGCGCGCGGTCTGCCGGGCGGACGGCACCAGGGTCTGCCTCACCGCCTCCCGCCGTACCGGCTGGTCCGCCGAGGCGGTCCCCGACGTGCTGATCGACGCGAGCGCCCCCGAGGCGCACCCGGACGTCCTCGACTACTGCGCCGGGCACCGGGTACCGCTCGTAGCCTGCGTCTCCAATCTGTCGGACACCCAGTGGAAGGCGCTGGCGGAACTGGCCGGAACGGTGCCGGTCGTCCGGGCGACCAACCTCTCCTTCGGTCACTACCTCCAGGCGCGCATCGCCGAGTTCACCGCCGCCTATGCCACGGGCCGGTTCGACCCGGTGACCACCGTCCGCGAACGGCACCCGCTCGGCAAGGCACACCGGCCGAGCGCCACCGCGCTGGCGCTCGCCGGGACCTGGGCCGGGGCGAGCGGCCGGGAGGTGGCCGACATCGCCGACGAACGCTCCGGACTGCCCGTCAGCGAACACGAGCTGACCCACACCTGGGACGGGGAGTCGCTGCACGTGCGGCACCACGTCGGCAGCTGGACGGTGCCGGCCCGGGGCGCGCTGGCCGCCGCCGACTGGGCCCGCGCCGCCGCTCCCGGCCTGGTCACCATGCGGACCGTCTACGACGACCTGACAGCTAGGAGCAGGACATGACCACCGAGGAACCGCAGCCGCTGAACCCGGCCGAACGCCGGCTCGTTCTCCAGGTGGCACTCGGCGCCCGGATGCTCTCCCTCGACGGGCACGACGACTTCAACCAGGGCCAGATCTCCGCCCGGATACCCGGCCGGGAAGAGTTCTTCATCAAGGGCGCCCTGGTCGGCTTCGACGAGGCCGCGCCGGCGGACGTGGTCCGCTGCGCCGTGGACCACACCCGGCCAGCCCCGCCGCTGGCGCCGCCGGAACTCCCCCTCCACCAGGCCATCTACCGGGCCCGGCCGGATGTCAACGGCATCGTCCACAGCCACGCGCCGTACACCCTGCTGTTCGGCGCCACCGACCTGGAGATGCGCCCGGTCTCGCACGACGGCGCCTACTTCCGCGACCGGCTCGGCCTGTTCACCGAGACCAGCAACACCGTCCTGGACATCGCGACCGGTGAGCACATCGCCAAGGACCTCGGCGAGCACCCGGCCGTGCTGCTGCGCAACCACGGCGGAGTGATCGTCGGCAAGAGCGTGCGGCACGCCGCCGTCTTCGCCCAGGTGCTGGAGCGGGCCTGCCGCCTCCAGCTCACCGCCGAGAGCACCGGCGTGCCGTACGCCTGGTCCACCGACCGGGACGTGGCCGCCAAGCAGGACTTCATCTACGCCGACCTCTCCGTCCGCTCGTACTGGGACTACGCCGTCCGCCGGGTCGGCCGGCACTGGCCGGAGACCGCCGGCTGGGACCGCGGCTGACCGCACCGCCCGTACGGCCCGCCGGGGGAGGGGCCGCCGCCGGACGGGCGCCGGCCCGGCGCGCCCCGCCGCCACCGTGCCGATGCGCCCGCGCCCCGCCGCCACCAGGCCCGGTGCACCCGCGCGCCGTCCGGCCGCCCCCGCACCGCGCAGCCCGCCGCGAGACCCGGGCCGCCCCCGCTCCCGCCCACCCAACCCGACACGCACGGAGGACTTCCGATGAAGGTCCAGCGCATCCTGCCCACCGAGGAGGCGGCCGATCTGCTCGGCCTGGTCCGGGACATCGCTGCCGGCGAACTCGCGCCCCGTGTCGCCGAGTTCGAGGAAACCCACACCTTCCCCCGGGACATCGTGCGCACCCTGGGCAAGGCCGGGCTGCTGAGCCTGCCGTACCCCGAGGAGTACGGCGGCGGCGGACAACCGTACGAGGTCTACCTCCAGGCGCTGGAGGAGATCGCCTACCACTGGTTCGGGGTCGCCGAAGCGGTCAACGTGCACAACCTCGCCTGCTTCGGCACCGCCGCCTACGGCACCCGGGCCCAGCGCGAGGAACTGCTGCCCGGCATGCTCGGCGGCGAACTCCTGGGCGCCTACTGCCTGTCCGAGCCGGAGGCCGGGTCGGACGCCGCCGCGCTCACCACCCGGGCGGTACGGGAGGACGACGGCTACCGGATCAGCGGGACCAAGGCGTGGGTCACCCACGCCGGACACGCGGACTTCTACACCGTGTTCACCCGCACCGGCGGACCGGGCGCCCGGGGCCTGTCCTGCCTGGTCGTGCCCGGTGGTACGCCCGGCATGGTGGTGCACGAGCCGGAACGGAAACTCGGCGTGTGGTCCAACCCGACCGCCCAGATGGGCTTCGACGGCGTCCGGGTGCCGGCCGGGCGGCTGATCGGCCGGGAAGGCAAGGGCTTCCTGATCGCGATGGGCGCACTGGACTGCGGCCGGCTCGGCATCGCGGCCTGCGCGGTCGGCATCGCCCAGGCCGCCGCCGACTACGCCGTGCGGTACGCCAAGGAACGCCGCCAGTTCGGGCAGCGGATCCTCTCCTTCCAGGGAATCGGCTTCCTGCTCGCCGACATGGCCACCCAGATCGCCGCGGCCCGGGCACTCACCCTGGCGGCCGCCCGGCTGAAGGACGCCGGCCGCCCGTACTCGCTGGAGGCCGCGAAGGCGAAGCTGTTCGCCACCGACGTGGCGATGAAGGTGACCACCGAAGCGGTGCAGGTCCTCGGCGGCGCCGGCTACGTCCGCGACCACCCGGTGGAGCGCTGGATGCGCGAGGCCAAGCTGCTGCAGATCGTCGAAGGCACCAACCAGATCCAGCGCCTGGTCATCTCGCAGGGCCTGTAGCCGTCCGGGCACGCCCACCCCCCTGACAGCAGCGCCGAACGAGGCCACCCGAAAGGACGGTTCGGAACACGATGACCACGCTCGAGCAGCGGACCCTCGCACTGGACTCCGCCGGATCCGGCACCGGCCCCGCCACCTGGGGCCAGCGGGCGATCTGGGGCGTCGTCACCCGGCTCGGTGACGACGCCCCCCGCTACAACCTGCGGCTGGACCTGCCGCTCGACCCGCCCCGCCCCGCCTCCCGCGTCCTCGCGGACCTGACGGAGCTGCTGCGGATGCACGACAGCCTGCACACCCGTCTCCTGCCGGACGGCGAGGACGGGCTGCGCCAGGTCGTGGACGGGGGCGGCGAGCTGCCCGTGGCGGTCCGCACCTGCGCCGCCGCGAAGGCCCCGGCGGTCGGCGAGGCCCTGATGGACGAACTGGCGGGCCGGCCCTTCGACCACGCGCGCCAGTGGCCGTTCAGGGTCGGTCTCGTGGAGTGCGAAGGGCTGGTGCACCGGCTGGTGCTGGCGGCCTCGCACACCGCGATGGACCTGTGGGGCGAGGGCCGGATGCTGCGCGATCTGCGGCTCATCGAGGCGGGCGAGACCGCCGAGTCGCTGCTCGCGGCCCGGCCCGCCCTCCAGCCGCTGCAGGCCGCCGAGTTCCAGGCGTCACCGCTCGGCCGCCGCCGCGACGAGGCGGCCCGGCGCTACTGGTGCGAGCGGCTGACCGCCGGCCCCCGGCGGATCTTCACCGCCCCCGCGGCACCGGACCTCGCGGTCACCGGCCCGGGCCGGCTCTTTCCCAACGCGCTGCTGCGCTCGCCCGCGCTCGCGGTCGCGGTCGAACGGGTCGCGGCCGGGTGGGGCGCGAGCGACGCGGCGGTGCTGCTGGGCGCGGCCTCCCACCAGCTGGCCAGGATGTCCGGGAGCGACGACATCCTGTTCCAGGTGGTGGTGAGCAACCGCTTCCAGCCGGCCGCCGCCGAGTCGGTCAGCACGATGGCGCAGGAAGCGGTGTTCCTGCTCCCGGACGCGGGGCGGGACTTCCAGGACGCGGTACGGCGGACGCGGTCCGTCTCGTTCAGCGCGTTCCGGCACGCCGGATACGACAAGTGGGCGCTGGACCGCGAGGTGGCGCGGCTCGTCGAGCGGGGTGCGGCCGCCGACCACTCGTGCTGGTGGAACGACACCCGGGACCCGGGCACCGGTCCCTTCGACACCACCGGACGCCCGCGGACCGCGCTGACCGAGCTGACCGGCCGCACCGAGCTGAGCTGGCCCACGGAGTTCCTGCCCCGGGCGAACGTCTCCGTGGCGGTGGACGTGCTGACCGCCCCCGGCGCCCTGGAGCTGTGCATGACCGCCGACCCGGCCGTCCTCACCCGCGACGGCATGGAGACCTTCCTGCGCGGGGTCGAGCGGCTGGTCGTCACCGCGGCGACGGCGCTGGGGGAGGCGTGAGCACGCGGTACGCGGGCATCGCCTGGACGGGCACGGGCTACCGCGTCGAGGTCATCGACGGCGCGGGCCGCCGGGTCACCGAACCGGGCGACTGGGGTGCCGCCCAGGTCGCCGAACTCATCGCCTGGCTACGGGAACTGGGCCGGGAACAGCCGCTGGCCGCGGTGATCGACAGCACCAACGGCCTGCTCGACGGGCCCATGACGGCGGCCGGCCTGGAGGTGTACCGTGCCGACCCCTGGCTGCTGCCGCCCCGGCCGCGGTTCGGCTCCGTCCCGGCCCGCCGGCTGGCCGAGCAGGCCCACAGCACCCCCGGCGAGCTGGCCCGGTTGACCGCCGAGAGCGGCACCCTGTCCGGCCGCGCCGACGAGTACTTCGAGGGCGTACGGCGCAGCGCACCGCTCCAGGCGGCGCTGACGGCGGCCGGGCGCTGCCTGGAGCACGGCAGCCGTGACACGCCCCGGATCGCGCTCACCTTCGACGACGGCCCCGACCCGGTGCAGACCCGCCGGATCCTGGAGATCCTGGACCGCTACGGCGTCCGGGCCACCTTCTTCTGCGTCGGCCACCACGTCGCGGCGCTGCCCGACGAGGTCCGCCGGATCGCCGAGGCCGGCCACGAAATCGGGAACCACTCCTGGTCACACCCCTTCCTGCCCGACCTGACCGCGGACCAACTGCGCGAACAGCTCGACCGGACGGCGGAGGCGGTGGCCCGGGTGACCGGCGAGGCGCCGACCCGGTTCCGGCCGCCGTACGGCGCGCTGAGCCCCAAGGTGCTGGCCGCGCTCGACGGGCACCCGACCACCCTGACCCTGTGGGACGTGGACTCCCGCGACTGGGCGAGACCGGGACCGGAGCGGATCGCCGCGACCGTCCTGGAGGCCGCCGGACCGGGCTCGGTGGTGCTGATGCACGAGGGCGGCGGCGACCGGCGCCAGACCGTACAGGCCCTCCCGTCGATCATCGAGGGCCTGCTCGGACGCGGCCTGGAACCGGTCCCCGTGGCGGAACTGCCCGCGCCGCCCGGCACCGGCGGCGGCCGGCCGCTCGACCAAGAAGAACACGATCTACGGCTGGAGCACTGAAGACCCATGAAGGATCGCTCGGCAGACCACACCCCGGCGGTGACGGCCCCGCACGACCAGGACCGGGCCGCCGGGCCGCCGCCGGCCGGGGAACCGGCGATCTGGTCCCGTAACTTCCAGTACTACTTCACCGCCCGCAGCGCCGGCCTCCTCGGCTGGGCCATGCTGCCGGTCGCGGTCTCGGCGGGACTGCTCAGCTCCGGTTACGACCTGAGCACCGCGGGCTACTCGATGGCCTTCCTGGTCGGCCCGTTCGCCGGACTGGTGCTCTTCGGCGGAGTGCTCGCCGACCGGTTCACCGCCCGCCGGATGATGATCGCCTCCGACCTGGCCAACCTCACCACCCATGTGCTGCTCGCCTTCCTGTTCCTGCACGGCATCGACCACCTCTGGCACCTGTACGGGCTGCTGATGGTGGCCGGCACCGCCAACGCGATGTTCCAGCCGGGCGCCTCCTCGACCGTCCCGCTGGTGGCCCGGGACGTGCAGGGCGCCAACGGTGTGCTGCGCATCTCCGAGGCGCTCACCGCGCTCGGCGGCCCGGCGCTGGCCGGCGTGCTGGTCGGCACCGCCGCCACCGGCTGGGTCATGGTGATCTCCGCCGTCGCCTACGGCACCAGCGCGGGCTGCCTGTTCGCGCTGCGGCTCGGCGTGGTGCCCGCGCCGCCGGCCGGCGAGAGCCTGTGGCGCAACCTGGTGGCCGGCTGGTACGAGTTCCGCTCCCGGAGCTGGCTGTGGGGCGTGATCGTGATCTGGATGTTCTTCGCCGTGCTCTCCTGGGGGCCGCAGCTGTCGGTCGCCGCCGGGGTGATCGTGCCCGCACACGGCGCCACCGCCTTCGGCCTGCTCAACTGCGCGTTCGGGGCGGGCACCGTGGCCGGCGGGGTGCTGGCGCTGCGCTACAAGCCGGTCCGTCCGCTCGCCGCAGGGGCGGTGGCGATGCTGGCGTACCCGCTCTACCCGCTCGGTATCGTGCTCGGCTGGCCGGTGTGGCTGCTCGCCGTCGCCCAGGTCGTGGTCGGGATCGGCATCACCTTCTGGGGCGTCATGTGGGCCACCAGCGTGCAGACCCAGGTGCCGGGCGAGGTGCTCAACCGCGTCCACGCCTACGAGGTCGCGGGTTCCGTCGGCATGTTCCCGGTCGGCAGCGCGCTGGCCGGTCCGGCCGCCGGAGCCTTCGGCACCGACCGGGTGCTCCAAGTGGGCATCGTGGTCGCCCTGCTCACCGCCGCCGCGCTGCTGCTGACCCGCCCGGTCCGCACCCTGACCCGGATACCGGACCGCGCCTGAACGGCGCGGCACGACGTGCCGGTAGACGGAGTCGGCCGCAGCACCGGAGTGCGACGGCCTCCGGTTGGAGCCTGACAACGCGCATCAGCGTGGGCCGGCGGGCGGCCTCCGCGGCTGCCGCGCCGGGCCCGGTCGAGGATCTGATCAGCCGGTTCCGGGTCGTGTGCGGATGCGGCGGCGGAGCCGGGACCGGATCGCCTTCGAGCTGTAGCCCTTGCCACCGATCCAGGGCGTGATCGGGCCGGACGCGGACCCGGGGCCGCCCCGGTCCGATCCCGGGTACCCGGACCGCTTCCGTCACGGCGGTGAACCGGGTGCGGTCGTTCGTGTCGCCGCCGGTGACGACGAAGGCGAGGGGGATCGCTTCCGGGGCGTCAGCTGATGAACCGCACGTCCGGGTGGAGTGGGGAAGGGCCGTCCAGCAGCGGCTGGTGGCGGCCGCGCAGATGCTTCTCGAAGAAAGCGGTGAGGTAGGCCCGGCGGCTCGCGGTGAACCGTGCCGGGTCGACGGTGCCGGTCATCCGGGTCAGCAGCCCTTGCGGCAGTGTGAGCCGCTCGGCGAGACCCGGAAGGACGGTCTCGTAGTCGGTGAACGAGTTGTGCTCGGCCGCCTCCGTCCACAGATCGCGTTTCCAGCCGGTGGAGTTCCGCCACAGCGCCCGCCAGGACGGGGAGTGCTCATGGGTGTGCGGCAATCTGCCGGACGTGCCCGCAAGCCACGCCCCCATCTCGAGGAACGGCCGGTCCAGCCCGGTACGGGCGACCGGCAGCAGCAGGCCGGGGTCGGTCCAGTCGTAACCGAGCGGCCCGTCGAGATTGGCACCGGCACGGATACGGCGGTCCACGCGCATCGCCTCGGCCGTCGTCATCCCGCCCAGCGAATGCCCGAACATGCCGACGCGCGCGAGGTCGAGGGCCTGCCCGAGACCGCGCGGCAGCGGCCGCTTCCCGGCATCGGGATTACCGCCGCGAGCCAGCACGGCGAGCCGGTCGAGGACGAACGGAACGTCAGCGACCCTGACCTCCAGCGCAGCCCTGGAGCGGTCCGCGCCCCCCTCGATGGCACCGAGCCCGGGCGCGGACTCGATGACGCGGCCGTCGGGGAACTCGACCGCGTGTGCCTCGTGGACGGGGTCGACGGTGATCACCGCACAGCCGTGGCTCGCCAACTCCTCCACCGCGGTGGTGTCCAGGGTGCGCTCGTTGTACATGCCCGGCGAGTACAGCACTACGGGCAGCCGCCCGGCCCGGGACGCCACGGCCACTCCGACGCGGGCGTGGGTGACGAATCCGCCCCAGTCGACGGCCCCCTCGTCGACCTGGAGGATCTTTGCCGCGCCTGCCCCGAAGACCGCGGCCGCGCCCGCACGCATGTACGGCGCCCGGGGTCCGTCTTCCGCCGTGACGCGATCGGCCGGATACCAGACGCTCACCATGAGTTCCCGGAACCCCGACGCCGCCTCGCCCGCCCACCAGGGGCCGCGACGCGTCCGGTCCACCAGGTGCAGTTCGGTGACGCCGATCGGACACGGTCCGGTGGGACGGGGGAGTTCGAGCCGTACGGACCCGGCGGAGGCCGTCGCCGCGGCGGACGCGCGAGCGGCCGGAACCAGAGCCGATGTGGCACCCAGTACAGCCAAGGCACCCGCGCGGGCCAGTAACTGCCGGCGTGACGCGGGCACGGCCGAAGAATCGAAACGGCTGGAGGAGTCGAGAGCGCTCGTGAATTGCATGACACTATCTTGTTTGCGCCTCGCGTCTGGATACATGGGGCCAGCCGGATAGTGTCCGGCGCCCGTCCGGGTTAGGCCGTGAGCCGAAAGAGGATCTTGATGCTGCCGCAGCCTCGGCCTCTGGCCGCTCGCCGCTCACGCCCGCAGTGAGGACGGCAGCTCCGTGGTGGACGACGGCGCTGGACGCCGAAGGCTCTCGCCTCCTCAGGGTGCCGGACGGGCGAACCGGTCGGCGAAGGGCGTGCGGACGTCCGGTACGGGCGACGGCGTGGTGTCTGCGCCCGCGTGGCGCGCTGCCTGCAGCACGACGGTGAGGTCTCCGCCGGCGAGCCGACGAGCGTGACAGGCCCGGCGGGCCGCGACCAGGACGACGGCTCGGATGCTCAGGGGATGACGCGGGCCGCGCCGGGGGAGTGCAGAGCGTGGTCGCGCACGCTTGCGTCCTGTCCGGCCGGAAGGGGCGAGCGGTGCTCCCGCGTCGGGTGCCGCGTGGTGGTCTCGGTGATGACCAGGAACTGGCCGGTGGCCAGGTCCATCACGTCCCGGATGTCCGTCCTGCCCTGGACACGCTGAGCGGCGGCGTATGCGTCGGTGGGCCAGGAGCCCCGGGGCGGCGCGGGCGACGACGCGTGTCCGCTCGCAGTCGTCACCGGCTGCCGCCGGGCTCAGCCGTGCGGCGGTGCCGCGCCGGGCAGTTGACCGGCGAACTTCCACCACTGCTCGATGGTCCACACGGCGACGCCGGAGCGGTCGGTGGACATCCGCAGCCACACCTCTTCACCGCCGGCCATGAGCGCTACCTCCAGATGAGGCTGCTGCCACGTCCCCATCGGATACATCCACTCGATGCCATCGGGCCAGGTCCGCATGGCGACCGTGCGCACGCTCAGTGCCGCGGCGAAGGCAGTCAGGGCGGCCTGGGGTACCCGCACCTCCGCCGGCCACGTTCGATCCCCGCCATCCGGGCCTCCTCCAGGCAAGACGCGACATCTCCCCGCGCGTCCCAGCCTGCCAGACCTCCGCGGCCCCGTCGTCGTCCGCTCACCCGTGGAGCGGCCACCCGTGCAGCGAGGCTCGCGCGGCCGCGTCCGCGTGAAGGAGGGCATCCGACGAGTCAGTGCCGAGCCGGGCCTCCCTCTTCCTGGGCTCCTGGATGTCCGGCCCGGCGGAGCAGCTGGACGACTGCCGCGTTGCCGTCGCCGCTCCGTGACGCCCCCGGAAGACCGGCCGCCCTCAGCTGTCCAACGTCCGGCGCAGGTCAGCGCCGTGGCAGGGGTCGCCGTGACGACCGGTCATATATGGCCGCCCGCATGGACTGTTCGCGGTGCCGCCGTTGTCCGAGGCTCGCCAGGACGCCGTGCACCACCGCCCGGCGCGGCCTTCGCGGCTACCCAGTGACGAGGAGACGTCCCATGAAATCCGCACGCCTGATCGCCGTCGGCGCGACGCTGACGCTCGCGGTACTCACCGCCGCCGCCCCGGTCCACGCCGATGCTCCGACGGCCGTGAGCATCCTGCGGGCCGGTGCGCAGAAAGGCATCGCCGACGGCTACCCGGGAGTGGTCGGCCTGGTCCGCTCCGGAGACAGCGCGCAGTACGTCTCGGCGGGCACCGGCAACACCGCCACCAAGGTGCCCGCCGATCCCCAGGCGCAGTTCCGGATGGGCAGCAACACCAAGGCGTTCATCGCGACCGTGCTGCTGCAACTGGAAGCCGAAGGCAGGCTCTCCCTGGACGACTCCGTCGCCCGGTGGCTTCCGGGCGCCGTCGCCGCCAACGGCTATGACGGCAGCCGGATCACCCTGAGGGAGCTGCTCAACCACACCTCAGGCCTCCCGGACTACGTACACAACACGTCGTTCTACAACTCCTACGCCGCCAACCTCGAGCCCGGCCGGGCCTGGCCGCCGCAGACCCTCGTGGACCTGGGTCTCGCGCTGCGGCGGCCCTCCTCCGAGCCGGGTGAGAAGTGGGAGTACTCCAACACCAACTACGTGCTGGCCGGCATGGTGATCAAGGCGGTCACGGGCAACGACCCGGCGACCGAGGTCACCCGGCGGATCATCGAGCCGCTCGGCCTGCGGCACACCGTCTTCCCCACCTCCGACCCGACCCTGCAAGGCAACTACCTGCACGGCTACGCGTACGGTTGGCTCGGCATGGTGCTCACGGACGTCACGGTCTCCAACGTCCAGGCGATGGGCCCGGCAGGCGCGATGGTGTCGACCCTGGACGATCTCGCCACCTTCACCCGGGCGTTGCTCGACGGGCAGCTGCTGCCGCCCGCGCAGCAGGCCGAGCTGAAGACCACGGTCCCCACCGGGACCGCCGACATCCGCTACGGACTGGGCATCAGCCGGTTCCAACTGCCGTGCGGCCAGTGGGTCTGGTCCCACAACGGGGCCGTACTCGGCTACTTCAGCACGTGGTACGCCGACGACGACGGCGGCAAGCAGGTGCTGGAAGCCAACACCGAGTACCACCTCCAGGCACCGACCCGGGGACAGACGGACACCGACAAGGGGATGCGGGACGCCTTCTGCGCGCTCTGACCGACCGCACCGTCCGGCACCGTCCGCCCGGCGCTCCCCAGCGTTCCCCGCCGCCACCCGCCTGGCCGTTCCGCGGGCCCGGGCGGGATGCGGTGGGGACGACGGGGGTGCCGGGGACGGGCGTCAGCGGTGGCACGACGCGGCGAGGATGACGAGCACGATCACGATGCCGAGGAAGGTGAGGCATCCGCTGCCGCCGCTCGGACTCCTGCCGTCGGTCTCGACCTGGCCGCCGGGGACGATCCCGGGGTGGTTCCTGGCGTAGTGCGCGAGCTGCTCCCGCTCGCCCTCGGACTCGGTGCCCCAGGACGTCTTGAAGCCGCATTCGCCGCACCAGTAGCGGTACGCCATGTTCGCTCCTGTTCTCGTGGTGTTCTCGTGGTGCCGGATGGATGGGGTGGTGGGTGCCGGAAACGGACGGGGGCGGCCCGGGCTCCAGAGCGAGCGCCGGCACCCGCGGGTCGCCCCTACGGGCCTGGTACGAGGTGCCCCTCCGAGTCCCCGAAGTGCGGCCGGCGCGGGGGAGGGGACCGTGACCGGGCCGGGCCCGTCGGGCAGATCCGCCGGGCCGGTGGCCGGAGCAGCGGGGTCCGGCAGGCCGCCGCCGGTGCGGGAAACGCGATGAGGCGGAGGACCACCGGGAGGCGCGCCTCGCAGCCCTCGCCCGGTGGCCACCCCCAGCGGCCGGGATGCGCCGCACCAGGTCGTCGGCCGTCGAAGGCCACCCGGCAGCTCCGCGATCCCGGGACGCCGGCCCGGGCGGCGAACTGTCGGTGCGCATGCCGGCCAGCCCCGGCCGTACCCGCGCGTCGGCGGAGGAGCCGAGCACCGCGAGCCGCCGGCCGGGCCGCGGCCACCCGCTCCGCACACAGCCCCGCGCACAGCGACGGCCCCGCAACCCGCCCCGACAGGGGCCCCTCGGCACCGGTGCGTGTCCTGCGGAGCAACTCGGCAGCAGTACGTCCCCCGGTCCCCGCCATCGCGGTCCGCCTCCTCACGCCCGTTCGCCGATGCCGTCCGCGCAGCCGCCGCTCCCTGGGGGCGTGGCCCGCCGCGTCACCGATGCTGGGCATGCGGGGGCCGTTCGCCCAGGTCACATCGCCGGTCATCGGTGACCGGTCGTCAGGTAGGCTCTCCTGCCGGGTCACTGGGGGAGGGCGAGGGTGACGGAATCGCTCGGCGAGCTGCTACGGCGGCTGCGACGGCAGGCGAAGCTGACGCAGGAGAAACTGGCGGAACTCTCCGACGTGAGCGTGAGCACAATCCGCAGGATGGAGACCGGCAAGCCGTTCGACCACCGGAGCGGGTCGATCACGAAACTGGCGGACGCGCTCCGGCCGAGCCCCGAGGACCGCCGGCTGCTCGCGTCGGCCCTGGGCGGTGGCCCGGACGCCGCCGCCCCCGCGGAACAGCCCACCCCGCCCCCGGCCCCCGGACCGCCCGAGGCACTGCGTGTACCGGCGCCGCGGGGGCCGCTCGCCGACGTGGCGGAGGAACTCGCCCGGGACGTCCGAGGGCACTGGCGGCACGAGGAGGAGCAGCGCCGGGTGCACCACCCCGCCCCGCTGCCGGTGCGATTGCGGGCGGCGGCGAGCGGACTCGCCGACCACGCGGAGAACTGGCGGCTCCGCGCGGCGGACGGCCCGGCGGAGCAGGAACTGAGCGGAGACCTGCGGAAAGTCGTCGACGTCTACCACCGGGCCGGGACGGGACGCCTGGTGATCCTCGGCCGGGCGGGCGCCGGCAAGACGGTCCTGGCCGTCCGGCTGACGCTGGACCTGTTGAAGGAGCGCGCCTCCCACCCGGCATTCCACCGGGTTCCGGTGATCTTCAGCATCGGCTCATGGGACCCGGTCGCCACCGGCCTGCACGGCTGGCTGGCCGAGCGGCTCATCCGCGACCATCCGCATCTGGCCCGGCGGCTGCCCAGCGGGAAGACACTGGCCGCGGACGTCCTCGACGCCGATCTCGTCCTGCCGGTCCTGGACGGCTTCGACGAGATCGCGGAGGGCCTGAGAGCGACCGCGCTCGACGCGCTCAACCGCCTGTCGACGCCGCTCGTCCTCACCAGCCGCCTCGCCGAATACGCGGAGGCCGTCGAGAGGCGCGCGCCGCTGGCCTCGGCCGCGGCCGTGGAACTGTGCGACCTCTCCTTCGGCAACCTGCGGGAGTACCTGCCCCTGACGTCCCCGGTGCCGCCCGACGCGTCCCGCTCCACCGAGACCTGGGGGAGCGCACTGGACGAGGCGCTGGCCCGGGAGGCGTCGGGCGGCGCGCACCTCCTCCACGCGCTGCGGACGCCGCTGATGACCTCCCTGGCCCGGGTGATGTACAGCGACCGCACCGACCGTTCGCCGGCCGAACTCCTCGACACCGGGCGCTTCCCGGACGCCCGGGCGATCGAGGAACACCTGCTCGCCGGCTTCGTCCCCGCCGCCTACGAGCGCCGCGTTCCCGAACCCGCCGGCGGACAACGCGCGCGCCGCGTGCCGCGCGATGCGGGCCAGGCCCAGCGGTGGCTGAGCCACCTCGCCCACCACCTGGTCCGGTTCGACCACGAGCGGCAGGACCTGGCCTGGTGGCAGCTGGGAGAGTCGCTGCGCCGCTCCACCCGCGTCCTCGCGGTCGTGCTGGCGTCGACGCTGTGCGTGGCGATCGCCACGTGGACCGTCGGCCTGGCCTCCATGCCCCTGACGCCGGACTCTCCCGTCGCCCTGGGAGCGGCACAGATCATGGCGGAAGGGGCCATGACCGGTCTGGCCGGGGGCCTCGCCTTCGGCGTCACCTACGCGGTCGTCCTCGTCCGCAGGGGCGGCAGAGCCCTCGAACCGACCCGGGTCCAACTGAGGGCGCCGGGCGCCCGCCGCCGACCGGACCGCAGGTCCGCCCGCGAGACAACCGCGTACCTGGGAGCCGTGTTCGCCGGAGGCCTCGTCATGGGCGCCGGCATCGCCGTCGTCACGACGCTGCAGAACGGCCTCTTCTTCGACGTGCCGCTCGCCAACGCCTTCGCGCTGCGTTTCACGCTCACCAACATGCTGCTGTTCGGACTGATCTTCGGACCCGCCGCCTGCCTCGTCTTCGGACTGGTGATCGCTCTCGAAGCCCCCTTCGAGGTCACCGTCCAGGCCAGCCCGGCGGGACTGCTGGTGTCGAACCGCGCGTCGGTCCGGCGCCAGGTCCTCGTCCTGGCACCGCTGCTCACCCTGGCCATCGCGCTGAGCGGCTACCTGCTGGTCCGTCTGCTGGACGGCGCGTTCGGAGAGCTGAGCTGGTCCTTGTCGAGCGCGCTCTCCTTCGGTGTCACCGGTGGCCTGGGGGGTACGGCCGCGTACGTGCTGGGATTCACGGCCTGGGGGCAGTGGATCCTGTTCTCGCGGATCTGCCTGCCGCTGACCGGCCGCCTGCCCTGGGACACGATGGCCTTCCTGGAGGACGCCTATCACCGCGGCATTCTGCGCCGGCCCGGGGCGGTGCACCAGTTCGCCCATCTCCGCGTCCAGCACCACCTCGCCCGCGCCTACCGCGATGCGCACGCCGGTTACCGCCCCGTGTCCTCCCCACGGCCGCGCCGCGCCCGCGACTGACGGCGTACCCGCGGCCCGGCCGGCCCGCCCGGCCGGACCACCGGCCGTCCGAGCGCAGCCGGCGCCATCATGCGGATGCGGCGTATGCGGATGCGGACCGCGGGACGCGCTGGCGTGCGGGTCAGGGCGAGGGTGCCTCACGGCACCGGGTCCTCGGCGGCGTTCGCCCCGTCGGCCAGGTCCTCGCTCCTCCCGCGGACCTTCGGAACCGCCCGCGCGGCACCCGCCGTATGCCCTGGCCCCGCCACGGGGGAGTCCCTCCGATGAGTTCCCGGCGGATGCGCGGTCTACCCGTCGACGAAGGGAGCGCACCGTGCGCAAGATCATCGTTTGCACGTTCCTGACGCTGGACGGCGTCATGCAGGCCCCGGGCGGTCCCGACGAGGACACCGGGAGCGGCTTCGAGCACGGCGGCTGGCAGATGCCGGCGTCCGACGACGAGGTCGGCACGGTAGTCGCCGGCTGGTACGAGGTCTCCGACGCCATGCTGCTCGGCCGCAAGACGTACGAGATCTTCGCGTCGTACTGGCCGACCGCCGACCCCGGCAACCCGTTCACCCATCGGATGAACAGCATGCGCAAGTACGTGGCGTCCCGGACGCTGACCTCCGTCGAGTGGCAGAACTCCACGCTGCTGGAGGGCGACGTCGTCGATGCCGTGCGCGAGCTGAAAGCCTCCGACGGCGGTGACATCAAGGTCGTGGGCAGTGGCGACCTCGCCCAGACCCTCATGCGGCACGACCTCGTCGACGAATACCGGCTGACCATCCACCCGGTGATCATCGGCACCGGCAAGCGGCTGTTCGCCGACGGAGCGATCCCCACCGCACTGGAGCCGGTCAGCGTCTCGACGACGAAGGGCGGCACCGTCGTCGGCGTCTACCGGCCGAACGGCAAGCCCGGCTACGGCAGCTATTAGGCGCTCCCTTCCGGATCACCGGACGGAGCCCTCCGTTCTCGGGGGCCCGTCCGTCCGCCTCGCGGGCCACGGCGACCGGCCGCGCGGGCGGACGAAGGGCGCCGGCCGGACGGGGGATGGTCAGCCGGCGCCGTTCGGAGGGTCACTCGCGCATGCCCGCCAGCTCCACGGCCCGGCGCCGCAGGGCGAGCCCGGCCGGGGCGACCGACGACACCACCGCGAGCACCGCGCAGGCGGCGACGACCGCGCCGATGGTCCTCCACGGCAGCTCGATCGTCGTCCGCACCGACAGCAGGCCGAGCGCGCCCCACATGCCGAGCAGGTTCAGCGCGGCGACCAGGAGCCCCAGCAGCGCCCCGACCGCGACCACCATCACGGCCTCCGCGCCGACCAGCCGCAGCACCTGCCGGCGGGTCGCCCCGGCCAGCCGCAGCACCGCCAGGTCGCGCACCCGGTCGGAGGTCGCCATCACCATCGTGTTGGCCAGCGAGATCCCGGTGTACAGCAGGGCGATGCCGAGGACCAGCAGGAACCCGAGCCGGGCGGTGCGGTTGGTCTCCGGGTACGTCGCCGCCACGAACTGCGCCTTGGTGAGCACCTGTCCGCCCCCGCCGGCGACCGCGGCCCGCAGCCGCTCGGCCACCGCACCGGCGTCGGCGCCCCGGGCCAGGCCCACGTCGACCCGGTCGACGGCCGCGCCCCGGGCGTTGGCGGGCGTGACGTAGACACCGTTGTTGCCGGTGCCGACCGCCATCACCGCCGCGATCCGCAGCGTCGTGCGCGTGCCGTCGCCCAGCCACACCGGCACCCGGTCGCCCACGCGGTGCCGCTCCCATTCCTCGTTGACGACGATCGAACCGTCGTCGAGGTCGCTCACCCTGCCGGCGACCACCGGCAGGCGGGTCGTGGCGGCGAGCGGACGCGCCTCGGCCGCGCGGGCCTCGGACTTGACCAGCGCCACCCCGTCCTCCAGGACGTACACGGCGCTCGACGCGGTGGCCGACACCGTCGCCCCGGGCACCGCCCGCAGCCGGTCCAGCGTGGCGTCGTCGAAGCCGGACCCGCCGGCCGGGGTGACGACGAACGCCGCCGTGGTCTGCTCCCGCGTCTCGGCGGCCCTGGCCTCGTTCAGCGTCGCGGTGGCCCCCAGCAGCGATCCCGCCAGCGCGACCGTCACCAGGACCGGCGCCGCGATCGCCGCGGTGCGCCGTACCCCGGCCGCGGCGTTCTCCCGCACCAGCATCCCGCCGGCCCCCGGCAGCCGGGCCGGCAGCCAGGCCAGCAGCCGGGTCAGCGGGCGCACCACCACCGGCGCCAGCAGCGCCACCGCGGTGATCAGCAGCATGGGCCGGCTCACATACGTCTTGCGGTGCAGCAGGTCGCCCGGCTCGGTCACCAGGGCCAGGCCCAGGGTGACCGCGGCGGTCAGCAGCAGCCCCGCCCCGAACAGCCAGCGGCCCCAGGTCATCGCCCTGGTGTCCACGGCCGCCCCGCGCAGCGCCTCGGTGGGGCCGGTGCGGCCGGCCCGCCAGGACGCGGCGACCACCCCGCACAGGGCGACCAGCAGCCCCGTCCAGAACGCCATGAGGTACGGCCAGGTGTAGTCGCCGATGCGGAACCAGGCCGGTGCGAGCCCCCCGTCCACCACCCACTGGCCCAGCCGCGGCGCTCCGAAGGAACCGAGCACACAGCCGGCCGCGGAGGCGAGGACGCCCACCACCAGCGCCTCGGCGAACACCATGCGCCGGATCTGCCCGGGCGTCGCCCCGGCCGTGCGCAGCAGACCGAACTCCCGGCGCCGCTGGGCCACGGCGAACGCGAAGGTGGACGCCACCACGAACACCGACACGAAGGCGGTGACCCCGCCGGCCGTGCCGAACATGGCGTTCATCGCGGTCAGCGCCTCGCGGTCACGCTCGGGGTCGGCGTCGGCGAAGCGACGCGCGTCCCCGGTGAGGACCCGCACGCCCGCGCTGCCGCGCACGGCGTCCCGCACGGCCGCCGCGTCGGCGTCGACGACCAGCTGGACGCCGGCGGGGGACAGCCGGGCGGCCTCCTCGTCGGAGTAGAAGACGGCGTGTTCGAAGCCGCGGTCGGCGACGGTGCCCACGACCAGTGCCGTGCCGTGGTCGGTGCGCAGCCGCTCACCGGGCCGGGCCCAGTCGCCGCTGACGACGACCTCGCCGGCGGCGCGGGGCGCGTGGCCCGCCGTGAGCCGGTAGGGCGCGAACGCGGCCGTGGACCACGGGTGTCCGACCAGGCCGCCGGGGCCGCCCCGGGCCGTGACGGCGAACGAGCGGTCGCGGACGACGGTGCCGAGCCGTTCGAGCCTGCCGACGGTGTCCTCGGGCACCGCCCGCGGCGCGGCGAGCTGCTGCGTCCGCTCGCCGATCGGGGTGGACACCCACAGGATGTCCTGCCCCTTGACCACGACGGGAGCGGCGGCGAACCGCTCCGGGGCGCGCTCGGGGGCGTCCAGGGAGGAGGCCAGGGCCAGGCCCATCACGGCGAGCAGGGCCACGCCCAGGCAGAGCGCTACAAAGCTGCCGAGGAAGGTGACCCAGCGGGTGCGCAGGGTGCGCAGGGCGACGCTCAGCACGGCACGGCCTCCAGCTTGGTCATGCGCGCGGCGATGTCGTCGGCGCCCGCCCCGACGAGCTCGCCGTTGACCCGGCCGTCCACCAGGAACACCACGCGGTCGGCGTAGGACGCGGCCACCGGGTCGTGGGTGACCATGATGATCGTCTGGCCCTCGCGGTCGACCATCCCGCGCAGCAGCGTCAGCACCTCGCGGCTGGTCTGCGAGTCCAGGGCACCGGTCGGCTCGTCGCCGAACAGCACCTCGGGACGGGTGATCAGGGCGCGGGCGAGCGCCACCCGCTGCTGCTGACCGCCGGACATCTCCGTCGGCCGGTGCCGCGCCCGCTCGCCGAGCCCCACCTGCCCGAGCACCTCGCGCACCCGTGCCCGGGGCACCCGTCGGCCGGCCAGCCGCAGCGGCAGCGCCACGTTCTGCTCGGCGGTCAGCGAGGGCAGCAGGTTGAAGGCCTGGAAGACGAACCCGATGCGCTCCCGGCGCAGCAGGGTCAGCTTGGTCTCGCTGAGCTTCGTCAGCTCGGTCCCGCCCACGGAGACCGACCCGGAGGTGGGGCGGTCGAGGCCGGCGGCGCACTGCAACAGGGTCGACTTGCCGGAGCCGGAGGGGCCCATCACGGCGGTGAAGGTGCCGCGCGGGAAGGAGAGCGAGACCTCGTCGAGCGCTGTCACGGTGCCGTCGCCCGACCCGTACCGCCTGCTGACGGAGCGCAACTGGATGGCGTCGTGGTTCATCTGTCCCCACTCGTTCGGTGTGGTCCTCCCGCACCTGGCGGGACGGAGGTTTCGGGAGGCGGCGCCGGCAAGTCCGTTGTCCAGAGGGCGCCGGGCGCGGGAGGGGTGTGGCGGCCGGCAGGTCTCCGCACTGGCAGGAGGCTGCGTGCCGCGGTGCGTCAGCCGGGTCCGGCGGGGCCGATGAGGCAGCCGAGGAGGACGAACGCCGGTCCCCGCACCGCGCCGCTGACCACCGACCACAGCACACAGCGCCGCAGCGGCATGCGGGTCGCCCCGCACAGCGTCGGCACGAGGGTGCGCGGCACGGCGGTGAAGCGGCCGACGAACACCGCGAGACCGCCGTGCCGCCGGATCAGCCCCGGCGCCCGCGCGGTGTACGCGCCGTGCCGCCGGTGCTCCCGCAGGGGGGCGAGGATCCGCTCGTGCCGGCGCCGTCCGACGGCGTAGCCGATCACAGTGCCCGGCACGGCCCCCGCGAACGCGGCGAGCAGGGCCGCCTCGACGGTGAGGTGGGCCCGCCGGGCGAGCATGCCGCCCAGCACCACGGCCGGCTGACCCGGCATCAGCGTGCCGGCCACCGGGAGCGCCGCCTCCGGCGCCGGCAGCAGCAGTACCGCGGCGAGGATCCCGGAGGCACCGTACGCCACCACGTGCTCCGCCAGCCATGCCGTCATCGCGGGCCGCCTCTCTCGTTCTTCCGCTGTTCTCACGAAACCCTGCGAGGGCGGGCCGGCGCAGTGCGGCAGGAGCGAGCCTTGGGGTAGGGCGAGGCCTACCCCCCGGACTCCGGTCAGCTCGCCCGGGTGAACGTCAGGTCCGGGGGCACAGCCCCAGCGGACCCCCCGGCGACGAGCCACATCAGCTTGTGGAAGCGGTAGCGTGGCCGGCCCCCGGTGTCGATGCCGCTCATCTCCAGCGCCGACTCCTCCACCAGCCGCTCCAGGAACTGCTCCGCCGTCTCCCCGGACACGGTCGGCTCCGCGGCCGCGTCGCCCGCCGTGAACGTGCCGGGCAGGTGCGGGGCCAGGGCGCGCGCCACCTCCTGCTCGGCGGGCGGGCGCTGGGACAGCGCCGCCCCCAGCCGACGGCCCGGATCGAGGTGGCCGGCCCGCAACTCGCCCATGCGCGAGGCCGGACCGGCCAGCCGCGGGCCGCCGGCCAGTGCGGCCGGGCCGCACTGGCCGGGTCGCGGCGGCGCGCAGCGCGAGCGGCAGCCCGGCGCAGGCGTCGGCGACGACCCCGACGGCCTCGCGCTCACGGTCGACGCGGGCGCGCCCGGCGACCGAGCCGAGCAGGGCCCGGGACGCGGCGGGCCCGAGCGGGTCCAGCGCGACGGTACGGGACCCGGGCACCGCGGCCAGCCTGCTGCGGCTGGTGACCAGGACGGCGGCGCCGGTGGTGGACGGCAGCAGCGTCGCCAGCCGCCCGTCGCTGACCACCCGCCCCTGGGCGGGCAACAGCGCGGCCGGCACGGTGTGCGCCTTCGAGCCCGACAGCGCGATGCGCCGGGCGCCGTCTCTCGCCTCCACCGGGCCAAGAAGCCGGAATTCCATGTGTAATTCCACGTGTGACTTGCCACCTCACACGGCCGGGACCGCGCAGTGGAGCGGCCGGCTCACGAACGCCGAGCGCTTTTCCCAGCCATCGTGCGGCCGCCCCGTGGCGGAATAGTGCCTTCGACGTTGCAGCAGCCTGCGGCGGCAAGAGCGTGCCGCGCCCCGCCCGTGACCTCCCCGTACCCCCTCCCCGGGCGTCGGGGGCGCCGCCGATCCCCGGCCGGCTCCCCGCCCGGTTCCCCTGGTCACGGGCCCGCACCCGCCCCCGGCCGCCGTCCCTGCCACGGCGCGCCCCGCCAGGGGTAGGGCCAGCCCTACCCGCGATGTGCCGTCCGGACCGATGGCCGCCGTCCCACGGCGGCTTCTACCGTGGGGTCATGCACCCTCGCACTGTGTGGCAGGCCATGGCACGGCCCGGCTATCTGCTGTCGCCGTGGCCGTGGCGGTCGGCCGGGTATCTGCTCACCGGCGCGCTCACCGGCGCCCTCGCCCTGGCCGGGTTCGCCGTCGCCGTGGCGGTGGGCGGTGTGCTCGCCGTGGTCCTGGTCGGGCTGCCGCTGCTCGTGCTGACCGCGCTGGCCGGCATCCCGGTGGCCTGGGTGGAGCGCCACCGGCTGCGCCTGGTGGACCTCGACCCGGCCCCGCACCAGCACGCCCAGCCCGCCGCCGCGGGACTGTGGGTGTGGCTGACGACCCGGCTGCGGGAGCAGTCCACGTGGCGCGAACTCGGCTACGGCCTGCTGTTCTCCGCGCTGCTGTGGCCGGTCGACGCGCTGGCGTTCACCGTGGCGCTGCTCCTCCCGTGCTCCATGGTGCTCACCCCGCTGCTGCTGGCCACCGCCGGCGACGGCCAGGAGACCAAGGTGCTCAAGCAGTGGACGGTCACCAGCTGGCCGACGGCCTTCGGCGTGGCCGTCCTCGGCCTGGTCGTGCTGTGCGGCTGCGCCTACGTCCTCGGCGCCGCCGCCGGTGCCCGGGCCGAGCTGACCCGGCTGCTGATCGCCCCGCGCGACGGCGACCTGGGCGAGAAGGTCGTCGAACTCAACCGCTCCCGGGTGCGGTTGGTCGACGCCTTCGAGGCCGAGCGCCGCCGTATCGAGCGCGACCTGCACGACGGAGCGCAGCAGCGGCTCGTCGCCCTGACGATGACCCTGGGCCTGGCCCGGCTGGACGTGCCACCCGGCCCGCTCGCCGACCAGCTGGCCAGGGCGCACGACGAAGCCGGCCGGGCGCTGGCGGAACTGCGCGAACTCATCCACGGCATCCACCCCAAGGTGCTCGCCGACTACGGCCTGGAGGCCGCAGTGGCGGACGCGGCCGATCGCTCCCCGGTCCCCGTCGACGTGGATCTGGACCTGCCCGGCCGGCTGCCCGAGTCGGTGGAGGCCGCCGCGTACTTCGTGGTGTGCGAGGCCCTCGCCAACGTCGCCAGACACAGCGGCGCGAGCCGGGCCGAGGTCAGCGGCGGGCACCGTGACGGGCGGCTGCGCCTGCGGGTGTGCGACGACGGCCGTGGCGGCGCCGACTTCACCGCGGGGACCGGACTCACCGGGCTCGCGGACCGGGTGTCGGTTCTCGATGGCAGACTCTCCCTGTCCAGTCCGCCGGGCGGACCAACCCTGTTGCGTGTGGAGATTCCTTGCGAGCCCTGCGAGCCGACCGAACGCTCCGTGTAGTCCTGGCCGAGGACAGCGTCCTGCTGCGGGAGGGGCTCATCGGTCTGCTGCACCGATGCGGCCACGAGGTCGTCGCGGCGGTCGGCGACGCCGAGGCGCTCCTCACCGCCGTCGAGGAACACGAACCGGACATCGTGGTCACGGATGTGCGCATGCCCCCCGGCTTCCAGGACGAGGGCCTGCACGCGGCCGTCCGGCTGCGCGAGCACCGCCCCGCCCTGCCGGTGCTGGTGCTCAGCCAGTACGTGCAGCGGGCCTACGCCTCGGAACTGCTGGACTCCGGCGACGGCTCGGGCGTCGGCTACCTGCTCAAGGACCGGGTGGGCCAGGTCGAGGAGTTCGTGGACGCGCTGTGCGAGGTCGCGGACGGCGGCACGGTCGTCGACCCGGAGGTCGTACGGCAGTTGCTGCGCCGCCGCCGGGACCCGCTGGAGCGGCTCACCCCCCGCGAGCGCGAGGTGCTCGCCCTGATCGCCGAGGGCAAGTCCAACGGGGCGATCGCCCGCGAACTCGTCGTCTCCGAGGCGGCCGTGGGCAAGCACATCAGCAGCATCCTCACCAAGCTGGACCTGCCCCCGGCGGACGAGACGCACCGCAGGGTGCTCGCGGTGCTCGCCTTCCTGCGGGCCTGACACTCCCTCACCCGGGGCCGCCGGCGGACGACCGGCCGCCCCGGGCGGGCGTGGCCCGGGTGTGAGTAGTCGGGGTACAGGAAATCCCGGTGAGTACGATCATGCTCGTCCGGCACACGGGCCGGGGCCCTCGCGGGTGTACACGGAAAGGCGGCCGGGTGGGGGTGGGCGCAGCTTGACCCGGTGGAACAGCAGGGGCGCCGGGCCTGGCTGACTCGTCCCGGTCGAACCCCTCTCACATGCCGGGAGTCCCGGAGGAACTGATCGAGCCGGGGCCTGCACGTCACCGAACGGGGGCTGCCTTCGACACGATCCTCAAGTGGCGCGACCGCACCGCTGCCGGCGGCAGAGGTCGGTCCTGTCCTGCGATCAGAGCAGCGGCTCGACCAGAGCGTCCAGTTCGGCCCGGCTGATCTGGCCCATCCGGGCAGCCGCGATCCGGCCCTGCCGGTCGACGACGAAGGTGTAGGGGTAGCCCTGCGGGTTGACCAGGCCCTTGGGGATGCGCAGGAGCTGGACGATCTTCGGGTCGTGGAGACTGCGGTAGGTGACGTGATGCTCGCGGGCGAAGGCCGCTCCGGCTGCCCTCGACGCATCGGTGTCGACGCCCATGACGCGTACGCCGCGCGTGCGGAGGGTGGTGTGCACGGCGGAGAGGTCACGAGCTTCGGCGCGGCAGGGGCCGCACCAGGACGCCCACGCGTTCACGACGAGCACGTTGCCTCGGTAGTCGTGTACGGCGATCGGGCGACCGTCGATCGCGGTCCCCGCCAGGTCGGGCATTTTCTGGCGGTGGGCCGGAGCGAACGTCTCCTGTAAGCGGGGTGCTTGACCATCGTCCAGTTCGGGTCCCGCGCAACCGGATGCCATCAGCAGGGCCAGGACAAGGCCGACAGTTTTTGCGATGTTCATGATGATGAGGATGTCACCCTGTTGCGGACTGCCACGGGGAATATGGGGCGGGAGGTTCCGGAAACGTGCTCACGGGTTCGGGATCGCCCGCTCATTGCCGTCGAGGGCGTAGCGCTTCTTCAGGACGGCGTCGAGCTTGCCCGAGCGCACGGCGGACATGCCCCAGGCGGTCGGCAGCTGGAGCGTGAAAAGCGCGAAAAACGAATGCATCGCGGCGGCGTCCAGGAGTTCCCCCGGATTGACCGCTCCGTAGGGCGCTGCGTTGGCGACGCCGAGAACCAGCATGTAGACGGTGCCGTCGATGAGGACCGTCCTCCAGCGTGGCAGCGGAGAGAGCAGACTGCGACCCAAGGTGAGCACTGCGGTGCAGGTGACAAGGAAGACGGCCTGGTCCCTGCACCATGTGAGCGGCTCGGGCCCGGTGGGGCCGAGCTTGTCGTCGAACGCGAGCGAATAGCCGGCCAGCACCACAGTCCCGGTGAGCCACGAGATCAGCGTGACCCAGGCAGCGTAGGCGAGTGCGCTGCGCCAGGGAGTGAACATCATGGCGCTCCTTTCAGGCCCCTGGTCGGAGCCGGTGGCGCTGACATCATCCCACCCTTGTCGTGCCGGCAGCCGCCCACCCTCGAGCAGCGGTGATCCGGCTGCTCCACGCAGGGGTCCTCCCCGCTTGAGTGACATGGCGAGCATCGAACGTAAACGCGAACTATCATGTCTGCTACGTCCGTTGGGGAGGTGTCTGATAAGGCATTGCCCTCGGGGGAAGCTGGTCGTACCCGGTGCGGAGTCGTCTGATGCGGTGCCCTACGGTGGCCCTCGTATCGCTGTGCTCACAGGGGGTCGACTTCCCACCATGAAGCTCTCACGCCGCCTCGCTCTTGGTGCCGTCGCAGGCATCGTGGTCCTGGCCGTGGGAGGCGGGGTGACGGCTCACCTGCTGGACGATCCAGCACGGGGACTGACGGCTGCCGCGCAGGCGGGAGACGCGCACTGCCGGAAACTCACCGGGAAGGTGCCAGGACGGCTGGCGGGCAAGGAACGCCGGTCTGTCGGACTCGACGGCGTAGTGGTGTGGGGCGACCAGGATGTGATCCTGCGCTGCGGTGTCGCGAGCCCGACGGCGACGACGGACCCGTGTTTCGAGGCGAACGGGGTCGACTGGATCCTCGACGAGCGGCAGTCGACCCCGGATCGCAAGGTCATCGTGACGTTCGGCCGAACGCCGGCCACGCAAGTCGCCATCCGCGTACAGGGAGTGCGGACGGACGAGGCGATCCTGGAGCTGTCCCCTCTGGTGGAGGGAATCCGGCAGACCGGCCGGTGCTTGGCTGCCCAGTGACGCGTGCCGGGCCCGCTCGCAAGACGTGCGGGCCCGGCTGCTTACGCGAACGTCGGCTTCTGCTTCTGCTTCTGCCCTCGGCCCGAGGCCGGAGCGAGGTGCCGGGAGGATGACGGCTCGTCGGACAGCGCGTTGTGGGCCAAGGCGGAGACGATCGCGACCTGTGTTCGCGTCTGCTGCCCCAGCTTCGCCACGATGTTCAAGATGTGTGCCTTCACCGTGCGTTCGGCGATGCCCAGCTCCCTCGACAGTTCACGATTGCCGACACCTGTCGACGGAACAGGAATTCCAGCACCTCAACCACTCACGCCCGTGGCCCCCGGATATAGCTGCCGCATGCGTCCGGCATAGGAGCGGCGCGGACGCTGGCGGACGGCCCGGTGGGACCCGCCGGGCCGTCCGCCCACGGAGGAGAGCCCATGCGCCGCCGACTCGCCGCCCCCCTGGTCACCGCCGCCTTCGCGGTGGCCGCGGCCCTGCTGCCCGCCGCCACCGTTCACGCCGCGCCCGCCGACAAGGCCGCCGTCCTGAGCAGCTGGACCCAGACCAGCGCCTCCAGCTACACCGCGTTCTCCGCGGCACGCGCCGACCGGGGCGCCTGGAGCGCCTACGGCTTCGACTGGTCCACCGACTACTGCACGACCTCCCCGGACAACCCCTTCGGCTTCCCCTTCGCCTCCGCCTGCGCCCGCCACGACTTCGGCTACCGCAACTACCACGCGGCCGGCACCTTCGACGCCAACAAGTCCCGCCTGGACGACGCCCTGTACGCCGACCTCAAGCGGGTGTGCGCCACCTACAGCGGGCTGAAGAAGTCCTCCTGCGACGCCACCGCCTGGACCTACTACCAGGCGGTCGACAAGCTCGGCAGCTGACCCCGCCGACAGCGGGCCCGCCGCCGTCCCGTGCCACGGCTCGGCCCGCAGTACGCGGCGTACGAAGGGCCAGGAGCGTGAACGTTCGTCGACCCGCCCTCGGGCGAACGACCACTCAGCCTCCAGAGGCCGTCCAGGTTCACCCGGAACAGTGTCCGTGCACGGGAGCTACGGCGTGTTGGGAGGCGTGGTGAGTCTGCGTTCAGAAGGCATGGGTCCGGGTGCGCGGAAGGGGCGACGGAGCTCCGGCGTGGTCCCCACCGTGAGTGCGGACCGGCTCACGGAGGCCGGCAACCGGTCCGAGGAGTCGGAGGACGACTGGCGTCAGTCCATCGAGGCCACCCTCATTCCGATGGCGTCCATGGTGGCGTCGATCCTGTCGTTCGCGGCGGGCGACCAGAGGCGGAAAGCCTGAGCCCGGTCAGCCGACGGAGCCGCCCGGGCCCAGTTGGGCCGTCACCTCGTCGAGGAGCCGCGCGCCCTCCCACAGCACGTCGTCCGGGGTGGACTCGGCCTGGAGCAACTTCTGCGCGGCTGCGGTGAGGTCGTCGAGTGCCGGCCGTTCCCTCGCGGATCCGAATTGCTTCCGGAAGTCGCCGACGATCTCCTCGACCGCGCTTCGGACGGAGTCGCTCAGGGTTTCCACCGGAGCCGCCGGAGCCGCCGCCCGGGCTCTGCGCGGCGGTCTGTTGGCCCGGCCGGTCGGCACCGGGGGAGCTGCCGGTGAGCCGCTCGCTCAGCTTGGTGAGCAATCCGTAACCGTGACTGGGCTGTCGATCGAGCAGGTCCAGCAGGTGAAACCGCATCGGCTGCGGGAGAAGCGGCGGTTGTCGCTCATCTGCCTGTCCTCCTGGACGACTGACACCGAAGGCTTCCTGCGTGCGTACGTGAGATGAGGCGAGGGAGACCGGAGATCCGTTGCGGCACCTGAACTGGACTCCCTCGCCACCGCGCGCTACGGGAAGACCGCTGACCTGCTCACCTCCGGACCCCGCCGGATCCGCCACGGCATCAAGGTGGCGGCGGAGCTCGCCAGTGCGCTCGCCGGCGACCCCGCCCACTCCACCGCGCGTCGCATCCGCCTGTCAGTGCCGAAGGACGAAGTCCCGGACCGCCGCACGGTCTCGGTGGCGCACCCCAGGTCCGTACCCGCATGGCCCCGCTCAGGACACCTTCGCCGAGTGGCCGGAAAGTGAAGGCACTGTTCATTCGCCCGGGTGATAGGCCGTCTGCTTCCGGCCAAAGGGCGGTGCCCTGCGTTGGAGGACGGCGCCGGCGCGAAAGGCTGCCTGGCGACGGTCCGCGACCGGCGGGCCCGTGCGGATCTTCCGAAGAGGAGACGTCATGTCCTGGCAGAGCTATGTGGACGAACAGTTTGTGGGTACGAGCGACTCCGGCACGCGGTCGTCATCAGCGCCGACACCGGGGAGAACCTGGCCCACGGCAGCGGCCATGAGCTGCAGGCCGGCGAGGGACAGGGGATCGTGGCACTGTTCACGAACCCCTCCTTCGCGTTCGCCTCCCGCATTCCCGTCAACGGCGTGAGGTACTCGGCGATCAGGGCCGACGAGCGCCTGATCCAAGGCCAGGAGGGCGCCACCGGCGTCGCTCTGGCCAAGACGAACAAGGTCGTCATCACCGGCTACTACGACGAGCAGCAGAGCCCGGGACCCGTAGCGGTGACCGTCGACAAGTTGGCCGACTTCCTCATCGATCAAGACGAGTGAGCCCACCGGGGCGCACCTTCCCTTCGATGCGCCTGGCCAGGTTCCGGTCGTACAGCAGTCCGATCAGCGGACAGACGGAAACGGACCAGGGCCGACGGTCCCACGCGACTGTCCGACCACCTGGTCCACTATGCCCTCCAACTTCCGTGCCGGTCCCGGGTTGGCGCCCAGGGGCGAGCGCTCGCGGCGGTTGTGCACGTTCCTGCGCGAGCAGGCGTGGACATGCTCCAAGGGTCCGTTGTCCGGCGCCCCTCGGGGTGGCCACGTTTCCGTACCGGCCCCGTGCCACCGCCACGTCACCAGCCACCGCCGTCATGGCCCCGATCGTGAAAGGAAGCCTCGTGCTGCAGAAGAACACCGACAGGCCGCCCAGGGCACCGGGCGGGCTGCCGCTGCTCGGACACCTCAAGCCGCTGCTCACCGATCCGCTGGGGCTGCTGGAGTCACTTCCACGGACCGGCGACGTCGTCGAGGTCCGCTTCGGCCGGACGCCGACCTACGTGGTGTGTTCCGCCGAAGCGGCCCAGCAGGTGCTCATGAACCCTGACCACGCCTTCGACAAGGGCGGCACGTTCTACGAGAACATGCGCTCCATCGTCGGCGACGGCATGGCCACCTGCCCGATGTCCCAGCACAAGCGGCTCCGCCTCCTGGCCCAGCCGGCGTTCCGGTCGGACCGGATGACCGGCTACGCCCACACCATCCACACGCAGGTCGACGCCTTCACCTCGCCCTGGCGCCACGGACAGGCACTCGACGTGCTGCCGCAGATGCGGTCACTGGCCACCCGCTCCACTCTCGCCACGATGTTCTCCCGCCGGGAACCCGGCCCGGAGATCGCCGGCCTGCGACAGGCCGTCACCGACTTCGTCGAACACCAGACCATCCTGCGGATGATCTCCCCCGGCCTCAACCGCCTGCCTACCCCACGCAACCACCGCTACCGCCGGAGCGAAGCCCGGCTGCTGCGTTTCCTGGACGACGAGATCGCTGCCTACCGCCAGGACGGGAGGGACCATGGCGACCTCATGTCCATGTTCACCACCGCCGGCGACAGCGACCGGCTCAACGACCAAGAGGTCCGCGACACGGCCATGACGGTGCTCCTCGGAGGAGTGACCGCAACAGCCGTCGGCCACGCCTGGGCCCTGCACCAGCTCTCCCAGGACAGCGACCTGGACGCCGAGGTGGCACATGAGGCCCAGTCCGTCGCCCTGCTCCAAGAAGGACGCCCGGCGGCCGAGGTGATGGAGCGACTGCCCCGTACCCGAAGCGTCGTCGCCGAGATCCTCCGCAGGCGCGCCCCCAGTTGGATCTTTCCGCGCGTTGCCGTCACAGACACCATCATCGCCACCCGGCGCATCCCTGCCGGTTCCCAGGTACTGCTGAGCCCTTACGCCCTGCACCACCGCGCCGACCTGTTCCCCGACCCGGAGAATTTCGATCCGCGCAGGTGGGACGGACGCGATCCGCACCGGACCACCGGCTGGCTGCCCTTTGGAGCGGGGGCCTCCAAATGCATCGGCTACGAACTCGCCTTCATGGACCTGACCCTCTCCCTCGCCTGCATCACCCGGTCCTGGCGCCTGCAGCCCTGCCCCGGCTCCGTGCGCCCCCGCCCCCGGCTGCACCTGGAACCACACGGTCTGACCCTGCGCCTGGCCGAGCGCGAGCCAGGCTGCCCCCGCCGGCCGTGACCCATTGGTTCCGTAGGACCGCTCTCCACGCCGCCGCTCTCTACAGCGTCATGCGTTGCGGTCGATCGATTCCCGACGCCGTGACCCGGCTCGCCGAGCAGTGCCCGGACGTCGGCAACCTCGTGGCCGGCGCGGCCCTGCCCGCGATCGGCGCCCTGCCGCTGGCCGTGGCCCGGGGCATGGGCTGTCCCGTGGCCTACCTGTCCGGCCTGACGATGCGGCGGACAGCCGATCTCTACCCCGGCGAGGCGAAGACGGACGCGAAGGACGCGTTCATCATCGCGGACGTGGCCCGCGCGATGCCGCACACGCTGCGGGCTATCGACGGCGAGGACGAGACGATGGGTTGCTGCTCAAGGACACCCTCGCCCCGACCTGCTCGCGGCCGTCCGCGCCGTCGCTCGCGGTGACGCGGTCACGGGACCGAGCGTGACCCGTCGGCTCCTCGATCGCTATGTCGAGACGGCGCCCGGGCGCATCCCGTCGGCGGACAGCCTGAGCCTGCTGACCGGGCGCGAGCACGAAGTGCTGGTGCTCATCGCCCGGGGCTTGTCCGGCACGGAGATCGCCCAACGCCTCCACCTGACCGAGGGCACCGTCAACACGCACGTCAGCCGCGTACTCGCCGGGCCGCGTCCGGACCGACGCGTGGTCGCGGACCGCGAGATGGACGGTGATGTCGCTGGAGTCGCAGAAGGTGGGGCCGCTGTGCTCGACGACGAGTTGTCGGCCCCGGCCGTTGTCCAGCCCGGGCGGGAGGCGGTGGATCTCGGGTGCGCCGTAGTGGCCGGGGGCTCCGGTCACCTCGACGACGGGACCAGAGGGGTGCTCCCGGTGTGGGTGATCATCTTGCTCACCGTCGGTCTTCTCGACCGGCGCGGGGCACGTGGACGGCCAGGACGGCGGTGTCGTCGTCCACGCCGGTGCCGAGCGTGTCGAGGAGATCGCGGACGGCTGTGATGGTGCCCTGGGCGGTGGTGGGGGCCAGGGCCCGGACGAAGTCGAGGAGGGCTTCATCGCCGTAGCGTTCGCCGGGGACGGCGGTGTGGGCCTCGGTGAGGCCGTCGGTGTGCAGGAGGAGGGTGTCACCGGGATCGAGGCGGAAGGTGGTGGTGGCGATGTAGGCGTCGGGCAGGACGCCGATGAGCTGGCCGCCGGGGGTGGGCAGGTACTCGGCGGTGCCGTCCGCGCGGAGCAGCAGGGCCGGGGGGTGGCCGCCGCTGGCGAGGCTGATACGGAAGCCGCCCTGGTCGCCGTCTGGGGTGAGCAGGCCGAAGATGACGGTGCAGAACCGGGGGTCGGTGCCGTTGTACTCGTGGTTGAGGACGGTGTTGAGGTTGCTGAGGACCGCGGCCGGGTCGGGGTCGTAGACGGCGGCGGCGCGCAGGGTGTAGCGGGCCAGGGAGGTGACGGCCGCCGCCTCGGCGCCCTTGCCGCACACGTCGCCGAGGAACAGTCCCCAGGTACCGGCTGCGAGGGGGAAGAGGTCGTAGAAGTCGCCGCCGACCTCGTCGATCGAGGCGATGTGGTAGTGCGCGGCCACGTCCAGGCCGGGAACGTTCTCCAGTGCCGGCGGCAGGAGCGTCTTCTGCAGGGTGGTGGCCAGCTGCTGGAGGCGTTCGCGTTCGCGCTCGGCCTCCTGGCGGGTGCGCAGCAGCTCCTGCTCGTAGGTGCGGCGGTCAC
This sequence comes from Streptomyces sp. NPDC038707, assembly GCF_040636485.1. NCBI lineage: Bacteria > Bacillati > Actinomycetota > Actinomycetes > Kitasatosporales > Streptomycetaceae > Streptomyces > Streptomyces sp. NPDC038707. Next base: position 92,958 of record NZ_JBEZUP010000026.1, read on the forward strand.
GGGCGTCGAAGACGGTGGTGCGGATCAGCAGTGGCTGCCCGTCGCTGCCGCTCTTGACGGTGGCGGTCACCAGGACCGGCAGTCGGCTGCCGTCGGCCGCTCTCAGCTCGAGCGCGATACCGCTGATCTCGCCCTGCATGCGCAGGAGCGGCGCGAAGTGCGTCTCGTGATAAAGCCGCCCACCGACGGTGAGGAGGTCGCAGAACTTCCTTCGGCCGACCAGGTCCGTGCGCCTGTAGCCCAGCCAGTTCAGCAGAGTGGTGTTGACCTTGACGATCTGCCCGTCCAGCAGGGTGGACAGATAGCCGCACGGGGCGTTCTCGTACAGGTCCTCGACGCTGTCCTCCAGCAGAGCGGAGAAAGCCTGGTCATCGTCCGGGGGCTCGTCTGGATCCCGGCCGGAGCCCTGGTCACCGTCGGACCGGCACATCATCGCAGTGTCCTCGCGAACGCGGCGATCGCCTGGGCGGTCTCCTCGGGGGCGCTGAGCTGGGGGCAGTGCCCGGTGGCGTTCAGGGTGATGAGCCGGCTGCCCTCGATCTGGGCCTGGACGAAGGCACCGACCTCTGGTGGGGCGATCGCGTCGCTGGAGCACTGGGCGACGAGGGTGGGCACCGCCACCTGCGCCAGGTCGGTGCGGTTGTCGGACAGGAACGTCACACGGGCGAAGACCCGGGCGATCTCCGGGTCGGTGGCGCAGAAGCTGTTGGTCAGCTCCTGCCCCAGTTCCGGACGCTCGGGGTTGCCCATGATGACCGGCGCCATCGCCCCCGACCAGCCCAGATAGTTCGCGTCCAAGGACTCCAGCAGTTCCTCGATGTCCTCGGCACTGAACCCGCCGCGGTACCCGGCCGCGGGATCGTCGATGAAGCAGGGAGAGGGAGCGAGCAACACCAGCCCCGCGAAGTACTCGGGGTGTCGCGCTGCGGCCAGCACGCCCATCATCGCGCTGACCGAGTGGCCCACGAACGTCACCGGACCGAGGTCCAGTTCCCGGCAGATCTCCAGCACGTCGTCCACATAGCCGTCCATGCTGGAGTAGCGGTCCTCGCTCCACGCCGACAGGTCCGAGCGGCCTGCTCCCACATGGTCGAAGAGCACCACTGTGAATTCACGCTCCAGCGCCGGTACCACCAGACGCCACAGATTCTGGTCGCATCCGAACCCGTGCGCCAGCATCACCACCGGCGCGCCCGGCCGTCCGGACACCCGCACCTGGTTTCTGCTGCGCACGTCCATACGTTTCATCCTCGCAGACCCAGGATGCCGGGAACCGGCGAGCGACGCACCCAGCAACGTCCGGTAACCGCAGTGCCCGCGCCGGGCATCCCATCGGTACCGGGAGCCTGCGGGACAGCCGCGCGCCCTGTACCCGCGACACCGTGCGGGCCGGGCTGGAACCCCCGCGCGGCCGACGGGTCAGTGCGCGGTGAGCCCGCCGTCGACGACGAACTCCGCCCCCGTGACGTACGAGGACTCGTCACTGGCCAGGAAAAGGATCATGGGGGCGATTTCCCCGGGGCGGCCGGCGCGTCGCATCGGGGTCCGCACGATGTCGGGCTGCTGGTCTCCCTCCTGGTGGAGGACCTCCTGGATCATGGGGGTGGCGATGACTCCCGGGTGCACGGAGTTCACGCGCACGCCCTGAGTGGCGTACTCCACGGCGGCGGTCTTGGTCAGCAGGCGCACTGCCCCCTTGGACGCGTGGTAGGCGGCCGCACCCCCGCTGCCGATCAGCCCCAGGACAGACGAGGTGTTGATCACCGAGGCATTGCCGCTGGCGCGCAGCAGCGGCATGGCGGTCTTCATGCCCAGCCAGGTGCCGGTCTGGTTGACCGCGATCACCCGGTGCCACGCGTGCGGATCGGTTTCCTCGACGCCGGCCCAGTCCACGATTCCGGCGATGTTCACCAGCACATCCAGCCCGCCGAACCGTCGCTCGACCTGGGCGATGGCGTCGCTCCACTGCTGCGGCGACGAAACGTCCAGGCCGATGCCCAGTGCTTCGCCCCCGGCGCATCCCAGCCGGACCGCAAGGTCCGCCGTGGCGTCGGCGGAGACATCGGTGAGCACCAGATGTGCTCCTTGGCGGGCGAACAGCTCCGCGGTGGCCTGTCCGATGCCGCCCGTCGCGCCTGTGATCAGCGCTGTCTTTCCTGCCAGGCGTCCCGTCATGGTCATCCCTCGATTCCTCATGTGGTGTGTTCGGTGCCCGTGTGCCGGTTCAGAGCGCGGTGAAGCCGCCGTCGGCGGCGACCATGGCTCCGGTGACGAAGCTGGAGCGCGGGGAGGCGAGGAAGCACAGCACCTCGGCGATCTCGGCCGGCTGCGCCACCCGGCCCAGGGGCTGTGCGTCGGCGAAGGAGGCGAGGTAGGCGCGGCTGTCGGAGCGGAAGGTGTCGAGGAAGTCGGACTCGATGACGCCCGCGGCAACGAGGTTGGCGCGGATGCCCAGGGGCCCGCCCTCGACAGCGAGCACCTTCGTCAACTGGGCCAGAGCGCCCTTGGACGCGCTGTAGGCGGCGCCCTGGGGCAGCCCGACGGTGCCCGCGTAGGAGCCGGTGCTGACGATGGCCCCGCCACCGCCGGCCCGCATGGCCCCGAAGGCCTCGCGGGCGAAGAAGAACGAGCCGCGGGCATTGACCGCCATCACCGCGTCCCAGTCCTCGGCGGTGGTGTCGGTGACGGGCTTGTTCACGGTGCGCCCGGCGTTGTTCACCAGGATGTCCAGCCCCCCGAACGCGTCGACCGCCCCGCGCACGGCCCCGACGGCGGTCTCCTCCCGCGTCACGTCCCCGGTCACGGCCAGGACACCGGGAAACTCCTCCGGCAACTCCTCGGTCTCGGGGCGCAGGTCGACGGCGACGACCTGGGCGCCACGGGCGCTCAGCAGCGCCACCGTCTCCCTGCCCACCCCTCGCGCACCCCCTGTGACAAGGGCCACCTTCCCGGCGAACTCGGCATCCTGCCGGTCACTGTCGTCCATGTCGGCCACGAACGGCTCCTCTCCTCGGTACTCCTCGATCAGCGGGCATCCCGCGCCCGTTGCTCTCCACCGAGAATGGGCAGGTCAGCAGCCGTCGACCAGGGCATGCGCTGCCTGGGTGCGGTACGCCCAGGCAGCGCACCCGGATCCGTGCCTAACCTGAACAAGTGACCGACAACCACTTGGGCGACTTCCTGCGTGCACGCCGCGCGGGCCTGCGGCCGGAGGACGTCGACATGGCGAGCTACGGGACCCGCAGGGTCACCGGACTGCGCCGCGAGGAGGTCGCCGTCCTGGCCGGAGTGAACGCGGACTACTACACCCGCCTGGAACAGGGACGCGAACGCAACCCGTCACCCCAGGTGCTCGACGCCCTCGCGCGGGCGCTCCGGCTCGACGAGGACACCCGCGCGCACCTGTACCGGCTCGCCGGGACCGCACCCGGCGGCCGCCTCGCCGCGCACACATCCGGACGGGTCAGTCCCGCACTGCGCCAGCTGATGGACGGCTACCCGAACACCCCCGCGTTCGTCCTGGACCGGACCCTGGACATCCTCGCCACCAACGCCCTGGCCGACGCCCTCTTCGCCCCCTTCGACCCACCGGACAACCTGGCCCGCATGACGTTCCTCGACCCCGCAGGCCGGCACTTCTACACCGACTGGGACCGCGCAGCCCAGGCCACCGTCGCCAACCTCCGCCACGCGACGGGTTTCGACCCGGACGCTCCGCGGCTGCGCGAGCTGGTCCGGACCCTCACCGAGCACAGCACCCTGTTCGCCCGCCGATGGGACAGCCACACCGTGCGCGGCAAGACCCAGGACGCCAAACACCTCCACCACCCGGACGTCGGGCCCCTCACCCTCACCTACCAAGCCTTCGACGTACGCGACGCGCCCGGCCAGCAGCTCGTCATCTACCACGCCGAACCGGGCGGCCCCAGTGCCCAGGCGCTGGACCTGCTCGGCTCCCTGCACACCACCCGCAGCCGCCGCGAGGCACGTCGCCAGAATTCGCCCTGACCGGAACCGGCGGTCACCTGCCCTGCGGACCCTGCGGGAACCGATCGGCCGTCCCCGCCCTGCGGTGGCCCAGGCCCGCGCCCGCGAAGCGGCCAGGGCCCGGGAGGAGGAGTACCCAGAACGGGTGCGGCGGGCGGCCCGGGAGCAGGCGGCGACCAAGGCAGCCGCCGTGAGGCCCGCCGTCCCGTCTGCGCCGGCTGCGGTGCCGAGTCGCCCGGCGAACGGTGGAGCGCGGTCGTGGGCACCGGCTGGGGCACCATCCACGAGCCCCGGCCGACTCTGTGCGGGAGCCGCCGCCGGTCCCCATGCGCCCCAGCCTGGGGACATGATCCCGGATGCCGGCAAGCATCGTGCGGGCGGCGTCCCGGTCCGGCATCGAGGCCGGGGCGACCAGCACGCCCAGCAGCAGGCCCAGGGAGTCCACGATCAGATGCCCCTTGCGTCCGTTGGCTTTCTTTCCGCCGTAGAAGCCGCGGCAGACGTTCTTGACCGTCGCGTCCGCCCGCACCGACTGCGAGTCCACGTGGACACGGCCCCAGGGGCAGGGCCGGCTGGCCGAGGCGGAGGACGGCACGGTCATCGTCCCCGACGGCGCGTGCGCGGCCGGCCCGGCGGCCGGTGTCGAGCAGGCGCTCATCGAGGCGGCGGGCATCTCCCGCAGCGAACGGGTGGGCAAGCCGGTCGCCCGGGCCGCTGCGAGCCGCGAGGTACGGTCCGTCGGGGACCGCCTGCAGGCGCAGGGCCTGCTGATCCGCCCAGTCCTGCGGCGCGGGCAGTATCGTGCCCGGCGTCTGCCGTGGTGGTCGGCGGCCCTCGCGCCCGTGCCGGCGGTGGAACGCACCACCGGTACCGCTGATCGCTGGTGGGCCGGCGCGGTCCTGTCGGTCGGCGCCGCCGTCACCGCCACGCTCGTCAAGCCGGCCCAGGCCCGGGTGCCGTACCGCGCCCAGTCGACGCTCGGCATCCTGCGCGGCGGACGCCTTGGCGGCCCTCGCCGTCACTCCTGTGGGCGTGGTGGCCCTCGGCGGACTGTCCGCCGCGCCGGAGCCGGACAGGGAGTTGGTCACGCCCGAGACCTGGAGGGCCGGGGACCCGGCTTTCGGCGACGCGTCCGCCGCCGGGCTCGGCACGCTGGGGCACTGGGGTTCTTGCGGGCACGTCGGCGCCTGTGGTGGCGGTGGTGCAGGCGGTGGATGCGCAAGCGCGAGGGAGTGAGGGGATGACCCCCTACCACTGGGAAAGCGCACCGTGGTGTCAGCGCTCCGCCGCCGCGCAGGTCGGGTCGATCGCCCTCGCACACGGCCGCGCTCCGCCTTGGGAACCGGAGCCGGCCCGAAACGGTTGCCGTGCGTAGCAAAATCGGTCGACAGACGCGGCTGCGAACCACTGTGATGGCTGCGACTGCCCGTCGCGCGGAGCGGGCCGGACACGGGAGCTGTTCATGGTAGCTGCGAGAACCGCAGACACACGCCCCCAGATCGATGAGGCACTGGTGAGGCGCCTGGTCGACACTCAGTTCCCGCAGTGGGCGGGGCTGTCCCTGGAGCTTCTCAGCCCCGCCGGCTCCGATCATGTGATCTACCGGCTGGGGGAGGAGCTGTCCGTGCGGCTGCCGCGCCATGTCGGAGCCATCGGGCAGGCCAGGAAGGAATCGCGGTGGCTGCCCCGACTCGCCCCGCACCTGCCCCTGGCCGTCCCGGTACCGGTGGGAGTGGGCGAACCCGACTTCGGTTATCCGTGGCCGTGGGCGGTGTCCCGCTGGCTGGACGGCGAGGTGGCGACCGTCGACGCACTGGGCGACTCCTCCGGTGCCGCGGTCGAACTGGCTCGGTTCCTGGCCGCCTTGCAGCGGTTCGCACCCGAGGACATCCCCGCCGGAAACACCGGGGAAGACCTCACCGGCCGCCCGTTGTCCGACTGGGACGGCGCGACGCGGGCCGCCATCGCCGAGGTCGACGGCGTGTTCGACACAACAGCGGTGACGGAGCTGTGGAACGCGGCACTGAGCGCGCCCGGATGGGACCGCTCTCCGGTGTGGTTCCACGGCGACTTCCACACCGGCAACCTGCTGACGACCGACGGCCGCCTCAGCGCCGTCATCGACTTCGGCGGGCTCGGCATCGGCGACCCGGCCTGCGACCTGATGATCGCCTTCACCTTGATGTCGGCGAACAGCCGAGCCGCCTTCCGTGATGCGCTCGGCGTGGACGACGCCACCTGGACGCGGGGCCGCGGCTGGGCCCTGGCCACCGGCCTGAACGCCTACACCTCCTACGCCGCCGTCGACCCCCGGGTCGCCGCGCAGACGACCCGGCAGATCACCCAAGCCCTCATCGGCTGACAACGGCGACACAATGGACGAAGCCGCCGGTGGGTGATCAGGCACCAAGCGAGTTCGAGGAACACTTCGCGGATGCCGGCCCGCCGCTCCCCACAGGGAAGAAGGAGCCGGCCTGTGGAGCGGCGAGGGCCGGGGACGCGCCATCGCCGGGGTACCGGCACCCGGCGCAGTCCCTACTGGCCGGAGGCCGGACCGGTCGTCAGTCCGAGGCCCTTGGCCAGCACCGGCCACGAGTCCTTGAACTCCTGCTGCCAGTTGGACCAGCCGTGTACCCCGCCGTCGTAGTAGTGCGCGGTCACGGGGATGCCGAGGCCGGTGAGCGTGCGGGTGAAGGTGTGTGCCTGGTCCCACAAGGAGCCTTCGAGGATGCCGCCCTCCGGGTCCTCGGAGAAGATGCCGCTCCCCCTGCCCTGGGAGACGTACAACTGGGTCCCGCGCAGTCGGCCGGCCTGGTCGGTGGGGTTGCGGGCGGTCCAGTTGGCGAGGTTGAACAGCAGGTTCCCCCACAGGGTGTCCGGGTACACGCCCTCTCGCATCAGGATCGTGCCGATCAGCCGCGCGGTGCCGAGGTCGGTGGTGTTCAGAACGCCGCTGTAGGAAGCCGCCGCGCCGAACGTGCCGGGGTAGCGGGCGGCCATGGCCATCGCGCCGTAGCCGCCGGTGGAGACCCCGGCGATCGCACGTGCGGTGCCGGCCCGGTAGCCGTCCCGGAGCAACCGCGTCAACTCGACGTTCTGGAACGTCTCGTAGTCGGCGCCCGGCTGACCGAAGTTCCACCACTTGGTGGGCAGCCCGGTCGGACCCGCGTCGGGCATCACGGTGAGCACGTCCTTGTCGGCGAGGAACTGCTCGACGTCGGTCTCCCGGGTCCAGGAGGTGTAGTCGTCGTGGCCGCCGTGCAGCAGGTAGAGCACCGGCCAGGTGCGGGTGGCGTCGCTCGACCAGCCGGCGGGCAGGATGAGCCGCGTCTTGACCTGCCCGCCCACGGCCGGGGACTCGATGGTGAGATCGAGGGTGCGGTCATCGAGCTGCTGGGTGGCGATGATCCGCGCACCGTCGGTGGCCGTCGACTGTTCGGCGGCCGCGGCGGGCACCGTACCCAGGACGGCCGGGGCTGTCACCGTTCCCAGCGCGGTCACGGTCACCAGCGTGGCCGCCGCGCCCAGCGAGGCCAGGCGGTCGCGCGTACCCGCGAACGGCGCGCGGTGTGCGGAGGGTCTTGGACTCATGAGGTGGCTCCTTGACATACGGGGACCGGGGAGGCTCAGGGAAGGTCGCGGCGCAGCAGCGCGGCCAGGGTGTCGACGACCGGCGGGTCGAGCAGCGCCAAGTGGTGGCCCGGCAACGGGGAGACGGTGAGGTCGGCGCAGTACGCGTCCCAGCCCAGGGACTCGTCGGTGCGCTCGTAGCGCTCGTCGCGCACCGTGTGCGGGGCGGGCTCACTCGCCCGGTACAGCAGGGTACGCCCGGAGTAGGGCCCCGGCGTGTGGCGCTCCGCGCCGCGCAGGTCCAGATACGAGGTGCGCTGGTGCTCCAGCACCGCCTGCGGCAGGTCGACGGCCTGCTCCAAGAGCTTGAGCACGTGCCCGATCTGGTCGGCATCGGACATCTCCACCAACTCCGCGTACGGCAGACGCAGTTCCGCGCCGTAGACCCGCTCGACGTAGGCGGCGAACCCGGCGAACCTGCGGCGTGCCCGCTCGGCGGCCGTCGACTTGGGTGCGGGCAGCGGGAGCACGGAGTCGAGCAGGACCAGGGCGGTGACCTCGCCCTCGTCGGAGAGCAGACGCGCGGCCTCCTGGGCGACGAGGCCGCCGTAGGACCAGCCGCCGAGCAGCCAGCCGCCCGCCGGCCGGACTTCACGGACGCGCCGGGCGAACTCGGCCGCGCGGGTGGCGACTTCGGCCTCGTCGCCGATGCGGTCGAAGCCGAGGACGGGCCGTACGCCGTCGAGCCGCAGCGCCAGCGGCTCGTACACGTCGCTCAGTCCACCCGCCGCGTGCGCCAGGAACAGCGGGGCGCCGGGGCCGTTTCCGGCGAAGGTGCGCAACCGTCCGGGCACGGACCCGGACCGCGCGCCCGGGCCGCCGTCGCCCAGCAGCCGGGACGGTTCGCCCCCGGTGCGCCGGGGCTGCTCGGCCGTGTTCCCGGTGACGTGATCGTCGCCCTCGGGCAGGAGGGCCGCCACCGTCCGCAGCGTGGCACCGTTGAGCAGCAGGGCGGGCTCCACGGTGACCGTGAACTCCCGCACCAGGGCGGCCCGGATGCGCTGGGCCATCAGGGAGTCGAGGCCGAGCTGTGTCAGCGGTATGTCGGGGTCGAGGCGCGCGGTGCTGTGGCCCGTCACCTCGGCGACACAGGCCCGCAGCCGGGAGAGCGGGTCGGGCGCCGTGCCTCCCGGCCCGGCGGTGGCGGCGGGCTCGGGGGTGCGGCCGGGCCAGAAGGTGCGATGCCGCCAACGTGGCGAGGGCAGGTCGGCGATCCTCCCGTCCGGGTGCAGGCTCTCACGGGTGCCGGGCAGGGGAACCCCGTGAACCAGCAGGCCGGCCACCGCGGTGCGGAAGGACCGCGCGTCGTCGGTGCCGCGCCGCAGGGTACCGGTCACCAGCGCGTCCCCGGCTCCGGCGGCCCGCAGCGTCTCGGTCATCGAATGCAACTGGGTCGGATGCGGGGCGATCTCGACGAAGACGCGGTGCCCGTCCTCGGCCGCGGCCCGCACCGCCTGGGTGAAGCGGACCGGGCGCCGCAGATTGGCCAGCCAGTAGTCCGTGTCGCACAGGGCCTCGGAGCGGGGGTCGTCAAGGACGCTGGTATAGCGGCGGGTGTGCGGCGCGGTCGCCCGCACCTGCCCGAGGTCCCGGGCCAGGGGGCCGAGGAGCGGGTCGACGTTGCGGGTGTGTCCGGCGATGCTGACGGGCAGCAGCCGGGCGAAGCCGCCCGCCTCGCCGATCCGGGCGACCAGGCCGCGCACCTCGTCCGCGTCCCCGGCCACCACCGAGTGCCCCGGCGAGGAGTGCACGGCCAGCTGGATGCTCGGGAACCGGCGTGTCAGTGCGGGGAGTTCGGATGCCGGCCGGTCGAGCACCGCCATGGCTCCGCCGTCGACGGCGGCCATCAGCCGGGAGCGGGCGGCGACGACGCGGGCCCCGGTCCCGACGTCGATGGCACCCGACACCACCGCGGCCGCGATCTCGCCGAGCGAGTGTCCGATCACCGCGGCGGGCCGCAGCCCGTAGGAGGACCACAGCCGGGCCAGGGCCACCTGCACCCCGAAGAGAACCGGCATGACCACGTCCGTGGTGTCCGGCAGGGTGTCCACCAGCAGCGACTCGCGCAGCGGGACGCCGGCCGCGGCCCGGAGCACCGCGTCGAGCGCGTCCACCTCGGCGGCGAAAGCGGGCTCGGCCGCCAGCAGTCCGCGCGCCATCCGGGGCCACTGCGAGCCGTACCCCGAGAACACCCACACGGCTCCCGGGCCGTCCGGCGCACCGGAGCCGGTGACCAGGTGTTCGTCGGCCTCGCCGGCCGCGAACCGGGTCAGCGCCCGGGTGATGTCGTCGCGTTCGCGGGCCACCACCGCCAGGCGCCGACGGCCCCGGCCGGTGCGCCCTGCGAGGGTGCGGCCGAGGTCGGCGGGGCGGACCGTACGGGCGGCCGGGGTGTCCAGCCACCTTGCGAGCTCTCCGGCCTGGGACCGCAGCCGGTCGTCGGTGGGCGCGTCCAGGAGCAGCACCGCCGGCCGGGCGGCGGCCTGCGGCGGCCGGGCGGCGGCCTGCGGCGGCCGGGCGGCGGGCCGGTGTTCGCGCAGCACGGCGTGGGCGTTGGTGCCGCTGAAGCCGAACGCGGAGACGCCGGCCCGGGCGGTACCCGAGTAGCGCGGCCACGGCTCGGCGGCGGTGACCACCCGCAGCCCGAGCCGCTCCGGGTCGATGTGCGGATTGGGCGTGATGTAGTGCAGCTGCGGCGGGATGTGTCCGTGGTGCAGCGAGAGGACCGTCTTGATCAGGCCGGTGATTCCGGCGGCGGCCTCCAGGTGCCCGAGGTTGGTCTTGACGGAGCCGATCAGCAGCGGCCGGTCCGGGGAGCGTCCGGCGCCGAGTACGGCACCGAGCGCGCCGGCCTCTATGGGGTCGCCGAGCGGTGTGCCGGTGCCGTGCGCCTCCACGTAGTCGACGTCGGCCGGTGCGCGGTGGGCGGCTGCCAGCAGGGCGCGCTGGGCGGCGGCGCTGGGGGCGGTCAGCCCGTTGCTGCGGCCGTCCTGGTTGACCACGGTGTGCTCGATGACGGCGAGGACACGGTCGCCGTCGCGTTCTGCGTCCGTGAGCCGTTTGAGCACCACGACGCCACAGCCCTCGCCGCGCGAGATGCCGTCGGCCGTCGCGTCGAACGCCTTGCAGCGGCCCGTGGCGGACAGCGCGCCCGCGCGTTGCAGGCTGAGCGTGGCGGCGGGGGACAGGAGCAGGTTGACGCCGGCGGCGAGTGCCGTGTCGCATTCGCCGGTGGTCAGCGAGCGGACCGCCTGGTGCACGGCCACCAGTGAGGAGGAGCACGCGGTGTCCACGGCGAGGCTCGGCCCGCGCAGGTCCATCAGGTAGGACAGGCGGCCCGCGGTCACACTGGGCGAGGCGCCCGTCGCGGTCCAGCCGCCGACGGCGTCGAGTTCGGTAGTGGTCAGGTGTGCGTACTCGGTGCCGCTGACGCCGACGAAGACGCCGGTGCGGGTGCCGGCCAGGGAGCCGGCGGACACTGCCGCGTGGTCCAGGGCCTCGTGGACGACTTCGAGCAGGATGCGCTGCTGCGGGTCCATGGACTGCGCCTCGGGCGCGGAGATGCCGAAGAACTCCGCGTCGAAGCGGGCGATTCCGTCCGGACCGTCCACGGGTCCCAGGTAGGCCCCGTGCCGGGCGATGTCGTCGGGCGGCTCGCCGCCCGGCGGCAGGAAGTCCGTCCAGCGTCCTTCGGGGACCTGCCCCACCGCGTCCCCGCCCTCGCGCAGCAGCCGCCAGAAGTCCGCGGCCGAGCGGACCCCGCCCGGCAGCCGGCAGCCGACACCGATCACGGCGACCGCCGGGGGCTCGGCCGGTACGGGCGAAGTCCCCCGTGTCTCCGCGCGTACTACCGGTGCGGACCGGGGCTCTCCGTCCGTGAGCCGGGCCAGCAGGGCGCCCACGGTGGGTGTCTCCCACAGCAGGGTGGCCGGCAGTGCGGTACCCGACAGTTCGCCGAGCCGGGCGGCCAGCGCCACGGCGTCCCGCGAGTTCACCCCGAGTTCGGCCAGCGGGCGGTCGTCGGCGAGTTCGTCGGGGTGGATGCCGTAGTGCCGATGCAGCTCCTCGCCGAGCGCCGTGCGCAGCGCGGCCCGGTCCGGGCGGGTCATCGCGCCCTCCCCACCGTGTCGAAGCCGCCGGCCAGCAGGCGGCTGCGGGTGGCGGCCCGGGAGATCTTGCCGCTGGAGGTGCGGGGCACCGAACCCGGTGCGACGAGCAGCAGTTCGTCCAGTCGCAGACCGTGCCGACGGGCGACCGCGGCGCGGGCCGCGCCGCGCGCCTCCTCGGCGTCGGCCACCTGCCGGCGGCGGTGCTCGGCGACCACCACGAGCAGGTCGGCGGCGTCGCCGGGCCCAGGCACGGAGATCGCGGCGAGCCGGTCGGGACGTATCGCGGTGACGGCCTGCTGCACCGTCTCCTCGATGTCCTGCGGGTAGTGGTTGCGTCCGTCCACGATGATCACATCCTTGAGCCGGCCGGTGACCAGCAGCGCTCCGCCGTGCAGGGCGCCGAGGTCGCCGGTGCGCAGCCAGCCGGGGCCGTCGTCGGTCTCGCCGGCGGCACGTGCCCCGAACACCTCGGCGCTCAGCGCGGTCTTCTTCCAGTAGCCGGCGCCCACGTTGGGGCCGCACACCTGGATCTCGCCGACGGCGTCCTCGCCGAGCACCGCGCCGCTGTCCGGCTCGACGATGCGCACGAGCTGTCCGGAAGGCGCGCCGCACAGCATCAGCCGGGTGGCCCGTGCCGGGTCGGCGGCCGGGGTGACGCGTCCCTCGGCGAGCGCGTCGGGGTCGCAGTCGACGCCGGTGGCGAGGGCGGAGGGGGAGTCCGCGGCGACGAAGACGGTGGCCTCGGCGAGCCCGTAGCCCGGGCACAGTGCCTCGGGGGCGAGTCCGGCGGGGGCGAAGTGGTCCCGGAAGCGGTCGAGGGTGGCCGGCCGCACCGGCTCGCTTCCGTTGAGCATCACGGACACGCCGCTGAGGTCGAGTTCCTCGACGGTGTCGGGGCCGATCCGTGAGACGCAGTAGTCGTACGCGAAGTTGGGCGCCGCGGTGACGACCCGGGGGGCGGAGCCGAGCAGGCGCAGCCAGCGTTCGGGTGCGAGCAGGAAGTTGACGGGGTCCATCAGGACCGAGCCCAGCCCGCCGACCACCGGTGCGGCCACGCTGAGGACCAGGCCCATGTCGTGGAAGAGCGGCAGCCAGCCCACCGCGGTCGTGGCTGCGTCCTCGACCTCCAGACCCGCCATGCCCTGGCGGGCGTTGGCGACCACGTTGGCGTGGGTGATCATGACGCCGGCCGGGGTGCGGGTGGAGCCCGAGGTGTACTGGAGGTAGGCGGTGTCCTCGGCGCCGGGGCGCCGGGGCGGCTCGGCCCCGGCGAGGGCCGGGGCGGTCAGGCCGTCGACCGTGAGCAACGCCGTCTCGGGCAGGTGGTGTTCGGTGGTGAAGGCGAGGACGCGGTCCGCGGTGGCCGTGTCGGTGAGCAGACAGGCCGGCTCGCAGTCCGCCAGCACGGCCGCGAGGCGGCCCTCGTGGCCCGGCAGGTCCGGGGTGAACAGCGGCACCGCGGTCACACCCGCGTACAGGCAGCCGAGGAAGGCGGCCACGTAGTCCAGTCCCTGCGGCAGCACCAGGGCGGCGCGCTCACCCGGCGTCACGGTCCGCACCAGTGCCTCGGCGACGGCGCGGGCCCGCAGGTCGAGGGCGCGCCAGGTCAGAGACCGGTGGCGGCCCAGGGAGTCGGATTCCGGGAAGTCCACGAAGGTGAAGGCGCGGTTGTGCGGGGTGACGGCCGCCCAGTGGGCGAGGTGGTCGGTGAGGAGGGGGCCGGTGGGGGGTTCTTCTTCGGACATGCGGCGGCTCCAATGTGTAAGGCACATGGGGGAGTTCCGAGGAGGAGAAGCGAGAGGGGAGGGCGGCTGCCTGGTGACTTCTGGGGGAACGGCACCCTCGGAGCGAGTGAAACATAATATATGTTGGCCGTTGTAGAGCTAGGTTCGGTCGAACTTGTTCGAAAAAAGACGGGGGTCTGTCCGCCGTCGCACAGGCCGACGACCGCGGTCCCCGCCCCGGGACATACGTCCCCGGGGCGGCGGTCCCCGCTCCGAAGGAGGCCGGCGTTGAGCCGTACACGCCTGACAGCCCTGCTCGCCTTGGTCGCGCTGACCGGGTTCATCACTACCCTCGACAACACGGTGGTCAACGTCGCCCTGCCCACCATCCAGCGTGAACTGGGCCTCTCGGTAACCGGACTGGAATGGGTGGCCAGCAGCTACGTACTCGTCTTCGGTGCCTTCCTGCTGCCCGGCGGACGCCTCGGCGACCTGTTCGGCCGGCGCCGCGTCCTCGCCGTCGGCCTCATCGTCTTCACCGCGGCCTCGGCCGCGGCGGCCTTCGCCCAGGACGGCGCGACGCTCATCGCCGCCCGTTCCGTGCAGGGCTCGGGCGCCGCTCTGGTCATTCCGGCCACTCTCGCCGTGATCGCCGCCGACCTTCCCGAGCGACGCCGCGCACCGGCCATCGGACTGTGGACGGCGGCGCTGGCCGTAGCGCTGGCCTGCGGTCCCGCCGTCGGGGGTCTGATCACCCAGCACTGGGGCTGGAGCTGGGTGTTCCTGCTCAATGTGCCCTGCGGAGCGCTCGCCCTCGCGCTGAGCGCCGCGGTCCCGCCCGCGCGCGAGCAACCGCACACCGGTCTCCTCGGCCGTCTCGACCTGCCGGGCATCGTCCTGTCGGCACTCGCCCCGCTGCTGCTCACCTACGCTCTGGTGCGCGGCGGGGAAGACTCCTTCCACGCCGCGCCCGTACCGTACTGCCTGGCGGGAGCGGCCCTGTGCGTACTCGTTCTGATCGGCGTCGAACGCCGTGCGCCGCAACCGCTGGTGGAACTGGACCTGTTGGGCACCCGGTCCCTCGGCGGCGGTGCGCTGGCCCAGGTGCTGTGGGGCATCGGCGTCAACGGCGTCTTCTTCTTCACCGCCCTCTACCTGCAACGACTGTTGGGTTTCACGCCCACCGAGGCGGGCCTCGCCTTCCTGCCGCTCGCCCTCGCCCTGCTCGCGGTGACCCCCTTCGCCGAACGGGCCGCCGGCCGGGCAGGTGTCCACCGGTCCGTCGCCGCCGGTCTGCTGCTCGTCGCCGGCGGACTGTGGTGGGTGTCCGATACCGGCGCCGGAGCAAGCCGGCTGGACCTCCAGCCGGGACTGCTGCTGATCGGCGTCGGCTCCGCGCTCACCGCTCCGCTGACCGTGTGCGCCGTCGCCGGGGTGCCCGAGGACCGTACGGGCATGGCGTCCGGCCTGATCAGCGCGGCCCGTGAGATCTCCGGGGTGTTCGGTGTGGTGCTGGTCGGCGCGGTGCTGTCCCGTCGGCAGACAGCGTCTCTGCACGCCGGGCACACCCCCGACGAGGCCTTCCTCGACGGCTACCACCTCGGTCTCCGCCTGGCCGCCGGCTGTGTGGTGCTCGGTGCCCTGGTCACGTGGTACGCATTGCGCGAGAACACTTCGGTGGCCTCCGGGCGCGGTCGCCGCAGCACCCCCGAGGAGGGGCGCAGCGAGGACTGCCGGCCCGCTCCCTGACGCCGGCGCGGCCCCGTTGCCCGCGTCCTGACCGGCGAGCGGAGTGCGGGACGGTACTCCGGCTCGCCGACGGGCGGCGGCTTCCGGGGGCCGGGCGGCGGATTCACGGACGTGGGATGTGCCGAGTGCTGAGCGATGGTCGAGCCCCGGGCCGGCGTGCCGGTGCGCCGGCGGCCGACAGGGAATACGCGAGGGGTGGACACATGTGTCGGGCCTGCCGACCGGTGAGCCCCGTGAGGGCACACACCTGGTGCTCGTCGGGCTCCGGTGCATGCCACATGTGGCCGTCCGGCCATGACACACCTACATCGCGGCCGTCCGTGTCCCAGGGTTTCGGCCGGCGGAGGCCGGGGAACCACGGACCGCTCCGCTCGGAGCGCGGAGCGGAGGACCGGGGCGGACATCCTCGACGGTCGTCACGGCGATCACCTCATGCCATCAGTTCGGGTTCCAGGCCGCGGGCCGCACGGGACCCGCGCCCTCGCGCACCGGCACCCGGCTTCGTGTCGTCGGGCCCCGGCGCACCCACTGTGCCGAGGATTCGGCCAGGCGCATGTCCAAGTTCCTGGACAGGGAAGGCCCCGCCCGATGCCCCGGCGGAGCGACCTCACGATCACGGCAGGGACGGCCCCCCGGGCCGGCCGTGTGACGCCGCACCGGCACGGGTACGTCCGCGGACCGTGGCGCACGAGGTGCGCACCGGCCCGCGGACGTGGGAGGAGACCGGGATCAGGCCGCGCTGCCGCGCAGCTCCGCCAGGCTGTCCTTCGTCAGCCGGCGGGGCGTGTGCCCGGCGTCGACGAGGACGACGGTGCAGTCGGCGGTGTGGGCGAGCGCGGTGGTGAAGCTGCCGTCGGTGAACTGCGCGACCGGACCCCGGGGCGAGCGGCCCACGGCGACCGCACGGGCGTGGACGTCCGCGGCGTGCCGGGCCAGGGCGCGGCCGGCGGCGGCATGGTCGCCGACGCTGGTCAGGATCTGGCCGGTGGCCGCCACGCCGCCGGCGGCGAGCCGGTCGAGATGGGCGGTGACGGCGGCCCTGGCCTGGTCGCCGGACTCGGCGTCGACGGCCTGCTCCTCGACGACGGCGGTCTGCTGGACGTGCACGACCTCCAGCGGGCTGCCCGTGTCACGGGCGATCTTGGCGGCGGCGTCGACGATGGCCCCGGCCCGGTCGTGGTCGCCGACCGCGACGATGACGGGCGGTACACCGGTGGGGACGGGCGCGCCGACGGCGGTGAGCGACGGCTCCACGACCTCGGCCTCGCCCGTGTGCTGCTCTGCCCGCCGGAGCAGCCGGTGCCCGCTGGCCAGCACCGGGATGGCGAGCAGGAAGGTGGCGGCGCCGACGTAGAAGGGGACGCTCAGGTCGGTGGAGTCGGCGAGCTTGCCGGCGACGTAGGGTGCCAGGCCACCGCCGATGAAGCGCAGGAAGCCGTACGCGGAGGAGGCCACCGGGCGCTCGACCGGGGAGACGAGCATGACGGCCTGCGTGGTCAGGGTGTTGTTGATGCCGATGAACGCGCCGCTGACGATGACCGCGACGATGACGGTGGTGGGGGTGGCCACGCCGACGGCGATGACCGCCATGACGGCGCCGAGACCCAGCAGGTTGGCGTAGAGGACCGGGGCGGTGCCGTACCGGGCCTGCAGACGGGGGGCGAAGAAGACGCTGAAGGCGGCGACCAGCAGGCCCCAGCCGGTGAAGACCAGTCCGAGCTGATGGGCGCTCAGCCTCATCGGGTACGGCGCGTAGCCGAGCATGGTGAAGAAGCCCCAGTTGTACAGCAGGGCCATGATGCCCATGGTCAGCAGGCCGCGGTGGCGCAGCGCCTTGAGCGGGGCAAGGGGAGAGGTGGGGCGCTCCGGCTTGGGCAGCGAGGGAACGAAGAGGAGGGTGGCGGCCAGCGCGACGGCCATGAGGACGGCGACACCGAAGAACGGGCCGCGCCAGCTGATGGCGCCCAGCTCGCCGCCGAGCAGCGGGCCGACGGCGATACCGAGGCCGAGCGCGGTCTCGTACAGGATGATCGCACCGGCGAAACCGCCGCTGGCGGAGGCGACGATCACGGCCAGGGAGGTGGCGATGAACAGGGCGTTGCCAAGGCCCCAGCCCGCCCGGAAGCCGACGATGCCGCCGATGGAGTCGGTGGCGCCGGCCAGGGCGGCGAAGACGACGATGACGGCCAGGCCTATGACGAGGGTGCGCTTGGCGCCGAACCGGCTGGCGAACCAGCCGACGAACAGCATCGCCACGGCGGTGACGATCAGGTAGCTGCTGAACAGCAGTGAGACCTGGCTCGGCGTGGCGTGCAGGCTCTCGGCCAGGGCGGGCAGGATCGGGTCGACGAGTCCGATGCCCATGAACGAGATCACGCAGGCGAACGCCACGGCCCAGACGGCCTTCGGCTGCTTGAAGGGGCTGGCTGCCCCTCCATGCGGTGTACTCATTGCCGCTTCTCTCCAGTCATTGTGGTGACGGGGATGGTGGATCGGGGATGGGCCCGGGACGCGCCCTGGGGCACGGGGTGGGTGCCGCGTGAGCGGGTCCCGGGGGTCAGGACCGCACCCCGCGCTCCCGGACGGCGCGGTCCTGGAGGGCGCGGTCCTGGACGGCGCGGGACAGGGCCGGCAGCGCGATGCGCACCGCCTCCTGCTCCGGCTCCGAGAGCTGTTCGACCAACTGCCGCAGCGCGTCGGCGCGCTCGGCCCGCCGCTGCCGGAACACCTGCAGACCGGTGTCGGTCGCCGCCACCAGAACGCCCCGGCCGTCGGACTGGTCGGCGGTGCGCCGCACCAGTCCGGCCCGCTCCATGCGGGTGACGAGCTGGGTCATGTTCGGCTGGGAGACGTTCTCGGCGCGGGCCAGCTCGGTGAGCCGTTGCGGACCCTCGCTGCCGAGCCGGCCGAGGGCGGACGAGGCGGCGGTGCTCAGGCCTCCGGCGTGGGTGCTGCGGCGTACGTAGCGGACCAACTGCTCCACGGCGAGCATCAGTTCCTCGGAGGGCACGGGCTGGGGTGCGGAGTCCGTCCTACGCTTGTGCATAACCCCATTATGCATCTACGTGTAATGTACAGCAAACCCCTCGGGGGGCTGTGTGCCGCGTGTGACGGACGGCACGGCGGAGGCCGGCGGCGCGCCTGCGCCGCCGGCCTCCGCCGTGCCGTGCCGTGTCCTGCCGGTCCGCCCCTACACGATGGAGCCCGCGGCGGCGAGAATGCGCCGGGCACGGTCCAGTACCGGCCTGTCGATCATCTGTCCGTCGATCACCGTCACCGACTCCCCGGCGTCGATCACCCCGCGCGCCCACCGCAGTTCGCTCTCGGTGGGGGAGAAGTGGGCCGTCACCGTGGCGATCTGACCGGGGTGGACGCACAGCTTCGCGGTGAACCCCAGACGGCGGGCGTGCAGGACGTCCGCGGTGAGGACGTCCGTGTCCTTCACGTTGGTGGTGACACCGTCGACCGGCGGGCACAGGCCCGCGGCGGCCGACGCGGACACCATCCGGGAACGCGCGTACGTCAGCGCCACGTGGTCGTCGTGGGCGATGCCGAGCTGACCGGCGAGGTCGGCGTTGCCGAAGGCGACGCGAACGGCACCGGCCGTGGCGCACACCTCCACGGCCCGCTCCACGCCTGCGGCCGTCTCGATGAGCGGCAGCAGCAGGCACTCGTCGGCCGCCCGGCAGGCCAGCTCCGCCAGCACGGACGGGTCCTCCGCCTTGGGCACCATCACCGGAGCGCCGTATCGGGACGCCACTTCGAGATCGGCGTCGCTCCACGCGGTTCCGGGTGGATTGATCCTCACCACGGCACTGTTGCCCGCGCCGAGCCAGGCGGCCACGTTCTCGCGCGAACGCTCCTTGTCCTGGGCCGCGACGGCGTCCTCCAGGTCGATGATCACCACGTCCGCCCCGGCCGAGGCCGCCTTGTCGAACCGGTCCGGACGGTGCCCGGGGACGAAGAGGAAGCTGCGGGCGGTCTCCAGCGTGCTCCTGGTCAGAGTCACGTGAACGTCACCTCCGCCGTGGCGTGGCGCTCCTCGCGGTGGGTGGCGACGCGCAGGGTCGCGTCACGGTCCGTGGGTACACCGGTCGCCAGCAGCCGCTCACCCGCGAAGGCCGGCCGGCGCAGCCGGTACGTCACGGACCCCACCGGGCGGGAGGCATTGCGGCGCACCAGCTCCAGCATGGTCAGCACGAGCAGCGGGCCGTGCACCACGAGATCCGGGTACCCCTCCTCGCCCCAGGCGTACGGTGCGTCGTAGTGGATGCGATGCGCGTTCGCGGTGACGGCGCTGAACCGGAACAGCAGGCGGGGGTCCGTTCGCAGAGGGAGCTGCCAGACGTCCCGCGACCGGGGCTCGCTCACGGTGTCGATGTCCGCCGGGTGCTGTGCCGCGCCGCGCCCCGACCGGTAGACGATGTCCTGTTCCTCCACGAGGCAGATGCGCCCGCCCTGCGTGTACTCGCTGCGTACGGTGACGAACAGCAGCTCCCCAGACGAGCCCTGCTTCGTCGTCACGGCGCTCAGGCTGCTCGTCCGCCGGGCGGGGGCACCCACGCGCAACGGTGCCGTGATCTCGCAGCGCCCGCCGGCGAACATCCGTTGCCGCTGGGGAATGGGCGGCAGGAAGTGACCGTGCTCCGGATGCCCGTCCACACCGAGCCGGTGCTGCGCCGGCCAGTGCAAGAAGTACAGCCAGTGCCACAGCGGGGGCAGTGGATCACCGGCCGCCGCGACCGGCTCCGGCTCGTCCAACAGTGCCGACAACGCGGCGACCGGGGCCGGGGACAGGACGTCGTCCTCGTCGACCGCTCCGGGACTCCATGACTCCACATAGGGGCCGAGTCCGCTTCCGGGAACGTGCATGACCTCTCCTCAACGACTGTCTCGGGAACCGGCTCTGAGCACGGATCGTCCGAGTCCGACGGCCCGCATACGGTCGCGGGAGCGGCCGGCGGTCCCCCGGCGGTGCGGCGCGCCGTGCGCAGCCGCCGCTGCATCATCATGTCCGCTGATGTGGGGCCGGGGACAATAGAGAATCCTGATGTCATCATGTGCGGGGCGCATGGCGGTCCGCACTCGGCAGCCCATGACACGTGCCCGCGAACCGCGCGACGCCCTACCCACATGCTTGTGCCATCGACATGGGGCATGTCGCCATCATGAACAGGTATTTCATCGGCGGGTGTATGACCCGCCATGATGAAGTGCTGCCGGAACGAGGGAGGTTCCCAGATGCACCACTCCGCTGCGGTGTGTCGGGCGGCTCGAGGGCGACCGCACACGTCCTCGGTGCCGGCGGATCTGTCACGTGTCCCTGGTGGCGGATCCGCCGGCGTGCGGCGTCATGTCGCGATGTATGTCAGTCCTTGATCTCGCAGAGGGTGGCGCCGGAGGTGAGGGAGGCGCCGACTTCGGCGGTGAGGCCCTTGATGGTGCCGGATTTGTGGGCGTTGAGGGGCTGTTCCATCTTCATGGCTT